>NZ_FNTJ01000001.1:3744318-4044621 GCF_900105185.1 Pseudomonas saponiphila | reverse complement strand
ATATCGCACGCCGTATGCCGCGAACCGCACACCGCACACCGTAGGAGCCAGCTTGCTGGCGAAGGGGCCCGCATGACCGCCTTCGCCGGCAAGCCGGCTCCTACAGTGCGTTGGGCGCGCGAGATCGCTTTCGCCGGCACGCAGGGGCGGATCACCACCACCCAATGGTCGGATTGCTTTCAGCAACGGATGCTTTAGGCTGGCGTTCTCCTTTCAGAACAATAAGAAAACAGGCTGCCGCCATGAGCCAGAATCTCAGTCTGCTGCGCAAGTTCGTGTCTCCGGAAATCATCTTTGGCGCCGGTTGCCGGCATAACGTCGGCAACTATGCGAAGACCTTCGGTGCGCGCAAGGTGCTGGTGGTCAGCGACCCCGGGGTGATCGCCGCCGGTTGGGTCGCCGACGTCGAGGCCAGCCTCCAGGCCCAGGGCGTCGACTATTGCCTGTACAGCCAGGTGTCGCCCAACCCGCGGGTGGAGGAGGTGATGCAGGGCGCCGAGGTCTACCGCGAAAACGCCTGCGATGTGATTGTCGCCGTCGGCGGCGGCAGCCCCATGGATTGCGGCAAGGGCATCGGCATCGTGGTGGCCCACGGGCGCAGCATCCTGGAGTTCGAAGGGGTGGACATGATCCGCGTGCCGAGCCCGCCCCTGATCATGATTCCCACCACCGCCGGCACCTCGGCGGACGTCTCGCAGTTCGTCATCATCTCCAACCAGCAGGAACGGATGAAGTTCTCCATCGTCAGCAAGGCGGTGGTGCCGGATGTGTCGCTGATCGACCCGGAAACCACCCTGGGCATGGATCCGTTTCTCTCCGCCTGCACCGGCATCGACGCCCTGGTGCACGCGATCGAGGCTTTCGTTTCCACCGGCCGCGGGCCGCTCACCGATCCCCATGCCCTGGAAGCCATGCGCCTGATCAACGGCAACCTGGTGCAGATGATCGCCAACCCCGGGGACATCGCCCTGCGCGAGCAGATCATGCTCGGCAGCATGCAGGCCGGGCTGGCGTTCTCCAACGCGATTCTCGGCGCGGTGCATGCCATGTCCCACAGCCTGGGAGGCTTTCTCGACCTGCCTCACGGGCTGTGCAACGCGGTGCTGGTGGAGCATGTGGTGGCCTTCAACTACAGCGCGGCGCCGGAGCGTTTCAAGGTGATCGCCGAAACCTTCGGCATCGACTGCCGCGGGCTCAACCAGCGGCAGATCTGTGGGCGCCTGGTGGAGCATCTGATCGCCCTCAAGCACGCCATCGGCTTCCACGAAACCCTGGGCCTGCATGGGGTCAGCAGCAGCGACATTCCGTTCCTTTCCCAGCATGCGATGGATGATCCGTGCATCCTCACCAACCCTCGCGAATCCAGCCAGCGTGATGTCGAGGTGGTGTATGGCGAGGCCCTCTGACGACCAGCAACGGGCCCTGGCCGGGCTCTTGGGGCTGGGCAATCACTCGGCGCGCAAGAGCCACTACCCGGAACTGGCGGCGCGCCTGGAAGACCTGGAAACCGAACGCAACCGCTACAAGTGGCTGTTCGAGCACGCGGTGCACGGGATCTTCCAGGCCAGCCTGCAGGCCGGCCTGCGCGCGGCCAACCCGGCCCTGGCGCGTATGCTGGGGTATCAGGACCCGCAGGAAGTGCTGTTTTCCCTGGCCGACCTGGCGGGCAATCTGTTCGTCGGCGGCGCCGCGGAACTGGCGGTCATTGGCGAGCAGTTGCAAAGCCAGCGCAGCCTGCTGGGTTATGAAACCCAGTTGCGACGCAAGGACGGCAGCAGCATCGACGTGCTGATGAACCTGCTGCTCAAGCCCGACCAGGACGGGCTGGTGGAGGGGTTCGTCGCCGACATCACCGAGCGCAAGCTGGCCCAGCAGCATCTGGAGCAGCTCAACGACCAGTTGGAGCAGCGGGTTGCTGCGCGCACCGATGAACTGCTGGAAGCCAACCGCAACCTGCAACAGCAGATCGCCCGGCGCGAGCGTATCGAGCGCGACCTGCGCGAGGCCCGGGACGCCGCCGAGGCGGCCAACCGCAGCAAGGACAAGTACCTGGCCGCCGCCAGCCACGACCTGTTGCAACCCTTGAATGCCGCGCGCCTGCTGATCTCCACCCTGCGCGAGCGGCGTCTGCCAGCGGCCGAGCAACTGCTGGTGGAGCGCACCCACCAGGCCCTGGAAGGCGCCGAGGACCTGCTCACCGATCTGCTGGACATCTCCAGGCTCGATCAGGCCGCGGTCAAGCCGGACCCGGCGGTCTATCGCCTGGATGAATTGCTCGCGCCGCTGGTTTCGGAGTTCCAGTCGGTGGCCGAGGCGGCGGGCCTGGAGCTGCGGGTGAAGTTCGGTGACTTCGCCCTGTTCACCGACCTGCGGCTGCTGACGCGGATTCTGCGCAACTTCCTCAGCAATGCCTGCCGCTACACCGAGCGCGGCAGCATTCTGCTGGCGGCGCGGCGCCGGGGCGAGCAGTTGCGACTGGAGGTGTGGGACACCGGGCGCGGCATTGCCGCCGACCGCCTGGAGTCGATCTTCCTGGAATTCAACCAGCTGGATGTGGGGCGCGCCGCCGACCGCAAGGGGGTGGGCCTGGGGCTGGCGATCGTCGAGCGCATCGCCAAGATTCTCGGTTACCGGGTACAGGTGCAATCGTGGCCGGGACGCGGTTCGCGGTTCAGCATCGAGGTGCCCCTGGCGGCCCGGGTGCCGTTGCCCATCAGCTTGCAGGCGCCGCAGCCGGGCACCGGCAACCCGCTGCCAGGGCGGCGTTTGCTGGTGCTGGACAACGAGCTGAGCATCCTTGAAAGCATGGCCGCGTTGCTCGGGCAGTGGGGCTGCGAAGTGCTCATCGCCACCGATCAGGCGGCCGCCCTGGCGGTGCTCCAGGGCCGGGCGCCGGAACTGATCCTGGCGGATTTTCACCTGGATCACGGGGTCACCGGGTGCCAGGTGGTGCAGCACTTGCGCGAGCATTTCCAGCAGCCGCTGCCGGCGGTGATCATCACCGCCGACCGCAGCGACCAGTGTCGCCGGGCGTTGCAGCAACTGGGGGCGCCGCTGCTCAACAAACCGGTGAAGCCGGGTAAGCTGCGGGCCGTGCTCAGCCAGTTGCTGGGCTAGGGCCGGGCCAGCGGTACCGGGCATTTCAGTACGGGCGGTCGGGTGCGGGGCTTCTGGCATGGGCGCAGGCTTGCCGCTAAGATGCCGCTCTTTTTTTCAAGGACGAAGCCGGCTCCTGCGCCAGTGCGCCGGGCCGCCGTTGACCCATCGATGAAACCCTTGTCCTCGTACCACCCGCTGCTGTACTGGCTGCGGGTGCGCCAGAAACGCCTGATGCGCCACCTGGCCTGGCGCTGTTCCGGGCGCCGTTACGCCCGGCCCGAGGGCGGCAGCCCGCGCTTGCCCCATCGGCTGATCAAGCACACCTCGAAGCTGATTCGCACCCTGGGCGATTCCGACCTGGCGCTGCAGCACAACAAGGTGATCAACCTCAAGCTGGCGGTGGCCTGCATCGATGGCGTGCGCATTGCCCCCGGCGAGTATTTCTCCTTCTGCAAGCTGGTGGGCCGGCCCAGTCGCCGGCGTGGTTTTGTCGAGGGCATGGAGCTGTCGTTCGGCGAGGCCCGCAGCGGCATCGGCGGTGGCATCTGCCAGTTGAGCAACCTGATTCACTGGATGGCGATTCACTCGCCGCTTGAGGTGGTGGAGCGGGCCAACCACAGTTTCGACCCGTTCCCCGACGAGGGCCGGGTGCTGCCCTTCGGTTCCGGCGCGGCGATCTTCTACAACTACATCGACCTGGTGCTGTACAACCCCGGGCCGCAGACCTTGCAGCTCAAGCTGCATGTGGGGGCGCAGCAGCTGGAGGGCGAGCTGCTCTGCGAGCGGCCGCGCGAGCATCGTTATCACGTCTATCAGCGGGCCCATCGCTTTGTGCGCGAGGGCACCCGGGTGTACCGCGAGAACCAGATCTGGCGCGACATTCGCACCAAGGGCCAGGACGCCGAGCTGCTGCGCCAGGAATGCCTGTATCGCAACCGGGTGCTGGTCAAGTACCCAGTGGCCGAGGCGCTGCTCGATCAGCCGGCGCCGGGCTCAGAGGATGCCCAGCAGCCACAGTAGGCCCAGGTAGATCGCGGCGCCGCCCAGGGGCCAGACCACCAGCAGGCGGGTCTGGCTGAAGAACGCTGGCGCGGCCTCCACCAGGGTCGACTCCTCCAGCTGTTGCAGGGTCCTGGCGGGCATGCCGTCCTCGACCGGGGCGTTGAGCTGGGCCTCGATCAGCGGTTCCACGGCCTCGACTTTGCGCATCAGCGTCCGGCCCGAGGCGAACAGGGCGGCGCCGACGAAGATCAGCAGGTAGATCAGCAGGAACTTCCAGTGGGAGGAGTAGCTCAGGTCGATGAAGCTGGGTGTCGGGCTGTTGTCCCAGAACCAGTCCAGGGCCCGGGTGTTTTCCGAAACCATGAGGGTGAACTGCTGAATCGGGCGGTTGATGGTGCTCGCCATGGCGGTGTAGCTGTCCAGGCGCCAGTGGAGCATTTTCAGGGTGGAGAACAGCGTGGAAATCAGCGCGCCGGTGAACAGCAATGTGCCTGCGGCGATCTGCAGCCGGTACTTCAATTGGGCCTGGGTGTAGTTCATCTGTGCGTCCTGCCAGAAAAAAGTGGCGCAATACTATATTTCACCGGCACGCCCCGATAGGGGCGCTGCTGCGCAGGCTATCCTTGGCTCCCTCTCTGCTCGGACGAATCAGCCCATGCTGCAGGTACAAGGCGTCTTCAAGCGTTACTCCACGCCCCAGGGCCCGCTGGCGGTGCTGCAGGGCGTGGACCTGCAGCTGCAGCGCGGCAGCAGTCTGGCGCTGATGGGCGAGTCGGGCAGTGGCAAGAGCACCTTGCTGCACCTGATCGCCGGGCTCGATCGGGTCGACGCCGGCAGCATCCGCATCGGCGGGCAGCACCTGGAGCAGATGACCGAGGGCCAGCGCGCCGACTGGCGCCGTACTGAAGTGGGCCTGGTGTTCCAGCAGTTCAATCTGATCAGCAGCCTGCGGGTGGAAGACAACCTGAGCTTCCAGGCGCGCCTGGCCGGGCGCTTCGATCCGCTGTGGCAGGCGAAGCTGGTGGCGCGCCTGGGCCTGGGGGAGCTGCTGCGGCGCTATCCGGAGCAGCTCTCCGGCGGCCAGCAGCAGCGGGTTGCCCTGGGCCGGGCCCTGGCGGCGAAACCCGGGTTGCTGCTGGCGGACGAACCCACCGGCAGCCTCGACGAAGCCACCAGCGACGAGGTGCTGGATTTGCTCCTGGAGCTGTTGGCCGACAGCCCCACCAGCCTGCTGATGGTCACCCACAGCCAGCGGGTGGCCAGCCGCCTGCAACAGACCGTGGTGCTGCATCGGGGTCGTCTGGCCGACCCGGTCGGGGGTTGAGATGCGGGTCCTGGTGACGGCGCTGCAGGCGTTGCTGAGCCATTGGCGTCGGCATCCGCTGCAGTTTTTCAGCGTGCTCACCGGGCTGTGGCTGGCCACCAGCCTGTTGACCGGAGTACTGGCCCTCAACAGCCAGGCCCGGGACAGTTATGCGCGGGCCAGCCAACTGATCGGCGGCGAGCCCCAGGCCAGCCTGAGCAGCCCCAGTGGCGCCAGTGTTGCCCAGCAGTGGTTCGTCGACCTGCGCCGGGCCGGCTGGCCGGTGTCGCCGGTGCTGCAGGGGCGCCTGCAGTTGCCGGGCCATGACGACCTGTCCCTGCAAGTGATGGGCATCGAGCCGTTATCCCTGCCTGCCGGTGCCGCGGTGGCCGGGCAGACGCTGGCGCTGCAGCAGATGGTCGAATTCTTCAGCCCGCCGGGGGTGACCTGGGTGGCGCCACAAACCCTGGCCAGCCTGGGCTTGCAACCGGGCGAGCAGCCCTCGGCACTCAACGGCCAGCGTTTGCCGCCGCTGCGGGTGCGGGCGGACATGGCCCCGGGAGTGCTGTTGATGGACATCGGCTTTGCCCAGCAGGTGCTGGGCCAGCCCGGGCAGTTGAGCCGGCTGTTGCTGCCCAGGGAGTTTGCCGCCAGCGCGCCGCCGTTGCCCGAGGCCCTGAGGGGGCAATTGGTGTTGCGCCAGGGGCAGGCACAGGGCGATCTGGCGCGCCTGACCGAGAGTTTTCACCTGAACCTGGATGCCCTGGGGTTCCTGTCCTTCGCGGTCGGGCTGTTTATCGTGCATGCCGCCATCGGCCTGGCCCTGGAACAGCGGCGGGGCTTGCTGCGCACCTTGCGGGCCTGCGGGGTCAGTGCGCGCTTGCTGATCCTCTGCCTGAGCCTGGAGCTGGGAGGGCTGGCGCTGTTGGGTGCGGTGGCGGGAGTGGTCAGCGGCTACTGGCTGGCTGGCGTGTTGCTGCCGGACGTGGCCGCCAGCCTGCGGGGTTTGTACGGCGCGCAAGTGGCGGGGCAGTTGAGCCTGAGTCCCTGGTGGTGGTTCAGCGGTATCGGCCTGAGCCTGTTGGGCGCCTTGCTGGCCGGTGGCGCCAGCCTGCTGCGGGCGGCGCGCCTGCCGCTGTTGGCCCTGGCCAATCCCCAGGCCTGGCATCAGGCCCATGCCCGTTGGCTGCGCCGTCAGGGCGTGGTGGCTGGCCTGGCGGTGCTGGTGGCCCTGGCGGCCTGGCAATGGGGTGACAGCCTGGCCAGTGGCTTCGTGTTGATGGCGGCCTTGCTGCTGGAGGCCGCCCTGGGCCTGCCGGTGCTGCTCGATGCGGTGCTGGGCGGCTTGCTGGGGCGCAGTCGCGGGGTGCTGGGGCAGTGGTTTCTCGCCGATTGCCGACAACAGTTGCCAGCCCTGAGCCTGGCCTTGATGGCGCTACTGCTGGCCCTGGCGGCGAATATCGGCGCTGGCAGCATGACCGCGGGTTTTCGCGAGACTTTCAACGACTGGCTGGAGCAACGCTTGAGCGCCGAGCTGTACGTCAATCCGCAAACCCCCGAACAGGCCCGGCAGCTGCGCGACTGGCTGGCGTTGCAGCCCCAGGTGACGGCGCTGTTGCCCAGTTGGCAAGTGGCGTTGCAGATCCAGGGCTGGCCGGCGGACCTGTACGGGGTGGTCGAGCATGACAGCTACCGTGAGCACTGGCCGTTGCTGGAGGCGGCGGGCGCCGATCCCTGGGCGCGATTGGCGGCCGAGGACAGCCTGATGCTCAGCGAGCAGCTGGCCCGGCGGCTCAAGCTGCGGGTCGGCGATCGCCTGGAACTGTCGGTGCCGCAAGGGCAGTGGACACCACAGGTGGTGGGGATCTACGCCGATTACGGCAATCCCCGGGGGCACCTGCTGGTGAACGTCGAGCACCTGCTGCGGTACTGGCCGGACTTGACGCCAAACCGCTTCAACCTGCGCCTTGCGCCGGCGGCGGTGCCGGCGCTGGTCGGCGCCCTGCAACGGCAATTTCACCTGGATGACAGTCGGGTCGTCGATCAGGCCCGGCTCAAGGGCTGGTCGCAACAGGTCTTCGAACGCACCTTCGCCGCCACCGCGGCGCTCAACAGCCTGACCCTGGGGGTGTCCGGGGTGGCGCTGTTCATCAGCCTGCTGACCCAGAGCCAGAGCCGCCTGGGCCAGTTGGCGCCGCTCTGGGCCCTGGGCGTGGGGCGGCGTCAGTTGCTGCTGCTGAACCTGGCCCAGACCTGGCTGCTGGCCTTGCTCACTCTGGTCCTGGCGCTGCCCTTGGGGATTGTCCTGGCCTGGTGCCTGGACACTGTGATCAACGTCCAGGCCTTTGGCTGGCGTCTGCCGCTGCGGGTGTTTCCCGGGCAGCTGGTGCAACTGCTGGGGCTGGCGATGCTGGCGACCCTGCTGGCTTCGGCCTGGCCGCTGCTTCGCCTGTACCGTGCCCAACCGGCGGATCTGTTGAGGACCTTTGCCCATGAAGATTGAGCGCTTGAGCAGGGCTCTGGCGGGGCTGCTACTGGCCTTGCTGGGCGGTTGCGAACCTGCCGCCGAGCCGCCCCAGGGGTTTGCCGGGCTGGGCAATGAGGCCGCGGCCTTCGCCCCGGTGCTGCCGGGGCGCAGGTTCGGCTTTCCTGCCGATCATGGTCCCCACGACGGTTTTCGCATCGAGTGGTGGTACCTGACCGCCGACCTCAAGGACGCTCAAGGCCGCCGCTTCGGCGTGCAGTGGACGCTGTTTCGCAGCGCCTTGCGCGCCGCGCCGGAGCAGCCCGGCTGGAGTGCGCCGCTGGTCTGGCTGGGGCACGCGGCGGCGACGTCGGCCAGCAGCCATCATGCCGCCGAGCGTTATGCCCGGGGCGGGGTGGGGCAGGCCGGGGTCACGGCGCAGCCGTTCCAGGCCTGGATCGATGACTGGCGCCTGAGCAGCCTGTCCAGCGGCGACAATCCCCTGGCACGGATGCAGGTGCAGGCCAGCGGACCGGGGTTTGCCTATCGGTTGCAACTGTCCAGCAGCCGGCCTTTGGTACTGCAGGGCGAGGGCGGTTACAGCCGCAAGTCCGATCAGGGGCAGGCGTCCTATTACTACAGCCAGCCGTTTTTCCAGGCCTCGGGCCAGTTGCAGATCGACGGCCAGTGGTACGAGGTCAGCGGCCCGGCCTGGCTCGATCGGGAGTGGAGCAGCCAGCCCCTGGCGGCCGATCAGAGCGGTTGGGACTGGTTCTCCCTGCATCTGGACAGCGGCGAACGACTGATGCTGTTCCGGGTCCGACAGGACAGTCGCGCGCCCTATATCACCGGCACCTGGATCAATGCCGACGGCAGCACCCAGAACCTGGCACAGGAACAGATCCGCATGACGGCGCTGGATACGGCTCAGGTCGAGGGGCGGCGCCTGCCGATCGCCTGGCAATTGAGCATCCCCGACAAGGGCCTGGACATCAGGACCCGGGCCTTGAATCCCCAGTCCTGGATGCGGCTGAGCATTCCCTACTGGGAAGGACCGATCACGCTGGAGGGCAGCCACGGCGGCAGCGGCTATCTGGAGATGACCGGGTATTGAGCGGCGGTGTGCGTGGCAGCGTCCAGCGTTGCAGTTTTATTCAGAATCGGCCCACGGACATTCCCGGGCAGTTGCACTAGAATGCCAAGCGTTCGCCCGGTGCAAGGGCTCTTTACCGGTGCATGGATTGCCAAGGCCAGAGCACTGGGCGAACACCTTCCTCTGTCGCGTTCGGCGATGTTCCTGCTTCACCCTTCCCAAGCTTGCGCTTGCCCCAGATCTGCCTCGGCGGTGCTTACAGCGCCAGCGGTTGCAGGCTCACTTGGCGGGCCAGCAGGCTGATAAACCCGGGCAGCGGCCGGGTGCAACCCTGCACGCTCAGCAGGATGATGGAGGCGCCGATGGCCAGGGCCGCGCCACCGTCCTCGTCCACCTGGAGCAACTGTCCGGTGATGTGCAGTCCGTCCTTGTCCCTGGTCATTTGCGGCTCAGGCCCGGCGCTGGCCCACAGGTTGTGCTGCCAGCGGAACTCATCCTCCAGACTCAGCTCTACTTCGTGCTCCTGGGCCACCTGGGGCGGCGCTCCCAGCCATTGGCCGCGGCCTTCGCCGAACGCGCAGCGGAAGTCGACCCACAAGGCAGACGACGGGTCGCTGTGGAGGGCGGTGAGCGTGATGCGCATGTCAGGTGTTTCCGTTGTCGAGGGGCGAGGGCGTGTGGTCCATGGACCGTTCAGGCGCCAAGGCTGCAGGGGCCGGCCGCGCCTGGCAAGTTGTCCGGGGGCTTTTTATTGCGCTGTTGCGTGGCTGGGGCAGAGAATGCCCCCGGCCCGAGCGGGCCGCCGATGAACGGCCCAGGTGCTGGAGATTAGGGATTGATCTGGTTGAAGCGTTTTCTGATGACGGTGGGCGGGCTGGCGCTGGTGCTGGTGCTGATTGCACTTTGGGTGGCCTTGATGGACTTCAGCAAGGCTCCCGCCCATGGGTTGGCCGAGCATCCCAATGCCCAGTGGCAGGGCGCGGCCGATGGGGGGCATTACATTGAAATCACCCGCGCCGAGCCGCCTTATTACTTCATTCAAGTGCGGTATGAAAGTGGCCACCTGTGGGATGAAGGCTGGCTTAAATATGAGGGCGGCGACGGTGAAACCTTGAGTGCCAACGAAGTACTCGCATTCGACGGCGATGGAGTTATTTACCTGCAACAGCGCAAAGTGCTGAGCGCGGATAAGTCCGGGGCCAATTGAGGTCGTGCGGCCCGTGCGCCGTCAGTGGTTCAAGCGGGGTTGCTGCAAATAATGCTGGTTGAATGAGCCTGAATATAACTGTGCAATAAGTTGCGCATAAGAACTTAAACATATTTGTACTAGAGGTTTATCAATCTATATAAGAAAAATCCTATATTTTTGCCTGAGGTGTTCCGTTAGGGTTTTGCCACCTGAATGGATATCCGGTAGTTCCAGTGCGCACTTTGTTTCCCACCTCTGTCAGACTTTTCTATAAAGAGCGTAATCAGCGCATCTGTCTGAGTAAGGTGGCGGGCATGGAAAGTGGCCACCTATGAGCTACTCGCGCAAGTTGTATTCCCATCACCTCAAACTCGCCCAGGCCCCGGTGCACGAGCACAGTTTCGCCGGCGAGGACGTGCGCTTCTCCAACGAATACGAAGCCCTGGAAAACGAGCTGGGCAAAGCCCAGTCGCTGCATGCCAACGGTCAGATCGACTGGCTGAAGGTCCAGGAGCAAAGCGAAGCCCTGTTGCGTGATCAATCCAAGGATCTGCGGGTCGCCGCCTGGCTGACCTGGGCCCTGCATCAGCGCGAGTCTTTCCCTGGCCTGCTGGCGGGCCTGGGGTTGTTGCGCCACCTGTGCGAGCACCATTGGCAGCAGGTGCACCCGGCCAAGCCGCGCACCCGTGCGGCGGCGATCGCCTGGCTGGTGCCGCGCCTGCAGGAAGCCCTCGACGACGATGTGCCGGTCAAGGAGCAACTGCCGCTGTTTCGGCGTCTGGTGGAGCAGATCCAGGGGCTGGACGGCATCCTGACCCGGCACCTGGGGGACGAAGCGCCCTTGCTGCTGCCGATCTGCCGGCGTCTGCAGGGCATGGTCACCCGGGCGGCGGACCAGCAGCCTGAACCCGGCGCCGTGGGCAGTGTGGTGGCCCAGGTCAAGCAGGCGGCGGCGCAGCTCTTTACCCCCGGCTCGCCCATCGATAACGAAAAGGACGCGCACAAGGCCCTGCGCGCCCAGCAGGACAACGCTCGGCCGCTGTGCGCCTGGTGGCTGCGGCAGAAAGCCACCGATCAACGGGCCCTGCGCCTCAATCGCACCCTGATGTGGCTGGCCATCGATGCGGTGCCCGAGCGCAATGCCGAGCAGGTCACCGCCTTGCGCGGGCTGCCGGCGGACAAGTTGCGTCACTACCAGGAACGTTTCGCCCAGGGCCAGTACGCCGACCTGCTGGTGGAACTGGAGGCCAGTCTGGCCCGGGCGCCGTTCTGGTTCGACGGCCAGCGCATGGTCTGGGAGTGCCTGCAGGAGCTCAATGCCGAGTCGGCCATGCGCGAGGTGGAGTTCCATTTCGCCCTGCTGCTGCAACGCCTGCCCGGGCTGATCGAACTGCGTTTCCATGATGGTGTGGCCTTTGCCGATCCGGCCACTCGCGCCTGGGTCAGCGCCCAGGTCCTGCCCCATCTGCAAAGTGCCGATGCGCCGCGCAAGGTCGAAGCGGACAGCCACCTGCCGGCCTGGGAAGAGGCCCTGGACGAGGTGCTGCCGACCCTGCGCAAGGACGGCCTCAAGGCTGCGGTGCAGGTGCTCAAGCAGGGACTGCAGAACGCCCAGGGCGGGCGGGTGCGGTTCTTCTGGCAGTTGAGCCTGGCGCGCCTGTGTTTCACGGCCAAGAAGTACGAACTGGCCAAGACCCAACTGGAGACGCTCGACCAGCAGTTGCAGCACTCGGGCCTGCAGGCCTGGGAGCCGCAACTGGCGCTGGAGGTGCTGCAGCTGCTGCACAACTGCTGCGAGCTGTTGCCGCAGAACCACGCGGTGCGCGAACGCAAGGAAGAGGTTTACCGCAGGCTGTGCCATCTCGATCTCGAGGTGGTACTCGAATAGGCCCCAGGGCCAACAATCCCAAGGAGAAGTGTCATGGCCAAAGAAGGCTCTGTAGCCCCCAAGGAACGGATCAACGTCACGTTCAAGCCCGCCACCGGCGGCGCCCAGGAAGAAATCGAACTGCCGTTGAAGCTACTGGCGATCGGCGATTACACCCAGCGCCTGGACGAGCGCAAGGTCGAGGATCGCAAACCCATCAGCATCGACAAGATGACCTTTGACGAGGTCCTGGCCAAGCAGGAACTGCGCCTGACCCTGAGCGTGCCCAATCGCCTGCAGGACGACGGCGGCAGCGACGAGCTGGCGGTGCAACTGCGGGTTGATTCGATTAAGGACTTCAATCCCGCGAGCCTGGTGGAGCAGGTGCCGGAGCTGAAGAAACTCATGGAACTGCGCGACGCCCTGGTGGCGCTCAAGGGGCCGTTGGGCAACGCGCCGGCCTTTCGCAAAGCCATCGAAGGCGTGCTCGCCGATGACCAGTCCCGGGACCGAGTCTTGGGTGAACTGGGTCTGAACGCCGCCCCCGCCCTGCAAGACTGAGCCCTCAACAGCCAAGGAAGCTCGAACATGAGCAGCAGTGCCGCACAGCAGAAGCACCAGGACAGCAGTGAATACAGCATCCTCGACAGCATCATCGCCGAGACGCGCCTGACCCCGGATGACGAGGCCTATGACATCGCCAAGCGCGGGGTCTCGGCCTTTATAGAAGAGTTGCTGAAACCGCAGAACAGCGGCGAGCCGGTGAAGAAGGCCATGGTCGATCGGATGATTGCCGAGATCGACGCCAAGCTCAGCCAGCAGATGGACGAGATCCTCCACCATCCCGACTTTCAGTCGCTGGAGTCGGCCTGGCGTGGCTTGCAATTGCTGGTGGACCGCACCAATTTCCGCGAGAACATCAAGATCGAGATCCTCAACGTCTCCAAGCAGGACCTGCTGGACGACTTCGAGGACTCTCCGGAAGTGATGCAGGCCGGCCTCTACAAACACATCTACACCGCTGAATACGGCCAGTTCGGTGGCCAGCCGGTGGGGGCCATCATCGCCAACTACTTCATGTCCCCCAGCTCGCCGGACGTGAAGCTGATGCAGTACGTGTCCAGCGTGGCCTGCATGTCCCATGCACCCTTCATCGCTGCGGCGGGGCCGAAGTTCTTCGGCCTGGAAAGCTTTACCGGGCTGCCGGACCTCAAGGATCTCAAGGACCACTTCGAAGGCCCGCAATTTGCCAAGTGGCAGAGCTTCCGTCAGTCCGAGGATGCCCGCTACATCGGCCTGACCCTGCCGCGTTTCCTGTTGCGCAACCCTTATGACCCGGAAGAAAACCCGGTGAAATCCTTCGTCTACAAGGAAAACGTCGCCAACAGCCACGAAGACTACCTGTGGGGCAACACCGCCTACGCCTTTGGCACTCGCCTGACCGACAGCTTCGCCAAGTTTCGCTGGTGCCCGAACATCATCGGCCCGCAGAGCGGTGGCGCGGTGGAGGACCTGCCCCTGCACCACTTCGAGAGCATGGGCGAGATCGAAACCAAGATTCCCACCGAGGTGCTGGTTTCCGACCGGCGCGAGTACGAACTGGCGGAAGAGGGTTTCATCTCCCTGACCATGCGCAAGGGCAGCGACAACGCCGCGTTCTTCTCCGCCAGTTCGGTGCAGAAACCCAAGTTCTTCGGCATCAGCGCCGAGGGCAAGGCGGCGGAGCTCAACTACAAGCTTGGTACCCAGCTGCCCTACATGATGATCGTCAACCGCCTGGCCCATTACCTGAAGGTGCTGCAGCGCGAGCAACTGGGGTCCTGGAAGGAGCGCACCGACCTGGAACTGGAACTCAACAAGTGGATCCGCCAGTACGTGGCCGACCAGGAGAACCCCAGCAGCGAAGTGCGTGGCCGACGCCCGCTGCGTGCCGCGCAGATCATCGTCAGCGACGTCGAGGGTGAGCCGGGCTGGTACCGGGTCAGCCTCAACGTGCGGCCGCACTTCAAGTACATGGGGGCGGACTTCACCTTGTCGCTGGTGGGCAAGCTGGACAAGGAATAGGGCAGGAGCTGAGCCATGCGTCGATACGGCAGCCTTTTCGAACGCCTCAGCGGCGAGGCCGAGCAGCGCGTCGGCTGGAGTCGCGAAGTGGCCGCCATGGCGTCGGTGGCTGCCCATCTGGCGAAGATGCTCAGCACCCGGGCGGGCAGTGTGCAGACACTGTCCGACTACGGGCTGCCGGATCTCAACGACATGCGCCTGAGCCTGCACGACGCGCTGAGTCAGGCGCGAGAGGCGATCGAAGGCTTTATCGAAACCTATGAGCCCAGGCTGTCCGGCGTGCGGGTCAAGCCACTGTCCCGGGACCACGATCCCCTCAAGCTGGCCTTCAGCATCGAAGGCCTGCTGGAGGTGGAAGGGGTCAGGCGCCAGGTGAGCTTTGCCGCGCGGCTGGATGGCAGCGGGCAGGTACGGGTCAAGTAAGGAGTGCACAAGGATGTCTGGAAAACCTGCGGCGCGGCTCAGCGATCCAACGGCTTGCCCGATTCCCGGGCATGGGGTCAGCCCCATCGCCAGCGGCTCAGCGGATGTGCTGTTCGACGGCTTGCCGGCGGCGCGCGAAGGTGACGTGTCGGCCTGTGGCGGAGCCCTGAGCGGTGCCTTGAGCAGCACCGTGTTCATCAACGGTCGGCCGGCCGCCACTCTGGGCTCGCTGGGCAGTCACGGCAACACGGTGATAGGCGGATCAGGGACGGTGATCATTGGCGATACCCATGTCCCGGCACCGTTTGTGGCGCCGTTGCCTTTGGTCATGGCCGGCGAATTCAATCAATTTCTTGAGTTCAGGACTGCAAGCGGAAAAGTCGTTGAGGATCTGCAGTTTTTCATTCGTTCTGAAAGTGGAATTGAAAAGAGCGGTACGACTTCAACGGGTGTTTCGAGCGGTATTTCGACTGGAAGAAAGTCGGAGGTTCTCAACGTGCTGGTTTCTGCGGAGTGATAGACGTGAAGACAGTCATTGTTGTCGACGGTATTAATCATGTCTTCTTGACGGAGGGAGGGGCTACAAAATTAAAGCTGGAAGCAGAAACAACCGAGGCGACGGATGTTGCGGGAGCACAACTGAAGTTGCCGGACATTTGGCTGATCACGAGAAAGAATGGCACTCCTATTTTTGGTTTGAGGCCTGAGTCCGGTGATAAGGCGTTCCGTATATTGACTGCAGAAAAGTTGTACGAGGAGAAGATTCAATGGTTTGAGCCATTGGCCCGTTACTACAGGCGGTTGATCTGGGTAAATCCAGAGTCAACCCGAAAAGGCGCAGATGTATATCTTGCCTACAAACATGTCACCTGGGGAGAACTCATAGAGTTTGCAATTGTTGATCGATTGTCGATCAGTTTTCATAGTTTGCTTCCTGGGGACTGGAAGAAATCTGATAAGGGAGGGGATGGATACCTTTTAGTACTGATGCAGGATCAACCTTACTGGACCGACGGTATTGGGCAGATCCCCTATGCGGTCAACACCTTCAGGAAGTACTGGAGAGAGACTCGGAACAAGGATCTTGCTATCAGGAAAACAGGAGAGACAGGAATTAGGTGGGGAAGCGGAAAATTCTACGAGCCAGCGGAAACAGGGCCCGGAGACGTTTACGACAATTTCATGATCTTGAGGGGAGCCTTGTGGGCATCTGAAAATTTCAGGCTCGAAGTGAAACAGCACACCATTCTTGATCGAGGCATTCCTTATGAAATAGAGACAGCAGACGCAGTGTATGCACCCACCTCGAAGACCAGGCTGACTCGCCCTATTTCACAGTCTGATATAGACAGGTATGGAGTTTGGCAGCGATGAGTGTCAGGCAAGGTATTGGTATTTGCATACACCTTTTGTTTTGTGTGATTTATATATTTTTGCATGACTATCTTGTCGGTATTTATGTTTCGATTTATGGAGGGTTTACATCTCGAGGTATTGCTATCGCCATGACCAGTGGCTTGATGTTCTACCTGTTTGTCTTAATGAGTTTTGTGGTTTTTTTAATTTCAGGTTTCAAGTGGAAGGTTTTAGTAATTTTTTTGTTGATGATTTCGATATTTTTTTATTTTTATCCGCGTTATCCCGTACGGGCGATCGTGTATTCGCTACTTGAGGGAGGGCTGATGATGTTGGCAGTTTTACTCAGGATGTGGCTGGAAAAGTGGTTGCTCAGAGTGGGGCGCTGAAATTGTCAGTCGTTTGGTAGTTGAACCTCTGCGCCATTGTCCGGTTGTAGAGCGCGGTGGTTTTTTACGGTTTCAAGTAACACGAATCGAATCTGAGCACTGATCCAAGTCAGGGTTTTCATATGCTCGCCCCTTTAACAGAGACGCAGGCAGGTACGCCATGTCCTTCAACCACTACTACCAAAGCGAACTGACCGCACTGCGCCAGTTGGGTCGGCGTTTTGCCGAGCGTAGTCCGGCGCTGGCTCCGTTTCTCGGGCAGGCCGGGCGGGACCCGGATGTGGAGCGGCTGCTGGAAGGCTTTGCCTTTCTCACCGGGCGTCTGCGGCAGAAGCTCGATGACGAGCTGCCGGAGCTCAGCCATTCGTTGATGCATCTGCTGTGGCCCAACTACATGCGGCCGTTGCCGGCGTTCAGCATCCTGCAGTTCGATCCATTGCAGCGCTCGGGGCCGGCGGTGGCGGTGGCCCGTGACACTCCCGTGGAAAGCCAGCCGGTCAACGAGGTGCGCTGTCGTTTTCGCACCTGCTACCCCACCGAGGTGCTGCCCCTGGACCTGACCGGCTTGACCTATTCGGTGAAGGGCGACGGCGCCTTGCTCAGCCTGCGCCTGGAGATGAGCTGTGACGGTCATGTCGGTGAGCTTGCGCTCAGCCGCTTGCGCTTGCACCTGGCCGGTGAGCGCTACATCAGTCAGATGCTCTACCTGAGCCTGCTGCGCAACCTGGACAGTATCGAGCTGGTGCCGTTGCAGGCAGGTGGCGCGCCGTTGCAGGGGGCCAATGGCGATCCGCTGTCGTTCAAGATTCCCGGCAATCAAGTGCAGCCGGTGGGATTTGCCGAAGAGCAAGCGCTGATCCCGTACCCGCTGAACACCTTCCGTGGCTACCGCTATCTGCAGGAGTATTTCTCCTTCCAGGACAAGTTCCTGTTCGTCGACCTGGATGGCCTGCAGGTACTGCGTTCGTTGCCCGAAGACCGCCTCAAGCAGGTGCGCGGGCTGGAGCTGCGTTTCGATATCCGCAAGAGCGGTATCCAGCGCCTGCGGCCGACCCTGGATAACGTCAAGCTGTACTGCACCCCCATCGTCAACCTGTTCAAGCACGACGCGCTGCCGATCCGCCTCGACGGCAAGCAGGACGAATACCTGTTGCTGCCGGCCGAATACGACCTGGAGAACTGCGGCGTGTTCTCGGTGGATTCGGTCACCGGCTGGGCCCCGGGCGGGGTCGGCTACCAGGACTATGTCGCGTTCGAATCCTTCGAGCACGACCCCAGTTTCGACGTGCCCCAGAGCCGTCCGCACTACAGCATCCGCCAGCGTTCATCGTTGCTGCACGATGGCCTGGACACCTACCTGAGTTTCGCCATCCGCCACACCGAGGCCCAGGAAACCCTGTCCATCGAGCTGACCTGCACCAACCAGAACCTGCCCCGGCAGCTCAAGCTCGGGGACATCAACCTGTCCTGCGAGGCAACGCCGGACTTCCTCAGGTTTCGCAATATCACCGCGGCCACGTCCAGTTTCGCGCCGCCGCTCAATCGCGATTTCCTGTGGAAGCTGATCAGCAACATGTCCCTCAACTACCTGTCCCTGGCCAACGTCGATGCGCTCAAGGTGATTCTCGAAACCTACGACCTGCCGCGCTATTACGACCAGCACGCCGAACGGGTCAGCAAACGTTTGCTGGGGGGGCTCAAGTCGATCCGTCACGAACACGTCGATCGCCTGCACCGTGGCCTGCCGCTGCGGGGCCTGCGCACCGAGCTGACCATCGACCCGCAAGGCTATATCGGTGAAGGCGACCTGTTCATCTTCGCTTCCGTGCTCAACGAGTTTTTCGCGCTTTACGCCAGCCTCAATTCGTACCACGAGCTGCGGGTAAACAGTACACAAGGAGAGGTGTACCAATGGACGCCACGCATGGGGTTGCAGCCCCTGCTTTAAGCGAGCTGTCCCGAGGCATACGGGAGTACTCGCTGTTCCAGGCGGTGATGCTGGTGGTCGATCGACTGCGCGATGCTCACCCACAGATGAACGACGACGAGCTCTACGATCAACTGGAGTTCCAGGCCAACCCGAGCCTGGGATTTCCCGGTAGCGACGTCGATCGCGTGGAGTTCTTCGAAGAGCACGGACTCTTGCATGCGCGCCTGCGCCTGAACCTGATCGGCCTGTTCGGCTCCGGTTCGCCGCTGCCGGCCTTCTATGGCGAGCAGGCCCTGGGCGACACCGAGGAGGGCAACCCGACCCGGTATTTTCTCGATCTGTTCCACCATCGCCTGCAACGACTGATGCTGCCGATCTGGCGCAAGTACCGCTATCGCGCGAGCTTCTCCAGCGGCGCCCTGGACCCGTTTTCCAGCCAGTTGTTCGCCTTGATCGGCCTGGGCGGCGAGGAGATCCGCCAGGCCCGGGAACTGAACTGGAAACGCTTGCTGCCCTACCTTGGCTTGCTCAGCCTGCGGGCCCACTCGGCGGCGCTGATCGAGGCGGTGCTGCGTTACTACTTCAAGCATGCGCAGCTGGTGATCGAGCAATGCATCGAGCGCCGGGTGCAGATCCTCGACGAGCAGCGCAACCGCCTGGGCCTGGGCAACAGCGTGCTCGGCGAGGACCTGGTGCTGGGGGAGCGGGTGCGCGATCGCAGCGGCAAGTTCCGCATCCACATCCGCGAGCTCGACTGGCAGCGCTTCCATGAATTCCTGCCGATCGGCTTTGGCTATCAACCGCTCTGCGCCCTGGTGCGCTTCACCTTGCGCGACCCGTTGGACTACGACATTCGCCTGGTACTGCGCCAGGAAGAAATCCGTGAACTGTGCATCGGCGAGCAGAACGCTTGCCGCCTGGGCTGGACCAGCTGGCTGGGACGTGAACGCGCCGATGGCGTGGTGACCCTGGGCAGCCTCTCTCATTAAGGACGAGACCGATGATCAACGTCGATTTGCCACAACTGATCCAGGCACTGGATGCCGAAACCCGTCGCGACCTGGAGCGCTGCGCCGAGCGTTGCGTGGCCCGTGGCGGCAGCAAGATCCTGGTGGAAGACCTGCTGCTGGAACTGCTGGAGCGGCCCCAAGGGCTGCTGGCCCGGGCCCTGCAGGATGCCGGGATCGAGGCCGCCGAGCTGGTGGCGGTGCTGCAACCCGGGACCGAGCACAGTGCCTCGCGCAACCCGGTGTTTGCGCCGGAACTGGTGCAATGGCTGCAGGACGCCTTGCTGGTGGCCAGCCTGGAGCTGGGGCAGACCCAGGTGCAGCAGGCGGCGTTGCTCCTGGCCCTGCTGCGCAACCCGCTGCGCTACGCCGGCAGCCGCTACCAGCCGCTGCTGGCGCGGCTGAACAGCCAGCGCCTGAAAGACTTCGCCCTGGCCCAGCAGGCTGATCCCGCGGCCCCGGGCCAGCCGGCGGCCGGCGGCGAATCGCTGTTGCAGCGCTTCACCCACAACCTCACTCAGCAGGCCCGGGACGGCAAGCTCGACCCGGTGCTGTGCCGCGATGAGGCGCTGCGCCAGATGGTGGATATCCTCGCCCGGCGGCGCAAGAACAACCCGATCATTGTCGGCGAAGCCGGGGTCGGCAAGACCGCGGTGGTGGAGGAACTGGCGTCGCGCATTGCCGCCGGTGAAGTGCCCCAGGCGTTGCAGGGAGTCGAGTTGCTGGTCCTGGACATGGGCCTGCTGCAGGCCGGGGCCAGCGTCAAGGGCGAGTTCGAGCGCCGGCTCAAAGGGGTGATCGACGAGGTCAAGGCCGCGCCGCGGCCGATCATCATGTTCATCGACGAGGCCCATACCCTGATCGGGGCCGGTGGCAACGCCGGCGGTGGCGACGCTGCCAACCTGCTCAAGCCGGCCCTGGCCCGAGGCGAGCTGCGCACCATCGCCGCCACCACCTGGAGCGAGTACAAGAAATACTTCGAGAAGGACCCGGCCCTGGCCCGGCGTTTCCAGCCGGTGCAGTTGCATGAGCCCAGTGTCGACGAGGCGGTGACCATCCTGCGCGGCCTGGCCCCGGTCTATGAACAGAGCCACGGCATTTACCTGCGCGACGACGCGGTGGTGGCGGCGGCGCAGTTGTCGGCACGCTATCTGGCGGGCCGCCAGTTGCCGGACAAGGCGGTGGATGTTCTGGACACCGCCTGTGCCCGGGTGCGCATCAGCCTGGCGGCGGCGCCGCAGAGCCTGGAACGGCTGCGGGCCGAGCTGGCCGAAGGCGGGCGCCAGTGCCAGGCCCAGCGGCGCGATGCCGAGGCCGGGCTGAGTATCGATCGGCCGGCCCTGGCCCAGCTGCAACAGCGCCTGATCGAGGCCGAGCAGGAGCGGCAGGCCCTGGAGCAACGCTGGCTCGAACAGCGCCGGCTGGCCGAGCGCCTGCTGGTCCTGCGCCAGGAACTGGCCCAGGCCCGCGCCGCCGCGAGCGCCAGCCCCCAGGACCCGGAGCAGGGCCGGCCAACCGTGGATTTGGATGCCCTGCAGGCAGAACTGGAGGCGGTCCACGGCCTGTTGAGCAGTGCTCAAACCGCAGAGCGCCTGGTCAGCTTTGAAGTGTGTCCACGGCTGGTGGCCGAAGTCATCAGCGCCTGGACCGGTGTGCCCCTGGAGCAACTGGCCCGGGAGCACAACGCCCGGGTGGCCAGTTTCGCCGACGATCTGCGAGCGCGGATCCGCGGCCAGGAACAGGCGGTGCAGGCCCTCGACCGTTCCATGCGCGCCGTCGCCGCGGGCCTGAACAAGCCTGACGCACCGGTGGGGGTGTTCCTGCTGGTGGGCCCCAGCGGTGTCGGCAAGACCGAGACCGCCCTGGCCCTGGCGGACCTGCTGTACGGCGGCGAGCGCTTCCTGACCACCATCAACATGTCCGAATTCCAGGAGAAACACAGCGTCTCGCGGCTGATCGGCTCGCCGCCCGGCTACATCGGTTATGGCGAGGGCGGCATGCTCACCGAAGCGGTCCGGCAGAAGCCCTATTCGGTGGTGCTGCTGGACGAGGTGGAGAAGGCCGATCCGGACGTGCTCAACCTGTTCTACCAGATCTTCGACAAGGGCCTGGCCAACGATGGCGAGGGGCGCGCGATCGACTTTCGCAACACCCTGATCCTGATGACCTCGAACCTTGCCAGCGAACGCATCGACGCCCTGTGCCAGGGCCCGCAGCGCCCCAGCACCGAGGATCTGGAGCGGGCGATCCGTCCGCTGCTCAGCGCCCACTTCAAGCCGGCGCTGCTGGCCCGCATGCGCGTGGTGCCGTTCTACCCGGTGGACGCTCCGGTGCTGCGGGAGCTGATCGAGATCAAGCTGCAGCGCCTGGGCCGGCGCCTGGCGCGCCGGCAACTGCAGTTCAGTCATTGCCAGGAACTGGTGACGCAACTGGCCCGGCGCTGCGGGCAGAGCGACAGCGGTGCGCGACTGATCGACCACTTGCTGGAGGCGCACCTGCTGCCCCGGGTCGCCGATCGCCTGCTGCAGGCCATGGCCAGCGGCGAGACCCTTGGGCAGGTGTACGCCACGGTGGATGCAGATGGCGGCGTGGTCTGCGAGTTTGCTTGAGGACACCCGAATGTTTACCCAGATTGCCCAACCACTGGCCTATGCCGAATCCCTGCTGGGGATGTACTGCGACCTGGCCCGCAGCGGCGACGAGGCCAGTCTGCTGGCGGACTTCGTGGCGGCCGTCGCCCGGCTCAGTGGTTGCCAGTTGACCCAGCTGTATCTGCTGGACGCCACCCATACCCGCTTGGAGCTTTGCGCCGAGTGTCTGAGCGATGCCGCGCGACCGCGACCGGTGGCCGAGCTGCCGGCGGACTACAACGGCGAACAGCTGTTGCAGTTCGCGCTGTGCCAGGACCGCGTGCTGTTCCTCGCCGACCTGGGTTGCGGCCTGTACCAGACCGATTTCCTGCCGGAGGCGGGCGGTGCCTGGCGCTCGCTGCTGTGCGTGCCCTTGGCCAACCCCCAGGGCGCGGTGCAAGGGCTGCTGCTGTGCGCCAGCCGCGAGCCTGCCCGGTTGCAGGGGTTTGCCGGTTCGTTGCGCCTGTCGGGCAGCTTCCTGCTGGCCCAGCGCAGCCTGCGGCAACACTGGCGGCATGCGCTGGCCACGCCGCCGGTCGAGGCCGAGGCGCCGCGCCGCGTCGGCGACTACGGGCTGATTGGCAGCAGCCCGGCCATGCGCCAGACCTGCCAGCTGATCAGCAAGGTGCTGCACAGCCCTTACACGGTGCTGCTCCAGGGCGAGACCGGCACCGGCAAGGAGGTGGTGGCGCGGGCCATCCACGATTACGGACCGCGCCGCTTGCAGCCCTTCATCGTGCAGAACTGCGCAGCCTTGCCCGAGCATTTGCTGGAGAGCGAATTGTTCGGCTACCGCAAAGGCGCGTTCACCGGTGCCGACAGCGATCGCATCGGCCTGTTCGAGGCGGCCCAGGGCGGCACGCTGCTGCTGGATGAAATCGGCGACATGCCGCTGGTGCTGCAGGCCAAGTTGTTGCGGGTGTTGCAGGAAAGCGAAATCCGCCCCCTGGGCAGCACCGAGCCGCGCCAGATCGATGTGCGCATCATCGCCGCCACGCACCGCGACTTGCCGACCCTGGTCAGCAGCGGCGAGTTTCGCGAAGACCTCTATTACCGCCTTGGCCAGTTCCCCATCGAACTGCCGCCCCTGCGCCAGCGCGCCGGGGATGTGGCGCAACTGGCGCGCTATTTCTGCGACAAGACCTGCGCCTTCCTCCAGCGCGAAGCATTGCAGTGGTCCGACTCGGCGTTGCAACTGCTTGGCGGCTACGCCTTTCCCGGCAACGTGCGCGAGCTCAAGGGTCTGGTCGAACGGGCGGTACTGCTGTGCGAAGGCCGCGAACTGCTGCCCGAGCACTTGCTCCTGCAACGCCCGGCGCCGGACGACTCGCCGAGCCTGAACCTGCGGCTGCGCATGGAACAGGTCGAGCGCGGCCTGTTGCTGGAGTGCCTGCACAAGCACGGCGGCAATCGCACCCACGCCGCCCGCGAGCTGGGCATGTCGCGGCGTGCCCTGCATTACCGCCTGGCGCGCTTGCAGATCCAGCCGCTGGAACCCGAGGCGTCCTGCTCATGAGCGCGCTGTGGTGGTGTTTGTCACTGACCGGCGGCGCCCGATCCGTTCGGCGCCGTGCCCCTTACCTTGATTCGGAGAACTGCTGATGTCCGTGCGTCCCTGGCCTCTTGTCCTGCTGTTGCTGGTGGTTTTCGGCCACCTGGGCGGTTGCAGCGGCAATTACAAATTCAATGACCCCAGCTACCGCCCGCTCGGAGACCCGCAGACGGTCAACCGCGGCAAGTGAGCGCAAGGAGCAGCACCATGGAACTGGTTTTTGAAATGCTCGACAGCCCTCAGCACCTGCCTGCCGCAAGTGCCAGCAAGACCTTCGGCCAGGGCGGTGGGCGGATCGGCCGCGGCGCCGATTGTCACTGGGTGATTCCCGATCGC
This sequence comes from Pseudomonas saponiphila, assembly GCF_900105185.1. Lineage (NCBI taxonomy): Bacteria > Pseudomonadati > Pseudomonadota > Gammaproteobacteria > Pseudomonadales > Pseudomonadaceae > Pseudomonas > Pseudomonas saponiphila. Next base: position 4,020,917 of record NZ_FNTJ01000001.1, on the reverse strand, counting down.
CAGCGGCATCTGTCCAATCACCACGCGCAGGTCAGCTATCGGGACGGGGCGTTCTTCCTCACCGATACCAGCAGCAACGGCATCGTCCTCAAGGACAGCGGCGCACGCCTGCCCAAGGGCACGCCGCTGCGCATCGAGCATGGCAGCACCTATGTGCTGGGGGGCTTCGTGATGCGCGCGTGGCTGTTGCCGGCGAGCGCGCCCCTGGCGCTGGACGTCGGCCGACCGCTGGCCGCGGGCAGCATCATTCCCGATGACGCCTTTCTTGATCCGGACCCGCTCAAGGTCCTGGCCATGGAGGAGCAGGGCGAGCTGACGGACGATCCTCTGGCGCTGCTCGACAGCCCGCCCCAGGCCCTGGAGCCCTTCGCCGACTATGCGCGGATCGACACCGAGCACCTGCGGGTGCCCGAACTGGTGGCGCCCGCGCCGCCCCCGCCAGCCAGCCCGGCGGCGTCGCTCCAGAGCCCTGGCGAGCCATTCTGGGAACGGTTTGCCGAAGCCCTGGGCGTTGAACTCAAGGACCTCGATCCGGCGGCCCGGGAAGCGCTGGCCATCAAGGCAGCGAGCCTGCTCAGGCAGAGTGTCGCCGGCCTGCAGCAGAGCCTGCGCACCCGCAGCGAACTGAAGAGCGAACTGCGCCTGGGCCAGACCCAGGTGCAGAGCGTTGGCAAGAACCCGCTGCGCTTTGCCCCGGACGCCAGCGAAGCCCTGGAGCGGCTGCTGCTGGACGACAAGCCCGGGCAGTTGACCGGGCCCCAGGCCATTGCCCGGGCCTTCACCGATTTGCAGGCGCATCAGGTGGCCTTGCTCGCCGCCAGCCGGGCAGCGCTGCGCAGCACCCTGGAGCACTTTTCGCCGCAGCAGCTGACCCTGCGCTTCGAGCGCGACGGCAAGCGCCCCTGGCTGGCCAGCGCCGGGCGTCACTGGCGGGCCTACACCCGTTACCACCAGCACCTGCGCCTGGACGACGACTGGAGCGAACGCCTGCTGGCCCGGGACTTTGCCCAGGCCTACGAGGAGCAGCACCGGCTGATTTGCACCCTCAACACCCACGCCCACCAAGGATGATCCCCATGCTTCGCTGCAAGGTTTTATGGATGCGCGCCGCGACCCTGCTGGCGCTGTCGCTACTCGGCGCCTGCGCCTCGATGTCGCCGTATTCGAGCCTGACCAAGCTCGACCTCAGGCTTAGCGCCAGCGACCAGTTGAACCCCGACCTCAACGGCCGACCATCACCCATCGTGGTGCGCCTGCTGGAGCTCAAGCACCCGGTGGCCTTTGAGAACGCCGATTTCTTCAGCCTCTATGAACGGGCCAAGGAGTCCCTGGCCCCGGACCTGGTGGCCAGCGAGGAGCTGGAACTGCGGCCCGGGCAGAGCCTGGAGCTCAAGCTCAGCGTCGACCGTGACAGCCGTTATGTCGGGGTACTGGCGGCCTATCGCGACCTGCCGGAAACCCGCTGGCGCTATGTGATTCCGATCACCGCGCTGGAGGTCACTCGCAGTGAGCTGATCCTCGACCAGGCGGGCATTCGCAACCCTCTGCAACCTCTGGCCCGGGCGGATGAACAGCCATGAACGAACATAAAGTCATCTGGCAGGAAGGCATGTTGCTGCGGCCCCAGCACTTTCAGCACAACGACCGCTACTTCGACCATCAGCTCAAGACCCGCACCCAGTTGCTGGGCAGCTACACCTGGGGCTTTCTCGGCCTGGAGATCGACCTGCAATACCTGAACATGGGCAAGCTGGTGATCAGCCGGGCCTCGGGGATCCTGCCGGACGGCAGTCTGTTCGCCCTGGGGGAGAGCAGCGAGCCCCTGGCCCTGGACGTGCCGGCCAACACCGGCAAGACCGCGGTGTACCTGGCGCTGCCCCTGGTCACCGGCAATCACATCGAGGCCCGGCGCGCCGAGCAGTCCGATGTGCTGGCGCGCTACATCACCTACGAAGCGCAGATCGCCGACTCCAATGCCGACGACGACTCCAGCAGCCAGATCAGTTGCGGGCGACCGGACTTCCGCCTGTTGCTGGGCGAGCAGCAGAGCGACCAGGCCTACGTCAAGCTCAAGGTCTGCGAGGTGCAGGGCAGCAACGCCGAAGGGGTGATCAGCCTCGATGAGGAGTTCTTCCCGACCTTCATCCAGACCCACGCCTCGCCTTACCTGCTGTCTTGCCTCAAGGAGGTGATCAGCATGCTCGCCCACCGTGGCGACACCATTGCCGAGCGCATCCGCTCCAATGGCAAGGTCGGTGGCGCCGAGGTCGGCGATTTCATGATGCTGCAGTTGATCAACCGCGGCGAAGTGGTGCTGCGCCACTACCTGGACCTGGAGCAGGTGCACCCGGAGGAACTGTACCGCACCTTGCTCGGCATGCTGGGCGACCTGTCGACCTTTTCCAGCGAGAGCAAGCGCCCGCGCCTGGACACCCGCTACCAGCACAGCGACCAGGGGGCGAGTTTTCGCAGCCTGATGGACGCCATTCGCCAGGTGCTGTCCATGGTCCTGGAGCAGCACGCCATGGAGCTGGCCCTGCAGGAGCGCCAGTACGGCATCCTGGTGGCGGCGCTGCACGATCACTCGCTGCTGGAGTCGGCCTCGTTCGTCCTGGCCGCCAGCGCCAACTGCGAGGCCGAAGAGTTGCGCCATCGCCTGCCGGCGCACCTCAAGGTCGGCCCGGTGGAGAACATCCGCCAGCTGGTCAACCTGCACCTGCCGGGGATCAAGGTCAAACCGCTGTCGGTGGCGCCGCGACAGATCCCGTTCCACTCCAGCAAGACCTATTTCATCCTCGAATTCAGCCCCCAGGAGCTGAGCCAACTGGAGCGCTCCGGGGGCTTTGCCTTCCACGTTTCCGGGGAGTTCTCCGAGCTTGAGCTGAAATTCTGGGCCATCAGGAACTGACTGCCATGACCAAGGACAGTGAATACCCGCAGGACGACAAGACCGTCCTCGTCGATCGCCACGAGCCCCACGCCGGCACCGGCCCGCTGACGGACGCCGCCGCGCCGCTGCGCATCGAGCAACTGGAGCAGCGGATGATCTATGCCGCGCGCCTGCAACCGGCCCAGGCCTTCAACGTCAGCCTCAACGCCCTGGTGGCCGCGGCGTCCGAGCTGCTTTCGCAAGTGGTGCGGCTCAAGCACAGCGTGGTGCGCGAAGACCTGGACGCGCTCAACCAGCAACTGAGCGCCGCCATCCGGCGTTTCGAGGCCCGGGCGCTGCACGACGGCGCCGAGGCCGGCCAGGTGCGCAGCGCCCGTTATGTGCTGTGCACGGTGGCGGACGAGGCGGTGGTGAGCACCCCCTGGGGCAATGAAAGCCAGTGGTCGCAGATGAGCCTGCTGAGCAGCTTTCACAACGAGACGTTCGGCGGCGAAAAGGTCTTCCAGTTGCTGGAGCAACTGACCCGCAATCCGCTGCGCCACTTGCCGATGCTGGAGCTCATCTACCTGTGCCTGTCCCTGGGGTTCGAGGGCAAGTACCGGGTCGCGCCCCGCGGCATGCTCGAACTGGAAGGCATCCGCGATGCCCTGTACCGGCAGATCCGCCAGTTGCGCGGCGACGTTCCCCGGGAGCTGTCGCCGCAGTGGCAGGGCTTTGGCGATCAGCGCCCGGACCTGGTGCGGATCGTGCCCTGGTGGACGGTGGCGTTGTTCACCCTGGTGAGCCTGGCGGTGATGTATTCGGGGTTCGCCTGGGTTCTGGCGCAGCAGCGCGAGAGCGTGCTGCAACCTTATCGTCAGCTTGATTCGGCGGCCTCGGTCAACGCGCCGCAAGACGGGAAACTGTGATGAAGACTCTGTTGAAGAAAGTCGGCCTGTTCCTCGCCAGGACCTGGGTCTGGACCCTGCTACTGGTGTTGTTGATGGCGTTGCTGGTGTGGTTCGTCGGGCCCTTGCTGGCGGTGGACGACTATCGGTTCTGGGCCAGCACCACCGCGCGGCTGTTGACCATCAGCGGCTTGTGCCTGATCTGGGGCCTGGGCATGGTGTTCGCCAACTGGCGCGCCGGGGTGCGCAAGAGCGCCCTGGAGGACAGCGAGGAAGGCCGGCAAAGCCTGGAACGCGAACAACGCATGGATGACGAGGAGAAAGAGCTGCGCAGTCGCTTCAAGGATGCGCTGCGTACCCTCAAGACCTCCAGCCTGTATCGTGGCCGCAGCGAGCGCTGGCGCCAGGACCTGCCCTGGTACCTGCTGCTCGGGCCCCAGGGGGGGGCAAGACCAGCCTGCTGGATTTTTCCGGGCTGGAATTTCCCCTCAATCGCATCGACCGCAAACTGACCCGCGACACCCAGGGCAGCGTCCATTGCGACTGGTACTTCGCTGAACACGGGGTGCTGATCGATACGGCCGGGCGTTACCTGACCCAGCCCGATCCCGAGGCCGACAGCCACGCCTGGAGCACCTTGCTCGGCCTGCTGCGCAGCCGTCGGCGCAATCGGCCGCTCAATGGCGTGCTCCTGGCCCTGCCGGTGGAAGTGTTGCAGGGCGGCGACGAGCAGGCCCTGGAGCTGTTGGCGCGCCAGGTGCGCAGTCGCCTGCAGGAGGTGCGGCAAAAATTGCACGTGGAGGTGCCGGTGTACCTGGTGCTGAGCAAGGCCGACCAACTGCTGGGGTTCGACGAGTTCTTCGATCAGCTGAGCCGCGAAGAGAGCGAGCAGGTACTGGGGGTCAGCTTCCGTCGCGAGCAGGACGGCACCGATGTGGCGGTACTGCGCGAGGAGTTCGAAGACCTGCTGCGGCGCCTCAACAGCCAGATGATCATGCGCATGCACCAGGAGCGCGACACCCAGCGACGCGGGCGGATACTCGACTTTCCCCACCAGTTGGGACTGATCGGCGAGCGCCTGTGCCTGTTCGTCGACATGGCCTTCACCGGTAACCGCTACCAGCGCGCCAGCCTGTTGCGCGGCTTCTACCTCACCAGTGCGCCGCACCTGAGCCAGTCGCTGGACCCCGACACGGCCGGGATCGGCGCCAACCTGGGCCTGCCCAGCAGCCTGTTGCCGAACCTGCACAGCGGGCGCGCGCGATTCATTCATCACCTGCTCAGTCAGGTGATCTTTCCCGAAGCCGAACTGGCGGGCCTGGAGAAGGGCGAGCGCCGGCGCATCGACTGGGGCCAGCGTGCCCTCTATCTGGGGGCGCTGGGTTCCCTGGGCCTATTCGGGCTGGTATGGGCCAGTGGTTTTTCCGCCAACCATGGCCGCCTGGAGCAATTGCGCGAGCTGGCTCGGGAATGGACCCTGCAACGCGCCACCTTGAGTGCTCAAAGCGACGCCATGGCGGCGCTCAAGAGCCTGGACCTGAGCGAGCAGGCGACCCGGGTGTTCCCGCCCAAGGGCCAGGTGTCGCTGCATGAGCGCGCCGGCCTGTATCAGGGCGAGGCCAGCAACCCGTTGCTGCGCGCGACCTATGAGCGCGAGCTGCAAGCCCAACTGCTGCCGCGGGTGGCGCAGATGCTCGAAGGGCAGATCCGCAGCAACCTCAAGGACCGGGAGCGCCTGCTCAACAGCCTGCGCGCCTACCTGATGCTGAACCTCAAGGAGCGCCGCGATCCCAGTTGGCTGCGCGACTGGGTAGCGTCCGACTGGTCGCGGCGCTACCCCGGCAACAGCGCGGTGCAGAACGGCCTCAACCGGCACTTCGAGCGCCTGTTGCAGCAACCCTTCAGCTACCCGCTCAATGAGCCGCTGGTGGCCCAGGCCCGCCAGGTGCTGCGCAGCGAGTCGCTGGCCGACGTGATCTACCGGGTGCTGCGCGAGCAGGCCCGGAGCCTGCCGGACTATCGCCTGAGCCAGCACCTGGGGCCCCAGGGCCACTTGCTGCTGGGCGCCGACTATGTGATCCCGGGCTTCTACACCCAGCAGGGCTACCAGCAGTATTTCTCGGTCCAGGGCGCCAGCCTGGTGAGCGACATCCTCCAGGACAACTGGGTGCTGGGGGAGGGCAGCGACATCAGCGGCATGGACCTGCGCCAGCTGATGGTCAAGCTGGAGCAGCTGTACTTTCGCGACTACGCCAACCACTGGGGCGAGGCGGTGGGCCGGGTGGCTCTGCAGCCGATCCAGGATGCCGGTGAAGGGGCCGAGCAAGTGGCCGGCCTGACCTCGGCCAACTCGCCGATCCTGCAACTGCTGGTGGAAGTGCGCGACAACACCCGTTTCCCGGTGCTGGCCGAGCCCGGCGATGAGCTGAGCGAGGCCGCTGACAAGCTGGTCGGTGGCGGCGCCTTGGGCAAGGTCGCGGCGGCGGCCGCGGGCAAGGCCCAGGACGGGTTGCTGAAAAAGCTCCCGGACACCGCGCGCAAATCCCTGCAAAGCCGCTTCGAGCCATTGCACCGCTTGCTCGACGACAACAACGGCCCCACCGCGGACCTGGCTCCGGCCCTGCAGGCACTCAACGAACTGCAGTTGCAACTGGCGTTTTTGGCCCGCTCCGGCAACCCCGAACAGGCGGCCTTTGAAATGGCCAAGACCCGCATGAGCGGCCAGCGCGATGCCCTGAGCACCCTGCGCACCAGTTCCGGGCGCCTGCCGCGGCCGGTCAGCGCCTGGTTCAACCTGCTGGCCGAAGACACCTGGCGCCTGGTGCTCAACGACGCCTACCACTACCTCAACCAGCGTTATCAGGGCGAGCTCTACGGCTTCTACGGCAAGGCCATCCACAAGCGCTACCCGTTCGATGCCCACAGCAGCAGCGAGGTGGCCATTGGCGACTTCCGCGAGTTCTTCAAGGCCCAGGGCCTGGCCGAGCGCTTCTTCGACACCTACCTGCGGCCCTTCGTGGTGGGCGATCCGGGCAATTACCGGCTGCGCAACGTCGACGGCTACAGCCTGCCGGTGTCCCGGGTCTACCTGGACCAGATGGCCGCGGCCCAGGTCATCCGCCAGAGCTTCTTCGCCGAGAACCCCGCCGAGCCCCAGGTGCAGTTCCGCCTGGAGCCCTACACCCTGGACCCCAGTGTCAGCCGCGCCGAGTTCCGCTTCGGCAACCAGCAGTTCGAGTACCGCCACGGTCCGATCGTGCCCATGGCCTTCAAATGGCCCACCGATGCGGAAAACGGCCGCACCAGTCTGATCCTGGAAAAACTCGCCGGGCGGCCCATCGGCATCGAGAAGAACAGCGGTCCCTGGTCACTGTTCCGCCTGTTCGACCTGATGCAGAACGAATACCTGAGCGGACGTGACGTGATGGTGATCAAGGCCGACCTGGGCGGACTGCGGGCCAACTACCTGCTGCACAGCCAGCGCACCCCCAACCCGTTCGACATGGGCGTGCTGCGCAGCTTCCGCCTGCCGGTGCAGCTCTGATGAACGTTGCCGGGGCCTGGCGCAGCGCGGCCCGTACCGACCCGGGCAAGGTTCGCCGGCGCAACGAGGACGCCTTCCTCGACTGCCCGGAGCGCGGCCTGTGGGTGGTGGCCGACGGCATGGGCGGGCACCAGGGCGGCGACATCGCCAGCCGGCTGATCGTCAGCAGCCTCGCCGAGCTGCCGGCTGAGGAGGGCTTCGAGGCCCGCCTGGCCAGCGTGCGCCAGTGCCTGCACTGGCTCAACCGGCGCCTGGGCCAGGAGCTGACGGTCACCGCCGGACGGCGCGACAGCATCATGGGCAGCACCGTGGTCGCGCTGTTGCTGCAGGGCGATCGCGCCGCCTGCATCTGGGCCGGTGACAGCCGCTGCTACCTGTGGCGCGAACAGCGTCTGTACCAGCTGTCCCGGGACCATTCGCTGATGCAGAAACTCATCGACGAGCAGCAGATGAGTGTCGAGCAGGCCCGCGCGCACCCGGCCGCTAACGCCCTGACCCGGGCGGTGGGCGCCAGCGAGCGCCTGAGCCTGGAAGTGCTGGAACTGCAGGTCTATCCCGACGACGTGTTCCTGCTGTGCAGCGACGGCCTGTACCAGGATCTGACCCGCAACGCCCTGTGCCGCGCCCTGAGCCTGGCGGCGCCGCAGGTGGCCTTGCAGCGTTTGTTCGAGGACGCGCTGGACGGCGAGGCGCGGGACAACCTGACCGCCGTGGTGGTGCGCCAATGAACCTGTCGCTGTTGCACCCGCATTCACCCTCGCCGGCGCCGGGCGAACTGACCCGGGTGGTCGCGGCGGCGGCAACGCAGCAGCGGCCGGTCAAGGGGCGCGGCAAGGGCTCCAAGGGCCGCGGCAAGGCCCGGGGCGGCGGCAAGCGGCGCTTGCCGACAGCGCCGGTGCTCAAGGTGCTCGATCCCCTGGGCGGGCTGCCCCGGCTGCTGGCCGGCCGCTACCGCCTGGAACGCTTGCTCGGTGCCGGCGGCATGGGCGTGGTGTACCGCGCCCGGGACCTGCTGCATGAACAGTTCGGCGACCCCGAACCCTATGTGGCCGTGAAGCTGCTCAGCGAAGCCTTCGCCGACGCGCCGGATGCCAGCGCCTTGCTCTACAGCGAGTTTGCCCTGACCCGGCGCCTGCACCATCGGCACATCGTGCGCATGCACAGCTTCGACGTGGACACCGGGCATGCCTGCGCCTTTATCACCATGGAGCAACTGCACGGCATGCCCCTGGACCAATTGCTCTGCCAGTGGCCCCTGGGTCTGCCCTGGGCGCAGTCGCGCGAGGTGATTCCGGCCTTGCTGGATGCCCTTGCTTACTGCCATGGCCTCGGGGTGCTGCACGGCGACCTCAAGCCCGGCAACCTGATGCTCGGCGACGACGGCCTGCGCCTCTTCGACTTCGGCCTGAGCCGCGCCGCCCAGGGCCTGTTGCCGGGCCTGCCAGGGCTCAACCGCCAGCGTTTCGACGCCTGGACCCCCAGCTACGCCGCCCCGGAACTGCTGGAAGGCGCGCCGCTGTCGGCGGCGGCCGATCTGTTCGCCGCCGCTTGCGTGATCCACGAGCTGGTCAGCGGCCAGCACCCTTATCGCCGCCTGCCCTCGACCCAGGCCCGGGACCAGCAGCTGGACCTGCAACTGCAACGCCCGCGCCAACTGCCGGGGCACTGCTGGCCGGCGCTGCGCACGGCCCTGGCGCTGAATGCCGCGGAGCGGGCCATCGGCGTCGAGGAGCTGCGGGATGCCTTTGCCCCCAGGGGCGGCTGGCTGGGCGGCTGGTTGCAGCGGCGTGAACCATGAACAGCGAACAAGGAGCAGCACATGTTCAACTCGGCCAGTGAAACCCACTTCAGCCTGAGCGTCGAAGACTTTGCCAATGACTTACAGGTGCTCGGATTCAAGGGCACCGAAGGCATCAGCCAGCCCTTTCGCTTCGACCTGCAGCTGGTCAGCGACAACCCGGCCCTGGACCTGGAAGGGCTGCTGCACAAACAGGCGTTTCTCGCCTTCGACCCCCAGGGCCATGGCATTCATGGCCAGATCCGCCGCGTGGCCCAGGGCGATTCTGGCAAGCGCCTGACCCATTACCAGCTGTCCCTGGTGCCGCGTCTGGATTACCTGCGCCACCGCAGCAACCAGCGAATCTTCCAGCAGCTCTCGGCGCCGGCCATCATCGCCGCGATTCTCGAAGAACACGGCATCCTCGCCGATGCCTATCGGTTCCAGATCGAGCATCCATGCCCGGAACGCGACTACTGCGTGCAGTACGACGAGAGCGACCTGCACTTCATCCAGCGCCTGTGCGAAGAAGAAGGCCTGCACTACCACTTCCAGCACAGCCGTGGCGGCCACCTGCTGGTGTTTGCCGACAACCAGACCGCGTTCCCCAAGCTCGGCAGGCCCACCGACTACGTGCGCGGCAGCGGGCTGGTGGCCGACGCGCCGGTGATCAAGGGCTTCGAAGTGCGCCTGGCGTCGCGCACCAGCCGCACCAGCCGCCGCGATTACGACTTCGAGAAACCGCGCCTGCAACTGGAGGCCGCCTACCGGCCCGAGGCCCGGAGTCCGCAACCGGACCTGGAAGACTATGACTACCCCGGACGCTTCACTGACCGCCAGCGTGGCAAGTTGCTCAGCCAGCGCGCCCTGGAGCGCCACCGCGCCGACTATCGGCAGGCCGAGGGCTGGGGCGATGAACCACGGCTGGTCAGCGGGCATTTCCTGCAATTGTCCGAGCACCCGCGCAGGCAATGGAACGACCTCTGGCTGCTGACCCAGGTGACCCACGAAGGCAAGCAGCCCCAGGTGCTGGAAGAGTCCATTACCAGCGATACCCGGGCCGAGGACGGTTTCCAGCAGGGCTACCGCAACCGCTTTCTGGCCACCCCCTGGGACGTGTTCTACCGCGCGCCGCTCAAGCACCCCAAACCCCGGGTGCTGGGCAGCCAGACCGCGGTGGTCACCGGCCCGGCCGGGGAGGAAATCCACTGCGATCAGTACGGCCGGGTCAAGGTGCAGTTTCATTGGGACCGCGAGGGCCAGGGCGACGACAAGAGCAGCTGCTGGCTGCGGGTGGCTTCCGGCTGGGCCGGCGACCGCTACGGCGCCCTGGTCATCCCGCGCATCGGCATGGAAGTGCTGGTGAGCTTCCTCGAAGGCGACCCCGACCAGCCCCTGGTCAGCGGCTGCCTGTACCACAAGGAACACGAGGTGCCCTACGCGCTGCCCGCGCACAAGACCCGCAGCGTATTCAAGAGCCTGAGCTCGCCGGGCGGCGGCGGTTTCAACGAACTGCGCATCGAAGACAAAAAAGGCGCCGAACAGATCTTCGTCCACGCCCAGCGCGACTGGGATGAAAACATCCAGCACGACCAGAAGATCCTTGTTGGCAACGAGCGCCACGACACGGTCGAGCACCACGTCTACAGCGAATTCAAGGCCGAGGAACACCGCACCACCCACGGCGCGCGCAAGACCGAAATCCGCGCCGACGACCACCTCACCGTGGCCGACACCCAGCACATCAAGCTCGGCGTGGCGCAACTGACCCAGGCCGGGCAGGAAATCCACCTCAAGGCCGGGGACAAGATCGTCATCGAGGCGGCCCTGGAAATGACCCTCAAGGCCGGCGGTAGCTTTATCAAGCTCGACCCCGGCGGCGTGACGATCGTCGGGCCGCTGGTGAAACAGAACGCCGGCGGCGCCCCGGGCAGTGGCAGCGGGATTGCCATCAAGGAGCCGCTGCAGCCGGGGGCGGCGGATCGGGATAAGGCGGGGAATTTGATGGAGAAGGCGTTGGTGAATGCGCCGCAACCCTCACCATTAGAAAACCTTCGCAAAAGCTTTCGAATTCAAATGAAACGCCCCTATGACAAGAAAGGAATCTCTGGACAGCCTTATATATTGGAAGCCGATGGTGTGACTTATAAGGGAACAACATCTGCTGATGGATTTGTAGATCAACCTGTTCCGCTAAAGGCTAAAAAAGGAAAGTTAACCTTCTACGCATTTGGGATTGAGGCACAACCGTGGGTATGGGATCTCGATCTAAGCTCGCAACCAGTTGCATCGGATGTCAAGGGGCTTCAGTCACGGCTGAAAAACCTCGGTTTTTATCATGGAAAAGTTGATGGTGAAAACGGTCCAAAAACAAAGTATGCCACTCGCTGCTTCCATCGTTCATGTGAGCTGACAGATAAAGACTACCTGTCTCTGAATGATGTAAAACGGTTGGAAGAACAACATCTTGCGTAAGGAAATTAGTGATGAACTATGGGGGCTTTGATCTTTTTTTTGGAGATCATGATGGTAAGCCAGCGCAGAATTTACCTCCGCGATGGGGAGGCGTGGACAATCCGAACCTTTCCAATATTTCTGCTGAAACAGCTATTTCACCTTCAGGTAATAGTGCGGCTTTAGCTATTTATGAGCATGTAAGAAAGCTTCAGGAGGATTTGGCTTTTTTAGGGTTCTCTGTAGTTGGAAAGCCAGACGGCGCGTTTGGGGTTCGTACTGGTTGGGGTGTTAGAGAGTTTCAAATTTACGCCTCCATGGCTCAAGTAGCATGTGTTAGGCAAGATAAAAAGGGCTTGCTCTTATTAGATCAAACTGGCTCTCCTGTAAAGGTAGATAATTTAGACGTATATTTTGATAGTTCGGCAGCGATTTTGGCCAAAGCAGGAAAAGCAGCAGTTGTGGGCGGAACAACCGCAGGTCCGGTCAGTTACTATGTCGATAGTTTGCAGTCAGTTGCTAACTCGGCTCGGTACTCTGGCCCTATAAGTGGGGTTATGAATGCACAAACCAGATTGGCGATAGATCACTGGCTGGAGAATGACTATAGATGTCCGGTAGTCCTTGAGGCTTGGAAAATGGTCCATGGCGTCAGGAATGATATTGCTGCTTCCGGATGCAATATTTGGGCGCATGATAGCTTTACTGAGGGGGCGCCGAGAGTTTTTGTTAGAGATTTTTCAAGTTATTTTGATTTTCCTGCTGGGCGAGCGCAAAACCATTATCATGTTGTAGGTTATTACGAGTCTCGAGGTTTTGGTGGACCTAATGCGAGTAAAGGACATAGTTGGTCGCCAGAGGCTGAAATGACGGTGCAGAATATAACCGGCTCACCAGTCAATTTCACACAACTTAATAGTCCGGCCCTATCAACTTATCGTACTGTTCGAGTGGTGGCTGAAGCAGAATGTTTTGGACGTTTTGATGTGCTCAATGCATGGGACAATGCACTCGTGTCTGCAGGTCCATGCCACTGGACTATGGGGTTGTTCGATAGTGGTAAATACGGGAGGGGTGAGTTTGTTGGTTTTATTTCTTACCTAACCCGGATTTCTCATGAGGCCGGCAGGCGTGGCCGGTGAAGCCTCGGTGTATCAACAACCTGCCTTCCACCGCTAAAAATTGATCGTTTTTTATTCAATTCCCGCGTATGGGGCGCACTGCCCCCTTTCCCCCATTGAGCCGGGCCGGGGGCGCCCGCCTGTTCAGGTCGGCTTGAGGCGGGCAACCAGCCCCGCAAAGAGTTCCTGATGCGGATAGGCCTCGCTGATCAGCACGCGGATGCGCCGGCTGTTGCGAATGATCACCGCACCGATCTTGAGCAGTTTCAAGCGCAGGTTATGGATGCTCATGCGCGCCAATGCGGTGCCCTGGAGATGATCGCGTAGCCGTTCGAACAGCACATAGGCAAAGGCCGACAGCATCAGCCGCCACTGGTTGGTCCACCAGCGTGGGCTGGAGGTGCGGTCGGCGAACAGATCCAACTGTTGGTCCTTGATCCGATTCTCCATGTCGCCACGGCCGCAGTAGTCTTCGTAGTACTGCTGGGCAGCATCCTCGGCAAAGCGGGACACGACGATGAAGCGTGGATTGGCACCCTGCTCGCCATGTTCCAGGCGCGACACGACCAGGCGGCGCCTACGCCAACTACCGGCCTGATAGAGGAAGCGATACACGCCGGACATCTTCTGCCCGGTTTCTTGGTAGGCCTCGGCGACAGCTTGCATGGCCGGCGCCGCCATCCGCTGCAGGCGGGTGTTGCGGGCCAGACCCACCACATAATCCACCTGCTTGCGGTCACACCAGTCGAGCATGCGATGTCGGCAAAAACCGCCGTCACCGCGGAACACGATGCGGGTCTCTGGCCAGAAGCGGCGAATGAACTTGACCAGCAGTGCCAGGATGGCCCAACTGTGTCGGGCGCCATCGATGTTGCTCGGGCGCAAATAGCTCACCAGCAGATGGCGACCACAGAACACATAGAGCGGCAGGAAGCAGTAATGGTCGTAATAGCCATGGAAGAAGCGCCCTTCCTGATCACCATGCACCGGCACATCGGTCGCATCGAAGTCGAGCACGATCTCAGCCGGCGCCTGGTCATGCTGGGCGATGAAGTGCTCCCACAGCAGGCGATGGGCTTGCACCACCGTTTCGCGATCGGCTTGCTGTTCCAGGCGCCCCAGAGTGGATTTGCCGGCCAGCGGTTGCAGGCGGTTGACCGCAGTCTGCAGCGCGTAGTCATGGCGCAGGCCGTCATGATCGTTGAGATCCTCGTAGCCGGCGGCCAGTGCATAGATACGCTGGGCGAGCAGTGTCTGCAGTCCATGCTGGACACGCCCAGGATCACGCCGATCGGGAACGATTTTGGCCAGGCGGCGGGTCAAGCCATGTTGCCGGTCGACCTCGCGCAGCAGCAACAAGCCCGCATCCGAGGTGATGTGACCACCGGTGAAAGAGGCCTCGACGAGGCGGCGAGAGAGGGGTGAAAAGTGGAGTTTTTCTGGTAGCATTTTGTGCGCGGCTGAAGACTTATGGGGCTTTGTTTGGCGACAAGAATCATAAGGCTTTCAGCCGTTTTTGTTTATGCGGTCATGAGAAATCCGGGCTAAAGCAAAGAAATAACGAAATTTTTAGAAAGGTCTTTGGTGATTTTGGGCTTTATCCAAAATATGATTGGGGGGATTCGAGGTTGTATGTTGAGGATCTGAAAACATATTCTGGATGGGTGAGGTTAACAAATGACACATATGTTCCTGTTCAGCAGGTACATGCCGAGAGTGAATTTAATGATTTGCTGAGAACTAAAGAGGAAGCCCATTACTTAAAAACTTGGCATTGGTTTTATCGGCTGAGCATGGCAGGTCGAACCTTATCGGGCTATAGGGAGGCGATGTGGTCTATGGCCAAAGTCAGGGTTAGGGATCTTTTGACTAAGGAGGTTCAGTTTCGTGTTGGCGCTACGACTATAATTAGTACGCTGGGTAGCGTTTTTACCTCAGAGAAGAGTGTTGCAATACTTTTGAGATGGCATGTATATCGGCCGTCACATGTGGTTCATGATGACTATCAGAGAATCGTGCCAATCATTCAGCAAACAATAAATGAAACAGCTACGGTGAATTGGCAATTGCCGGTATCAAACTGGGGTGATGCACATGAAGCTGCCTTGTCTAGAGGGCTTCTATCTGCGGCCGCAGCTGTAAACTCCACTATAACGACCAGCATAGCTTTTGGTTCTACCCAGCCCCAGGGAGCAGTCCGAACTGGTCGTAATACCTTTATTCTGGATGAGTGAATATGAAATATATCCTAGCTCTTTTTCTGCTTTTACCGATTGCTTGTGCCGCAGCAGTAGAAGTTTGTGATGCCAGTGGTCCCAAACATTTTATTTCACAGTGGGCAGAAGATGTTGATCCTGTTCAGGTTCTTTCAAGAGTTGATGGGGTGAAGTTCTCTGTTCAAGAAGGTAGGGTTGTCTATAATGATGATCTTAATGGCGATGGGGTGAGGGACTTTATTTTTTCTTATTCTGGTAGTGAGGGGTCAAGTAAGGACAGGGTTTATGGTTTCTTTATTCAGTGTCGAGGGTATTTGAAATTTGTTGGTGGAGACTATTTTGCAGGCGTTAAGGTTTTAGATGTCTCCCCTGGTGGTGAAAATAAATATAAAGATATAGAGGTGTACTTCTATCAGAGAGATAAGGATGGGAATGTTGTATATAAGGGGGAGGGGGCGGTGACTAAGTCGTATGTGTGGAGCTTCAATCACGGCGCTCAGAGGTATGAAGGTGCGCTCGAATAACTCTTTGTGGTTTGTGTCTGAAAGAGAAACCGCTGCTTGTGAAGATAAATAATTAGTGGTTTATCTTTTTGGTATGCGTTATTAATTTAATCTCGACTCTGGTATGCCATTGGAAACATCATCGATAATGGCTTTGCCCATCTCGCATAGATAGTAGGCGGGCCAAGCATAACGCTTTCCTTGCTTTTCCATTGCAGCATCGAGCATGAGCTTTTTGGTGTAGTAGAACAGATTGGTAGCATGTTCCAGGGCTTCCCGAGCTGGAATATCCGGATTGACCTTGAACAGGTTTTGTTCTTTGTCGCCGCACTGGGTGAAGGTCACGATGCCAATGGTTTTGACTGAGGCAGTACTCCGTTTACTGGGTTATAGGCGCCACTTTGTTACCAAACGAATGGGTGGCAGCTGTACGCAGGTTGGTAAACCGGGGTAAACGAGCCCGGCAGACCCGAAGGCCTCCCGCGCACAGCCGCCATAACAAAGATGCAGGCACTAAAAAAACGCCGGCATGCGTTATGAGGGCGCTTATGCGCCGTTTACTCTCCGGGTTACCAAGCCGGCCGCTGATTGTGCAGCGGCGGGCGAAGGACTGCGGTCGGGGTGATCCGCTGCAACGGCGTTGGCGCGCTATTGTATGACGCCTTGTGTGTGCAGGCGTTTACCGCCGACGCGGGTGCTGGCTCTTCAACCAATTTCCATCGAACCCTGTCCTGGCACTCAAGCCCTCAAGGCCGCGCCCCCACCCCATACGCATCCCACAACTTATTGCGGAACTTGTTCTGCGGATCGACCCGGGCTTTCAACGCGAGAAATTCCCCCGCCCTTGGATAGGCCGCGCGAAACTGCTGCGCCGTGGCGTGGATCTGGTACGGCAGGTAGTAGCTGCCGCCGTGCTGGATGGCGCTGTCCACCAGGGCGCGGGTCCATTCGCCGACTTTCTCCCGTTCCTCTGGCGCGGTGCTCTGCTGGTAGTACAGCACCAGGGCGAACACCTCGGTCTTGGCCCAGGCCAGCAGGGTGCCGGGGTCGGCCTTGGCGTGGCGGATCGACAGGTTGATCACGTTGACGTTATGCGCTCTCAAGGTCGTGCCCATTTCTTGGACGAAGCTCTCCAACTGCTCGGGGGGCACGAAGTATTCCTGCAGCACGTAGGTGCGCTTGGCCCGGGACTCGGGCTCCAGTTCGCGCACGTCGAGGCTGGCTTCGTGGTTGCGCCACGATACTTGCGGCTTTTTCAGCACCAGGGGGTCGATCACCTCCTGGCGCAGGGTCTTGCCGCCGGGCCACTGGCTCACCACTTTCAGGGCTTTCTGTTCTTTCCAGTAGTTCTGGTCCAGGGGCGTGAGGCGTTCCTTGACCGTGACCGGCAGCTCGGTCTGGCTGTAGGAGACGGCGCGCAGGGTCTGGTACCGGTCGGGGTAGAGCACGGCGTTGTGCAGGATGACCTTGGGGTCGTCATGGATGCGGGCCTGGAAGTAGGGGCGGTAGGCGCCCAGGGGCATTTCCTCGACGCTGCGCAGCAGGCGCACGTTGTCGCTCAGTTGCAAGGTGGCCTGGACGATCACCCCCAGGCCGCCGTAGCCGCCGATGGCGCCGTAGAACAGTTCGCTGTTGTGCTGCGGGCTGGCGTCCACCACTTGGCCGTCGGCCAGCACCAGCTTGATGGCTTTCACCGAGCTCACCAGCGGGCCGTAGCCGATGTAGCGACCATGGGCGTTGACGCTCAGGGCGCCGCCGACGGTGAAGTTGGCATAGCTCTGCATGATGCTCACGGACAGGTCGTGGGGGTCGATGTAGTCCTGCACGGCGCGCCAGGTGATGCCCGGCTGCACGGTGATTTCCTTGCGTTCTTTGGAGAAGTCGAGCACCCGGTTGAAGCCGCGCATGTCGATCTGCAGCGCGTGCTCGGTGGCGGTCTGGCCGCCCATGCTGTAGCGCCCGCCGCCTATGGCGATGGGCCCGGGGTGTTCGGCCACCTGCTGGACGATCTGCTCCAGGGTGCTGGGGCGCACCACCTGATCGACCACGATGGGGTTGAGCTGGGTGATGTCGTTGACGGTTTCTGCGGCGTGGGTGGTGAGTGCGTGGCTGAGCGCCGCGCATAAAAACAGGCCGATCGCGAATCTCATTCGCCGTGTCCATCCCTGGTGGTGGCGCGCCGCCGGAGGGGCGCAAATGGCCGCAGAATACCGCCGCGGCGGGTCCATGACCATGGGCGAACGTACCGGGGGGAGGGCGGCATCGCCCCGTGGGTCGATGCCGGGCGCGGCTTACAGCGTCGGCAGGCCTAGGGTGGCGGCGCACTGCTCCAGGGAGCGCTGCTGGGTCTGGGCGTACAACTGCAGTTCGTCGAGGGTGGCGCGCCCGAGGGCGTTTTCGAAGGCCTGGCGGTTGGAGTGTTCGGCGTAGTGGCTCTGGCTGTCGTCACCCAGGTTGGACTGGAAGATCCCGGCGGCGCTCACCGGCAGGAAATCCTCATAGACCAGGGGCTCGAAGCCCAGGTGCCCGGCTGCCAGCAGGGCCGGCAGGGTGGTGGGGCGCTGGGGCTCGGCGCGGGCCGCGAGCCCGGCTTCGCTGACGAAGTAGCGAAAGTACGCCAAGCCCTGTTCGCGCATGGCCGAGTGGCTGTCGGGAAACTCCCGGAAGTGCTCTTGCATCAGTTGGTTGTAGCGCTGGGCGTTGGCCTCGTTGGGGAAGTCGCCCAGGGCGTCGCGGGCGGCGTTCAGCAGGCGGTCGTAGAGCGCGCGGCCTTTGGGGGTCAGCGCTGCGCCGCGCTGTTCGATTTCGCCAAAGCGCGCGCTGTGGCTGCCTTGGCTGTCGGCCTGGTCGGTGAAGGCCACGGACTCCTCCAGGGCCTTGAAGCTGGTCTGGCGCAGCAGGATCGGGCAGTCCCGGCGCGGCGGGCCTTCGATCACCGCCTTGGGGGTGATGCCGTGCTCCGGCATGAGCTGCTGCACTTGATCGATGTCCAGGGTGCGCGGGGTCAGGTGGTTGATGTGCGGGCCCTTGAACGCCACCACGTCGGCGATCAAGCGGTGCTGGGCGCTGAGGCTGGCGTACTGGGCGGCGGTCACGGTGGCGTGGTGGTGCCAGCGGAAGGTTTCCAGGGCTTCCTGGATAAAGCGCTGGGCGTCGTCTTCATCCAGCCCGCCCTCGGCCTGGGCCTGCTCAATCAGCTCCAGCACCTTGGGGGTGAAGATCTGGCGCTGGGCCAGCACCTGTTGGGCAAAGCCTCGCAGTTCGGGGTTGTCGATCAGTTCCAGGCGCAGCAGCGAGGTAAAGACCCGGAACGGGCTGACCTGCAGGGCTTCTTCGTGCACCGCGCGAAAGGCCGTGGAATGCACCGGTACCCCGGCCGGGGTCAGGTCGTAGTAGCCCACCGGCTGCATGCCCATCACCGCGAACAACCGGGCCAGGGTCGCCAGCTCCGCGGCGGTGCCGACGCGGATCGCGCCGTGGCGCTCCAGGTCCAGGCGCTGCAGTTCGCCGCTGCGCTGCAGGTGCCGGGCAATCGCCGGTTGCTGCTCCAGCACCCGGGCATTGACCTGGGCCACCAGTTCCATCAGGGCGCCGTAGAGGGGCACCTCCTCGCGGTACATATCCGACATCGCCCGGGAAAATCCCTGGCGGATCAGGTCAGGACTGACGAAGCGCTGGTTGCTCATGGACAGGTTTCCCGTGGCAGTGGATGGCGAAGCGAGAGAGGTACGGATCGGCCTCGATTCTGCTGGCCGGTGCCGAGGCTGACAAACGAAGTTTCCTCTGAACTTCATTCTGCAAACGAATGCATGGGGGCGCTGGCTTGCAGCGCCTCTTGGGGCCGACGGGCAGATTCCCGCACGGCGGGCCCGAGCGGAGCGGGCAGGCTGCGCGCGCTGATGGCGTTTTGGAACTGTGTGGCTAGACTTGCAACGGTCGATCCCCCCGCTACCGCTCGCGGCATCTTTCCCATCGCTGGACGGAGGCAACTTGGCCCCTGCGCAGTACACCAGAGGAAAGGGACTGTCATTGGCCAGGAGGCTGTATAAATCGCGGATTCTCGGCTTGGGCCTGGGCTTGCTGTGCGTGGCTGCCGGGATGTGGCCGCTGCAACCGGCGCCCTGGGTCTGGGGGCTGATGCTGTTCAACGCCTTTGTCTGGCCGCACCTGGCCTATCAGTGGGCGCGCTGGGCACGGGTGCCGTTTCGCGCCGAGCACCGCAACTTGCTGGTGGACTCGCTGGCGGGCGGTTTCTGGGTGGCGGCCATGCACTTCAATCCGCTGCCGCTGGCCACCACCCTGGGGATGATGGCGATGAACAACATCGCCCTGGGCGGGGTGCGCTTCTTTCTCGCCGGCAGTCTGGCCCAGGCCCTGGGCATTGGCCTGGGCCTGTGGCTGTTCGGCCCGTCGTTCATCCCCCAGACCACGCCGCTGCAGCTGTACGCCTGTCTGCCGATGCTGACCCTGTACCCCATGACCCTGGGCTACATCTGCTACCGCCAGGCGGCCACCCTGGGGCAGCACAAGCGCGAGCTGCTGGCCCGCAGTCGCACCGACAGCCTGACCGGGCTACTCAATCACGGGGCCTGGAAGGACCAGCTGGAGGTCGAGTTCCAGCGCTGCAAGCGCCAGGGCCGCGGCGGCGCCATCGCCCTGATCGACATCGATCACTTCAAGGCCATCAACGACACCTACGGCCATGTGGCCGGTGATGGGGTGCTGCGCCAGTTGAGCAAGCTTCTGCGGCAGAACCTGCGGGCCAGCGACCAGGCCGGGCGTTATGGCGGCGACGAATTCTGCGTGATACTGCCGGACGTGCCGCTGGCCCATGCCGCGGATTTGATGGAGGCCCTGCGTGGGCGCTTTGCGGCCCTGGGTCATGAGCAGAACCCGGCGTTGCAGGTCAGCCTGAGCATTGGTCTGGCGGCCTTCAGTCTCGGGCATGACGAGGCCATGGACTGGCTCAACGATGCCGATCAGGCCTTGTATGTGGCCAAGAGTGGCGGTCGTAACAACGTCACCTGTCATCCGCCGCAGCTGCCTTCGCGCAAGGTGTTGAATCCTCTGTAACACCGGCTCCCCGTAGGAGCGGGCTCGCCGCGAAGGCTTCGGGCGCGGCGCAGGACTGGCGGCGCTCGCTTCGCCGGCAAGCCGGCTCCTACATCGGGTGCGGTCTGTAGGAGCGGGCTCGCCCGCGAAGGCTTCGGGCGTGGCGCGGGACTGGCGGCGCTCGCTTCGCCTGCAAGCCGGCTCCTACATCGGGTGCGGTCTGTAGGAGCGGGCTCGCCCGCGAAAGCTTCGGGCGTGGCGCGGGACTGGCGGCGCTCGCTTCGCCGGCAAGCCGGCTCCTACATCGGGTGCGGTCTGTAGGAGCGGGCTCGCCCGCGAAGGCTTCGGAGCGAGGCGCGGGATTGGCGGCGCTCGCTTCGCCGGCAAGCCGGCTCCTACAGGGCGGGGTGCAGGCGCCGGGCCAGTTCCAGGGCGCTGCGGGCGCTGGCGATGCCCGGCACCAGTTGGCTGAAGGGAATCTCGATCAGGCGCTGCTCGCGCACCGCCCGCAGCCGCGACAGCACGGGATCGCTGCCCAGCAACTGGCGCTTGCGCGAGGCCGGTGACCACAGGGCATCGGCCAACAGCAGCACGTCCGGGTCGTTGATCAGCAGCGTCTCGCTATTCACCCGCAGCTGCGGGTGATCGACAGAGGCCATGCTGTTGCGCGCTCCGGCGGCCTGCAGCAGCACGCCGACAAAACCGCGGCGACCCTGGCTGGCCAGGCCGTTGACCTCGCTGTCGAGGTAGAACACCGCAGGCCGGTTGCGTCCCTGGTACAGGGCCGCTGCCGCGTCGAGGTTGGCCTGTTGCTCGGCGATCAGTTGCGCGGCCCGGGTCTCCTGCTGCAACAGGCGGCCCAGGGTCAGCAGGTCGCGACGGATATGCCCGAAGTAGTCTTCGCTGTGCCCGGCGCAGGCCGACTCCAGCAGGTAGCTGCCTACGCCTATGGCGCTCAGGTGTCGTCGGGAGCTGAAGTTTTCCGGGAACGCTGAGGCAAAGCCGCCCACCACCAGATCGGGCTTGAGGCTGTAGAGCACTTCCGCCGAGGGATACTGCCGGGCGATCACCGGTACACCGTGGTAGTGCCCGTCGGCCCCGGCATCGTCGTCCAGGTAGGCCACGCCGATCATCGCTGGCCCGGCGCCCAGGGCCAGCAGCAGGTCGGCGCTGTGCTGGTTGAGGGCGACGATGCGCTGTGGCGGTCCGGCAATTTCCCAGCGCTTGCCGCAGTTTTCATAGTGCTGCGCCAGGGCCGGCAGGGCCGCCAGCCACAGCAGCAGGCCGAGCAGTCTGCTAGGCATGCGCCGGCCCTCCATAGGGCGTGGGAATCTGCAGTTGCGCCACCGGTTCGCCCTGGACCAGGTGCTGCTGCACCAGGCGCAGCACTTCGCCGTCATCGCGTACTCGATACCAGCAGCCATCCGGGTGCACGGTGAGTAGCGGTCCCAGGTTGCAGGGGAATTGGCAGGCGGTGCGGGTCAGCAGCACGCCGCCGGGTGTTTCCAGGTGCTCCAGGCGCAGCAGTTCGCGGCGCAGGGTCTTCCACAGCGCCAGGGCGCCGCGTCGCACGCAGCGCGGGCCGGTGCACAGGAACACCTGGCGGGCATGGGGCGGCACCCGTGACCAGTCCGGGTCGCTGGCCACCGCGTTGACCTTGTCGCAGGGCAGGTGGCGTTCGCGCTGGCCAATGCTGGCGCAGGCCTGGGCCGCGTCCAGCCCGCGGCGGCCCAAGGCCTGGGCGGTGACCCACGGTTGCGGCGCTTGCGGGTGGGCGCGGGCCAGGCGTCCCAGCTCGTCGCGCAGCCAATCCAGGTAGGCGCCGTCGGAGCTGGGCTCCAGGTCCACCACCAGCAGCGCCGCGCCGTTCTCGGGCAAGGGTTCGTCGAAGGCGGCCCAGAGGCTGTCGAAGCCGTCCAGGGTGTCGATCACCCGGGTGCTGGCGTCGTTGCCTCGCAGTTGATGAAGCTCGCGGCGAAACGCCTCGCCCAGGGCTCCGCTGTTCAGGCCGGGGCCGACGAACAGCACCCGTTGATAATCCTTGTGCATGGCACTCGTCCTCAGAAGCGGTAGGTGTAGCGCACCTCGGTGGTGAAGGGGCGCCCCAGGTTATCCACCCGTGGGGTGTTGCTGGCGATGCTGGTGCTGTAGTCGCGGTCGAAGAGGTTTTCCAGCAGCAGGCTCAGGCGATGCTGCCGGGCCGTGTCGAGGTAGCGATAGGCATCGGCGTCGACCACCGAATAGTGGCCGTAGTCGATCTTTTTCGGGCTGTCGATCTGGCCGATGTAGCGGATTGCCCCGCCCACGCCCCACATCTGGTCGGGGGCTTCGAAGCCCAGCCGCGAGCGGGCGAAGAAGCCGGGGATATTGCTCAGGGTCACGCCGTTGCGCGACTCCACCAGGTTGCGGGTCAGGTCCGCCGAGAGGGTCCACTGCGGGCTGAACTGCCAGCGCCCGTCGATCTCGATGCCGCGTACCTTGATCCGTCCCTGGCCATTGACCCAGTCGATGCCGTCGAGGGCGATCAGGTCGTCGATCTTGCGCTGGAACAGCGTGCCGCTGGCGTTGAAGTCGCCGGCCAGCAGGCTGCCCTGGTAGTCCAGGCCCAGCTCGGCATTCAGGCTCTTTTCCGGCTTGAGGTGGCGGTTGCCTCGTTCATCGTCCTCGTTGGCGAACAGTTGCTCGGCATTGGGCAGCTTGAAGGCACTGCCGAACTGGCCGCGCAGTTGCCAGTGGGGCGAGAGGTCATACAGCGAGGTGAGCATGCCCACCGTGGCGCTTTCGCCGCCGCTGATCTTCTCGTGACGCACGCCGATGCTCGGGTGCCAGTCGGGCAGGGCTGCCACTACCGGGCGCAACTGAGCGTAGAGGGCATTGGCCTGGGCGCTGTTGTCGTCGATCTTGAGCACGTCGTCCTGGCCCTTGAACCACTGGTTGTCGCTGCCGAACAGCAGCACGTGGCCGCCGTCCAGTTCGGCCTTGCCCTCGGCCTGCAGGCCCCAGTCGGTGAAGCCCCAGTAGTCGTTGTGGTTGATCACTTTGCTGCCCCCGCCCTCGGTGGTGTTGATGCGGGTATAGCGGGTGTCCCAGTCGTTGACATGGCCTTTGACGAAGTAGCTGAAACCTTCGCTCAGGCGCTGTTCGAAGGTCGCGGTGGCGATCTGCTGGATGCGCTCGTTGGTGGTCTTCTTGTTGTTCAGCGGGCGGGCGAAATCCAAGTTGGCGTCGCTGTACTGGTAGAACAGCTCCAGCCGCGAGTCGTCGGCAAAGCCCTGGATCGCCTTGGCGCCGAAGGTGGTCACTTCATAGCTGCGTTTCCTGTCCCGGGTGTTGGCGTTGTAGGCGCTGTTGCGAAACGGCTGGTAACCGTCGGAGCGGTTGTGGCTGACATAGGCCAAGAGGCCCAGGTCGCCCAGGCCGTTGCTGACGATGCGTTCGGCGCGGGCATCGCCGCTGGTGCCCATGAAGCTGTCCAGGCCCAGGTTGGCCTCGCCGGAGACGTCGCGGGTCTGCGGGTTGCGGGTGACGATGTTGATCACCCCGGACACTGCCTGGGTGCCGAACAGCAGGCTCTGGCCGCCCTTGAGCACCTCGATGCGCTCGATGGCGTTGGCCGGCAGGGTGTCCAGGTACAGGCCGCCGTACAGCCGGTTGTTCAGGCGCACGCCGTCCAGCAGGATCAGGGTGTCGTCGTTGCGCCCCCCCAGCAGGGAATAGGTGCCGTAGTCGAAGGGGCCGTTTTTCGGTGCTACGTACAGGCCCGGCACATACATCTGCAGGACCCGGGTGATGTCGCTGCTGGGGCCGGCGCGTTCGATCTGCTGGCGATCGATGATCTCCAGCTTGCTGCCGTAGCGGGCCATTTCGGCCACGGCGGTGGACTCCACCGAAGGGGCAAAA
This sequence comes from Pseudomonas saponiphila, assembly GCF_900105185.1. NCBI lineage: Bacteria > Pseudomonadati > Pseudomonadota > Gammaproteobacteria > Pseudomonadales > Pseudomonadaceae > Pseudomonas > Pseudomonas saponiphila. The sequence goes on along the minus strand of NZ_FNTJ01000001.1, from coordinate 3,996,573 downwards.
ATCGATTGCGGCTGCAGTTCCAGTGGCGCGTCGTCCGCCAGCAGCAGGGGGCTGAACAGGCAGCCGAGCAGGGCGCCGCTCATGCCGCGGCGAGGTGCACGCCAGGCGCATGCAGGGAAGGTTTCGATCGTTGTCATTCTTGGTCTTCTCGAAAGTGTCTTCGGGAAGCACGCAGGAGAAGGTATCGGCCACGGGCGCGCGACCTTACCGGCCCATGCCCGCCCACCGCAGGATTGCCAAACAGAAGTTCCAGGCCGGTCTCCGGGCTTGCGAGTCTGGCGGCATTCGCCTTCCCATACCTTGGGTACAGTGGCCTGTTGAATGCAGCACTCGCTTACCGTTGCGGGGGCAGCACCGGACTAGCCCTGAAGGGGCGCACCGGTTTCCCGTTTCACCTCATGCACGGCGGCATGAGGCACCTGAAGCTGGGCAGCATGTTACGCAGCGAAGCTGCGAGCTCCAAGCTCCAAGTTTCAAGCGGCAAGCTAAAAGCTGTTGCTTGCAGCTTGAAGCTTGCCGCTTGCCGCTTGCCGCTTGCACTGCTCTGACTGTGTCACCGGGCTGCAGTTGCAGGCGCTTGGCGGTCAGGCGGTCCACCAGCAGGCAGCCGGATACCAGGCGCCCGGGAGCGGCGGTGATGCGGCAGCTCTCCAGGCGCCGGTTGTGAATCAGCCACACCGGCGCCTGCGCGTCCGGAGTGCCCACCAACAGGGGCAGGGTCTGGCTTTCACGCACGCTGCGGATCTTCGTCACCTCGGCCTCGATCAGCGGCCCGCCGTCGAAGATGTCGATGCAGCCCTGATGGTTGAAACCTTCGCCCCGCAGGATGCTCACCGCCTGTTCGGTGCTGTGGTGGGCCTGGCCGATGGCGGCCTGGGCGTCGGGGCTGAGCAGGCAGGTGTACAGCGGCTGGCGCGGCATGAGTTCGCTGATGAAGGACTTGCTGCCCTGGCTGGACAGGCGATTGGCCTGCTGGAAGTCCATCTTGAAGAAGTGCCGCCCCAGGCTGTCCCAGAACGGCGAACGGCCCTGGCTGTCGAGCTGGCCCCGCAACTCGGCCACCAGTTTGTCGCCGAACAGCTGCGGGTACTCGGCGACGAACAGCAGGCGCGCGGTGGACAGCAGGCGCCCGGCGTAGCCCTGGCGCTGGTCGTGGCGCAGGTACAGCGAGCAGAGCAGGGATTGCCCGGTCATCTCGTTGCACAGGAACAGGGTCGGAATCTCTCTGTCGATGCCCAGTTCCGGGGCGCGGCCGCGGCTGATGCCCAGCCGGTAGTGGTAGCTGGGCTCGCGCAGGCCGATGGCGCCGCTCACAGCGCAGACGCCGATCACTTGCAGATCGTCGTCCTCCAGCACGAACAGGTAGTCGGCATCGGCCCGTTCCACCTGATTGGCGAAGGTGCGCTGGGCCCAGCGCAGCCGATGAGCCAGGCGCTCGGGGTCGGTGGAGAGGTTGTTCAACTCGCGAGGGCTGCCTTGCAGCAGCTTCAGCAGCGCCGGCAGATCGCTGACGCGCACCGGACGGACGATCATGGCACAGCTCCCTGGCGCTGCCGGGGGCCGCGGTAAACCCCGGGGCGGCTCATAACGCCACTCCCCGCACCGGCTCGCCCGGTGTCAATTGCAGGGCCTGGAGCATCGCCTGATCCAGGCCGATCACGTCGCCCGGGGCTTCGTCGAGGGGCACGACGATCGCGCGAAAGCCCTGCAACCGGTCGTTGCTCAGCAGCCAGTGGCGGCCCTGGCCGCTCTGCGGGCTCAGGTAACTGACCGCGACCCGGCTCTGAATGATCGAGCGCAGCTGGTTGCTGCGTGCCTGCAGGGTCGGGCCGGCATCGAACAGGTCGACGTACTGGGTGGGCGCGAAGCCTTCGTCGACGAGGATGTCGCAGGCCTCCCGGGCCGCCGGATGAATGCGTCCGATGCAGTCCTGGGCCGGCTGCGGCAGCATCGGGATGTACAGCGGGTACTGGGGCATCAGTTCGGCGAGAAAGCCGCGACCCTGCAAGGCGCACAGGCGTTCGGCCTCGACATAGGGCAGGTCGAAGAAGTGCTGGCCCACCGCCGCCCAGAAGGGTGATTGGCCGGCCTCGTCGCTGTAGCCGACGATCTCGCTGATGCAAGTGTCGGCAAAGCGCCAGGGGTGCGCGGCGATGAACAGCAGGCGCGCGCGGGAGGTCAGTTGCGCCTGGGGCGTGCCCGCCAGCGCCGGATCGACATGGAAGCTGCGCAGCAGGGTCTGTTCGCTGAGGTCCTGGCACAGTGACAGGGTCGGCACGGCGTGTTCGATGTTCAGCTCTCGCGAGCTGCTGACGAAGGGGCGGTTGCGCAGGCTGTAGAAGGGCGTGGCAAAGCCGGCGGTGGCGAGGATGTCCGAGCAGCCGTGCAGTTGGCCGCTGTCCTGGTCCTCGAGCACCAGAAAATAGTTTTCCGGCCCCTGGCGGGCCTCGACCTTGGCGAAGGACGCCAGGGAGTCGAGGATCTTTTCCCGCAGGCAGGTTTCGTCATCCACCAGCGAAGTCACGCCCAGCAGGCGTGCGCCGGCCAGACGCAGCAGTTGAGGCAGATCGGATAACGCCACCGGACGCAAGGCCAGCATGGGTGTACTCCTGTATCAAGGGCCGTTCGCCGGGGGCGAACATCGGCCAGACATCACTGTCGGTGACCACGCAATTGCACGGCCGCGGTTTCCGGCGGCCGGTCCCCGGGGCGGCTTGTGGCGGCCGCACTCGGGGGCGCGACGCCATCCGGCGCCGCGCGGGGAGGCTCATGGCTTGAGCGGATCGGGCAGGGCCGCGGCGCTGCCCAGCTTGTTCAGCAGGAACAGGTAGACCAGCCCGGCGAGGATCCAGATGGCGCCGAGTTTCTGCGCGTCCACGCCCATGTTGTACATGATGGCGCAGACGATCACGAAGCCGATCACCGGGCAGATCAGGTGGCGCACCACCTGGCCGGATTTCTGCCGGCGCCAGTAGAAGTTGATCACGGTGATGTGCAGCAGCATGAAGCCGCTCAGGGCGCCGAAGTTGACCAGCGAGGTCAGGGTGTCCACCGAGTTGATGAACAGGTAGCAGATCAGCAGCGACAGCACCGCCACCAGGTAGATGCTGATGTGCGGGGTGTTGTGTTTCGGGTGCACCTTGGCCAGCACCTTGGGCAACTTGCCGTCGCGGGCCATGCCGAACAGCAGGCGCGACACCGCGGCCTGCGAAGTAATGGCCACCGCCACGCCCCAGGCCAGCGCCGTGGCCACCCCGGTGAGGGTCGCCAGCCAGCTGCCGGCGGCCAGTTCGGCGATCTCGTAGAAGGCGGTGTCGGCGGACTTGAAGCCCATGCCGGCGGCCAGGTCGGTGGCGATCCAGGTCTGCACCACGAAGATCGCGCCCATCACCAGCAGAGTGATCAGCGCCGCGCGACCGACGCTGCGGCCGGGGTCGCCCTTGACCTCTTCGGCCAGCGTGGAGATGGCGTCGAAGCCGAGGAACGACAGCACGGCGATGGACACGCCCTGCATCAGCAGGCCGAAGTGGAAGTTGTCCGGGCTGTACAGCGGCGCCAGGGTCAGCTGGCCGTGGCCGGCGCCGCCGTGCAGGGCGTTCCAGGCGTAGAACAGGAAGATTCCCAGGACCACCAGTTGCGCCAGCAGGAACAGGATGTTCATCCGCGCGGTGAAGGTGATGCCCCGCAGGTTGACGAAGGTGGCGCTGACCAGGAACGCCAGGATGAAACCGACCTTGGGCACTTCCGGGTACAGGTGGTTGAGCGCCATGGCGGCGTAGACGTAGAGCAGCGGCGGGATCAGCAGGTAGTCCAGGAGCATCAGCCAGCCGGCGAGAAAGCCGACATGCGGGTTGAGGCCGCGCTGGGCGTAGGAATACACCGAGCCGGCAATGGGGAAGGCGCGGGCCATGGCGCCGTAGCTCAGGGCGGTGAAGACCATCGCCACCATGCCGATGATGTAGGCCAGGGGCACCATCCCTGGGGCTTCCTGGTTGACGTAGCCGTAGACCCCGAACGGGGCGATGGGGATCATGAAAATCATCCCGTAGACCACCAGGTCACGCAGGCTCAGCCCGCGCTTGAGTTCCTGTTTGTAGCCGAATTCTTCAATCTCCATGAAGCGGTTCTCCTTGTAGCCAATGTAGGTGGACGAAGTCGGCACCGAGGGTCGTCATGGACACCTCGGGCGCCGCCTGTGTTTGAACCTGGCAGGGTTAAAGACACACCACAGCTTGTTTTCTTGTTGTCGTTGCAGTCCAGCAAAGCGTCCGGGTCGCGTTCAATCCTCTGGTTTTGCGGGTTACAGCAGCGGTGCCAGGCGGTCGCTCCAGCACTGCACGGCTTCGGGGCTGCGCAGCAGATCGTTGCGCACCTCGATCAGCACCGATTCCAGACCCCGGGCATCCCCGTGCACCGGCACGGTCATGTCGCTCAAGGGGTCGATTTCATAAGGCTGGTTGCCCGCCACCTTTATCGGCAGGGTCCACAAACCTTCCAGTATTCGCGCGGCGTAGGCCGTGGCGTTGCCATACAGCACGCCGACTTCCAACGAGCGCGGCTGGCTGTAGTAGATGGGTGTGAAGCTGTGGATCCCCACCACCCGCACTTCGCGGCCGGCGGCCAGGCGCCGGTCGATGATCCGTTGCAGACGCTGGTGAAACGGCGTGAACAGCTGCTGGCGGCGGTATTCGCGGGTCGCCTCGTCGAGGTGCTGGTTGCCCGGCACCTGATAGATCTCGCTCTGCAGCGGGATGCTGTCGGGGGCGTGGCGCGGCCGGTTGAGGTCGATCAGCAGGCGCGAATAGTTGGCCGCGATCAGGGTCGCGCCCAGGGCCTGGGACAGGCTCTGGGCCAGTTCCAGGGCGCCCGGGTCCCAGGCGATGTGCTCGCGAGCCGCCACCTTGTCCAGGCCCAGGTCGTGCAGGGCCGGTGGAATGTAGTGGCTGGCGTGCTCGCACACCAGGATCAGCGGATGCTCGGAGTCTTCCCGCAGCAGGTGGTAGGCCGGCTCGGTGTAGAGACCGTGCTCGGCGGATTTAGTACAGGTGTCCATAGTGCTCACAGAGTTCGGCAGCGGTCAGGTGCTCGGTCAGGGACACTTCCTTTTGTTTGACGGCGAAATAGGTGCTCAGCAGCGGTTCCGGCAGAGCCTGCAGCAATTCCGTGTTGCTGCGCAGGTAATCCAGGGCCTGGGGCAGGCTGCCCGGCAGGGGCACGATGCCGCTGGCCAGGCGTTGTTCGGCGCTCAGTTCATCGGGGACCTTGTCGGTCACCGCGTTCAGCGGCAGCGTCTGTTCGATGCCCAGGCGTCCGGCCATCAGGATCACCGCCATGGCCAGGTGTGGCGAGGCGGTGGCGTCCAGGGCGCGGAACTCCAGGTTGTACTGCGGCGCCAGGGGCTTGCCGCCGATGTCCACGGTGGGGCAGATGCGCAGCGAGGCTTCGCGGTTGCGCAGGCCCAGGCAGGCGTAGGAGGCGCTCCAGTGATGGGGCTGCAGGCGCTCGTAGGACAGCGGCGTAGGCGCGGTAAAGGCGCACAGCGCCGGCAGGTGCTTGAGCACCCCGGCGGCCCAGTGCTGACCCAGGCTCGACAGGTCGTCGCCACTCACCGCCTGGGGATCGTAGAGCAGCGGTTGGCCGTCCAGGTCTTGCAGGCTCAGGTGCAGGTGCACGCCGTTGCACACCGCGTCGGCGGCGGTCTTGGGGGCGAAGCTGACCCGCTGCCCGAGCTGTCGGGCGATTTCCCGGGTGATCTCGCGCACGTTCACCGCGCGGTCGGCGGCGGCCAGGCCCTGGGTCGGGCGGCAGGTGATCTCGTATTGCTGCTTGCCGTATTCGGGGAGGAACATTTCCGGCTCGACCCCGGCGGCCCGCAGCGCCGCCAGCAGCCAGCCACCGAAGGCCGCGCCCTGGCGCTGGGCTTCCAGGGAGAAGGCCAGGTGCTGGCGCTGGCCGCTGCCGGTATCGAGGTTGAATTCATGTTCGAAGGCGGCGGTGACCTGGATGCCCAGCTCGCGGTAGCGCTCTATTTCGTTGCGCAGCAGGGTGCGCGGGCAGGCGCCCCAGGGCCTGCCGTCAGTCTCGCAAATGTCGGCATGGATGAAGTCCAGGGGCGGCGCCGTGGCATCCGGCCCGGGTCCGACGCTGACCCGGCTGTCCAGGTCGGGAATCAGCCGCAGGTCGCCGTAGGCGCCCCAGGGGTTGTCCTCGGCGATCAGGTCCTGGGGCGTCAGGGCGCTGTTGGCCGGCACCCAGCCGCAGCCGCCGAGCCGGTAGCGCTCCAGCTCGTCGCTGGGGAACGAGCGGCCGCGGGTGACGCCGATCAGGTCGGTGGTGACCAGGCTGGTCATGGCCACCGGCGTCAGGGCCTCGATGCCCTGGCCGCGGCTCATCCGCGGATCTCCCGCAGGCGGCCGAGCACGGTGTCAGTGTCGGTGATCCAGCAGTAGCCCTTGATCGCGTTGAGGCAGGCCTGGTGCCGGGCATCGCTGTAGGTGGCGCAGGCGTCTTCCACCAGGGTCACCAGGTAGCCGCGATCGGCGGCGTCGCGCACCGCCATGTCCACGCACTGGTCGGTGACGATCCCGGCGACGATCAGGTGGCGGGTTTCCAGGTTGCGCAGCACGTAGTCGATGTTGGTGGAGTTGAACACCCCGGAGGAGGTCTTGGGCAGCACGATCTCGTTTTCCACCGGTGCCAGCTCGTCGATGATCGCCGCCTGGGGGCTGCCCTTGGGCAGGTGCATGTTCGACAGCTTGTGGTCCAGGGAGCGGTCGCGGCCGTCGGCGGTCAGGCTTTCGATCAGGGTGTGCAGCACGTTCTGCCGCGCTTCGCGCACCGCGGCCAGCAGGCGTTGCTGGTTGGGAATCACCTGTTGCCGGGCGCGCTGCAGGAAGGCTTGGCCCTCGGGCTCCTGCAAGTGCGGGTCGAACTGCGGCTCCAGCCAGGCGCGTTGCATGTCCACCAGCAGCAGGGCGGTGTGATCGACAACGAAGGGCAGGTCGCGGGGCGAACGGTGGGGCAGGCTGAACATCCTTATTTCTCCTCCAGCACATGGGTATCGAATTGCGCCCGCAGGGCATCGATGCCCTCCAGGCGTTGATCAAGATCGGCGCTGCGCGGGGTCAGGCAGGCGATCAGCGCCTCGACCTGGGCCAGCGCCGGCACCAGGGTGTCGAAGGGCGACAGGGATTCCACCGGGGCGCTGATGATCAGGTCCGCCAGCTCGCGCAGCGGCGAGGCATAAATGTCGGTGAACAGCACCACCCGGGCATGGCGTGCCTTGGCCGCGCTGGCCACCCGCAGCGCCTGGGACTGATAGCGGCGGTAGTCGAACAGCAGCACCAGGTCCTGGCGCTGGATATCGAACAGGCGGTCCGGCAGTTGCGCATTGTCTTCCAGCAGCAGGCAGCCGGGACGCATCAGGCGCAGGTGGTTGAGCAGGTAGTGGGCGAGGAAACTGCTGAAGCGTCCGCCGAAGCAGTACAGCGCGTGGCGGCTGTCCTGCAGCCAGTTCACGAGCACGCGCACGTCTTCGGGCTGGGTCAGGGCCTGGGTGTCCTGCAGGGCGCGCTGGCTGTCCGCCAGGTAGCGGCCCCAGGTGTCGCCCTGGGCCACTTGCGCCCGGGGGCGGAGCAGGGTGCTGGGGGACCGCAGGCGGTCGTCCATGTCGCTGAGCAGGGCTTCCTGGAACTCGCCGTAGCCGCTGAAACCGAGCTTCTTCACCAGCCGCACTATGGTCGGATCACTGACGCCTGCGTGCTCCGCCAGACGCGACATCGGCCCCAGGCCGTTGCGCGGGTAGTGGTCGAGCAGCGCGCGCACCACCTTGCGCTCTGCGGGCGTCAGGTCGAGGGCCGAGTCGGTGATCAGGTCTTTGAGAGAGGGCATCGGGGTGCCTTGGAAGGTGATGTCGGTTTTATTTCATGAAAAGGCGAAATTGATATTTATGTAATGGACGCTACATGTCTAGTGAAAAATTGTCTGATAGCAAAATGCCCTGAAATGGGGCGGGGTTGGGGGGCAGGGGGATGGGGTTTCGCCCTTACGGCGAGTCACTATATGTAGGAGCCGGCTTGCCGGCGAAGAGGGCGAAGAGGGCGAAGAGGGCCGTGAGGCATGCATCGCCCGGGCGGACGCCTTCGCTGGCAAGCCAGCTCCTACGGAGGGGGATAGGCCTGATCCATAAATCGAAAAGCCCCATCACTGCCCCGGCTTTTCACCCTGCCCGCGCTCACACTCGATCCCCAGTTCAATCAATTGCGCCAGAGGCACCGCCGGCGAGAAGAAGTACCCCTGGGCACAGCCAATGCCAATGCTGCGCAGAATATCGATCTGCTCCTGAGTCTCGACCCCTTCGGCGGTCAGCGTCGCCTGGTACAGGCGGGCGCTTTCCTGGGCGATGGAGACGGCGGTGCGCATCCGTTCGTAGTGCAGCAGCGAAATCATCGAGTGATCGATCTTCACTTCCGCAAAGGGGTATTTGGCCAGGATGCTCAGCGCCGAATAGCCGGTGCCGAAGTCGTCCAGGGACAGGGTCACGCCGTGATCCTTGAGCAGGAGCATGTTGTGGGCCACTTGGCGGGTGTCCTGCAGCAGGGTGTTTTCGGTCAGTTCCAGGGTCAGGCGGTGGCCGGGCAGGCCGCTCTCCTTGAGGCGCCGTATCAGCAGCACGGCAAAGTTGGCATCGCTCAGGGTCGAGGCTGAGACGTTCACCGCCAGGGGCCCCGACAAGCCGGCGTCGATGTAGCGCCGGGCGTCACGAATGACCGCTTCGATGGTCGACCATTCGAAGGCGTGCTGCAGGTCGTGGTGGCGGATGACCTCGAGAATCAGCAGCGGAGAAATGGCCGCGCCCTGTTCGTCCCGGGCCCGCAGCAACGCTTCGGCGCCGATCACCGTGCCCCGGCTCAGGCAGAACTTGGGCTGGTAGTGCAGCGGCGGGGCGTTGCTGCGGACCCATGCCAGCAACTGCTGGCGGATGCGTTCGTTGCTCTGGGCCTGTTCGATCAGCGACTGATGCAGGTAGCGCACGGGTTGGCGGCTGTCCTGCAAGGCCAGGCTGATGTTGCGCAAGGTGATGTTGGCGCTGCCGCCGGCGCAGGCGTCGATCACGCAGAACTGCAGCGTGGGAGGCAGGCCGCTGTCGCTGGGCAAGCGGGCCTGCAGGGTCGTCCTCAGGGTGGCCAGCAGGGCCGACTCCTCGACCTGGCGGATACTGCAATCGGGCAGGGCCAGTGCCAGGCTCAGGTCCGAGAACATGAATGGCCTGGGTTCGGTGGCGCTCAGCAGGACATGCCGGGCGGCGCCGTCCTGGAATTCCTGCGCCAGGCAGACCAGCAACTGATCGGTCCAGTCGTGGCCGTGAATGGCCACCAGGTCCTTGAGGTTGCCGACTTTGACCACGACCAGCGTGTGCCGCCCGAGCATCTTCGCCCCCTGTTGCAGCAGTTGCTCCAGATAGATGCTCAAGGCCCGGCGATTGGGCAGTTGCGTGGTCGGGTCGGTCAGCGCCTGTTGCAGCAGGCGCTGTTGGGCCTGCTGGTAGCCTGCCTCGCGACGCAGCATGGCGAGAATCAGGATGATCAGCGGCAGCGAGAACAGGGTCGAACTGAAGCGCAACGACAGCAACTGTGCGGCGATGGTCGAGTCGATGCTGCCCATCCAGTAGACCAGTGGCACCGGGGCAATGGCGGCACCGACCCGTACCAGCAGCACCAGGGTCATTTCCTTGAACTGCAGGGACCACAGGCGGCGCGATTCGAACCAGCGGTGCAGCAGCACGCCGCCCAGGGTCATCAGGCTGAAACTGAACAGGGCTTCGGCGAACAGCTCGCTGCTGGCGAACCAGAAACGCGCCAGCGCCACCAGCGCCAGGCAGGCCAGGCCGCCCCACCAGCCACCCAGCAAACCGGCGAGAAACAGCATGTCGTTGCTCGGGAACACCTTCACCGGCGTCTGCATGAACTGCGAGGCCAGGGCGATCAGGGTGACGTTGCTGGTTCCGAGAATCAGCCCCAGCAGGACCTTTTTCGACTTGATCAGGCGCTGGGCGTCTTCGCGCAGCATCAGCAGGGTGCTGAAGACCCCGACCATGGCCACGTATTGCAGCAGGATGATCGGCAACGTCGATGTGTTGACCGCAAGGTTGAGAGACATGGGCTCCCACATACCGCTGTGCATGGTTGTCGAACTGCCTGATGGGGGGCGAGATTGGGAAGGGGGTGGAGGAGGATAAAAGTCCGCTGCGGGGGTGGCCTATAAGGCATTTCTGTTTCTTGATGGGTTTATTCTTGAATTTTTTCGAGAGTTGTCTGGTTTTCCCTGCTGGGAATGCTCTCTGCGCTCGTGCTAAAAAACGCCTCAGCCCTGATTGCCCTTTGTCGAGATCGCCCCATTGCCGGCCACCCGCCTGACCCTGATCTGCCATGCCCGCACCGCCGCCCAGAAACAGGCGCGGCTGCCCCTGGACGAAGCCCTGGAAATGGACTGGCAGGCCCAGGCCCTGAGCCGGGCGACGGCCTTCAAGCCTGGGCTGCGGGTGCTTTGCGGTCCGGAGTTGCGCACTCGCCAGACCGCCACTCTGTTCTGTGCCGAGCCGCAAGTGCAGGAAGCCTTGCGCGACTGCGGCTTGGGCCTCTGGCAGGGGCTATCGATCAAGCAGTTGCAGGCGCGCGAGCCCCAGGCGCTGCAGGCCTGGCTCGCGGACCCGCACCTGGCGCCGCCGCAGGGTGAATCGGTGGCCCAGTTGTGCCAGCGCGTGGCGCAGTGGCTGCAAGACATGGCCACGCGCCCCGGGCACTGGCTGGCGGTGACCCATCCCTTTGTCATGCGTGCGGCGTTGCTGCAGGTGCTGCAGGCGCCCCTGGCGAGCTTCAACCTGCTGGATATCGAGCCCCTGGCCCGGCTCGACCTTAGCCACGCCGGCCGCTGGCGCCTGCGCCTGCTTGAATCGCCGGCCCCCGGTTAACCGCGACGCTCGTCGGTTGCGGCTGCCGTGCCGGCCACTGCAGTGCCTTGGAGAAAGCATTCTCATCGGGCCAAAGCCCCGCATACTGGCGGGCAGGCAAAACAGCGAGAGCAAGACCCATGAAAACCCTACAGGTCATCGGCATCGGCGCCGGCAACCCCGACTACATCACGATTCAGGCGATCAAGGCGCTGAACAGCTGCGATGTGGTGTTTCTCATGGACAAGGGGCCGAGCAAGGATTCGCTGATCGACCTGCGCCGCGAACTGTGCGAACGCTACATCACCGAGCGGCCCTTTCGTTTCGTCGAGGCACAGAACCCCGAGCGCGAACGTGGCGATGTCGACTACCAGGCCAGCGTGCAGGCGCTGAACCGCGACAAGCAGCAGGTCTTCGAGCGCCTGATCAACGAGGAACTGGCCGATGGGGAAACCGGCGCCTTCCTGACCTGGGGCGATCCGGCGCTGTACGACAGCACCTTGCGCATCCTGGAGCAGATCCTCGCCAGCGGCGCGGCGCAGTTCGACTATCAGGTGATCCCCGGCATCACCAGCGTCCAGGCCCTGGCCGCCCGGCACAAAGTGCCGCTGAACCGCGTCGGCCGCTCCGTGGAAATCACCACCGGCCGGCGCCTGGCGGCGGGGCAGGCCAGCGATGCCGACAGCCTGGTGGTGATGCTCGATGCCGAGGATTCCTATCGCCAGCTGCGCAACCAGGACCTGGACATCTATTGGGGCGCCTACCTGGGCACCGCGGACGAGATCCTCATTTCCGGGCGGCTTGACGAGGTCGCCGAGCAGATCCAGCAGGTGCGTCGCCAAGCGCGGCAGACTCATGGCTGGATCATGGACACCTACCTGCTGCGCAAGCCGCAGGCTTAGGCTCTGCTCGCAATGGACGCCACTGAATGAGTGGCGTGTGGTTCGCCGGCAAGCCGGCTCCTACGCAAGGGGTTTTCGGCCGAAGCGCTCGCGGTAGGCCGAAGGCGGCAGGCCCACCAGGCCGCGAAAGGCCACGCGAAAACTTTCCACCGAACGATAACCGCAACGCAGGGCGATGCTTTCTGTGGTTTCGCTGCCGCTTTCCAGCAGCTCCCGGGCCCGGGCCATTCGCTCATGCTGCAACCAGGCCTTGGGCGAGGCGCCGGTGGCGTCGCTGAAACGCCGCAGGAAGGTTCGCTCGCTCATCAGGGCCCGGGCCGCCAGGTCGCTCACCGCCAGCGGCTCATGCAGGCGCTCCCGAGCCCATTGCATGACCCGCGACAGATCGCTGCGCGGGGTGCGGCTGACGGGCGCGGGAATGAACTGGGCCTGACCGCCGGTACGCTGGGGCGACATCACCAGGCGCCGGGCCACGCTGTTGGCCACCTGGGTGCCGAAGTCCCGGGCCACCAGGTGCAGGCAGGCATCGATGCCGGCGGCGCTGCCTGCGGACGTGATCAACTGCCCGGAATCGACGTAGAGCACATCCGGATCCACCGAGATGTCCGGGAAGCGCTCGGCCAGCTCTTGGGTGTAGCGCCAGTGGGTGGTGGCGCCCAGGCCGTTGAGCAGGCCGCTGGCCGCCAGGGCGAAGACCCCCGAGCAGATCGACAGCAACCGCGCGCCGCGATGGTAGGCCCGGCGCAGGGCTTCCAGCAGCCTGGGCGGCGGTGCCTGATCGCGGTTGCGCCAGCCGGGAATGATGATGGTCCGGGCCTGCTCCAGCAGTTCCAGGCCGCCATCGGCCAGTATCCGGATACCGCCCGCAGCGCGCATCGGCCCCGGGTCCACGGCGACGATGCAGTGCTCATACCAGGGAAAATCGAACTCCGGCCGGGCCAGGCCGAAGATTTCCACGGCAATGCCGAATTCGAAGGTGCAAAGGCCGTCGTAAGCCAGGATCGCGACCAGGCCGGGGGAATTGTGCATTTGGCGGAAAGTTACCAGTCGATGTCCGGGGCGCCACTTTAGCGCGGCGGGGCAGGGCCTATAAAGTCCTCCCACCTTAATCGCGAGTTTCTGGAGACGCCCATGACCAGCCTGGTCCGTAGCACTGCCGCCGCTCCTTCGGCCATTGCCCTGATGCATTTTTGCAACCGCCTGACCTTTGAAACCGACTGTTCCGACGTCTACCGCAGCCAGGAGACTGGCGAAGTGGATTTTGTCCTGGTGGATGTGCGTGGCCCCGAGGCCTTTGCCCGTGGCCATGTGCCCGGGGCGATCAATCTGCCCGGGCATGGGCTTTGCGCCGAACAGCTGGCCGGTTATCCGCGCGACACCCTGTTCGTGGTGTATTGCGCCGGCCCGCATTGCAATGGCGCGAACAAGGCGGCGGTCAAGCTGGCGGCCCTGGAATACCCGGTCAAGGAAATGATCGGCGGCATCACCGGCTGGCTGGCTGAGGGCTTCCCGCTTAGCAGCGGGCAGCCATGCCGCGAGGGGGCGGATCTGTCCTGCGCCTGCTGAAGGGCGCCCCCCGCTGGCGGCGGCCTCAGGCTGTCGCCAGGGGGGATGTGTCGGTAAACATGGGCCGTTTTGAGGCGAACGTCGGGTTTTTCAGGCACACATGCACCAAGCAGGGGCGTGGGGAGAGATGCGGGGATACAGTCGCAGGTTTTTTGTAAGTATTTGTCGCATAAACACAATTTGCCGCTTCGGAGCCGCTCTAGCCCGGATTTCTCATGAGGCCGGCAGGCGTGGCCGGTGAAGCCTCGGTGTATCAACAACCTGCCTTCCACCGCTAAAAATTGATCGTTTTTTATTCAATTCCCGCGTATGGGGCGCACTGCCCCCTTTCCCCCATTGAGCCGGGCCGGGGGCGCCCGCCTGTTCAGGTCGGCTTGAGGCGGGCAACCAGCCCCGCAAAGAGTTCCTGATGCGGATAGGCCTCGCTGATCAGCACGCGGATGCGCCGGCTGTTGCGAATGATCACCGCACCGATCTTGAGCAGTTTCAAGCGCAGGTTATGGATGCTCATGCGCGCCAATGCGGTGCCCTGGAGATGATCGCGTAGCCGTTCGAACAGCACATAGGCAAAGGCCGACAGCATCAGCCGCCACTGGTTGGTCCACCAGCGTGGGCTGGAGGTGCGGTCGGCGAACAGATCCAACTGTTGGTCCTTGATCCGATTCTCCATGTCGCCACGGCCGCAGTAGTCTTCGTAGTACTGCTGGGCAGCATCCTCGGCAAAGCGGGACACGACGATGAAGCGTGGATTGGCACCCTGCTCGCCATGTTCCAGGCGCGACACGACCAGGCGGCGCCTACGCCAACTACCGGCCTGATAGAGGAAGCGATACACGCCGGACATCTTCTGCCCGGTTTCTTGGTAGGCCTCGGCGACAGCTTGCATGGCCGGCGCCGCCATCCGCTGCAGGCGGGTGTTGCGGGCCAGACCCACCACATAATCCACCTGCTTGCGGTCACACCAGTCGAGCATGCGATGTCGGCAAAAACCGCCGTCACCGCGGAACACGATGCGGGTCTCTGGCCAGAAGCGGCGAATGAACTTGACCAGCAGTGCCAGGATGGCCCAACTGTGTCGGGCGCCATCGATGTTGCTCGGGCGCAAATAGCTCACCAGCAGATGGCGACCACAGAACACATAGAGCGGCAGGAAGCAGTAATGGTCGTAATAGCCATGGAAGAAGCGCCCTTCCTGATCACCATGCACCGGCACATCGGTCGCATCGAAGTCGAGCACGATCTCAGCCGGCGCCTGGTCATGCTGGGCGATGAAGTGCTCCCACAGCAGGCGATGGGCTTGCACCACCGTTTCGCGATCGGCTTGCTGTTCCAGGCGCCCCAGAGTGGATTTGCCGGCCAGCGGTTGCAGGCGGTTGACCGCAGTCTGCAGCGCGTAGTCATGGCGCAGGCCGTCATGATCGTTGAGATCCTCGTAGCCGGCGGCCAGTGCATAGATACGCTGGGCGAGCAGTGTCTGCAGTCCATGCTGGACACGCCCAGGATCACGCCGATCGGGAACGATTTTGGCCAGGCGGCGGGTCAAGCCATGTTGCCGGTCGACCTCGCGCAGCAGCAACAAGCCCGCATCCGAGGTGATGTGACCACCGGTGAAAGAGGCCTCGACGAGGCGGCGAGAGAGGGGTGAAAAGTGGAGTTTTTCTGGTAGCATTTTGTGCGCGGCTGAAGACTTATGGGGCTTTGTTTGGCGACAAGAATCATAAGGCTTTCAGCCGTTTTTGTTTATGCGGTCATGAGAAATCCGGGCTAGACTGCTGGCCACTTCGATTTGCCCTTAATCGAAACCAGCCAATAAAAGTCTCCGTCTCCTGGAGTTATAAATGAACAAGTTTGCGCTGTTTGGTGCCCTGGCACTGTCGCTGTTTTCCTTCACCGCTTCGGCCGACGAGGCCAAGCCGATCCGTATCGGTATCGAAGCCGGCTACCCGCCGTTCTCGATGAAGACCCCCGACGGCAAGCTCACCGGTTTCGATGTCGACCTGGGCGATGCCCTGTGCGAGCAGATGAAAGTCAAATGCACCTGGGTCGAGCAGGAGTTCGACGGCCTGATCCCGGCGCTGAAGGTGAAGAAGATCGACGCCATCCTGTCGTCCATGACCATCACCGACGACCGCAAGAAGAACGTCGATTTCACCATCAAGTACTACCACACCCCGGCGCGCTTCGTGATGAAGGCCGGCACCGCCATCAAGGACCCGCTGACCGAGCTCAAGGGCAAGAAGGTCGGCGTGCTGCGCGCCAGTACCCACGACCGCTTCGCCACCGAAGTGCTGGTGCCGGCGGGTATCGACCTGGTGCGCTACGGCTCCCAGCAGGAAGCCAACCTGGACATGGTTTCCGGCCGCATCGACGCGCTGTTGGCCGACTCGGTCAACCTCAACGATGGCTTCCTGAAAACCGATGCCGGCAAGGGCTTCGCCTTCGTCGGCCCCGAGTACAACGATCCGAAGTACTTCGGTGGCGGTGCCGGCATTGCCGTGCGCAAGGGTGACAAGGAGCTGGCGGACAAATTCAACAGCGCCATCGGCGAGATCCGCGCCAACGGCAAGTACAAGCAAGTGCAGGACAAGTACTTCGATTTCGACGTCTACGGCGAGTAAGCCGTCGGCTCGATACAGGAGGTAAAAAAAGGTGGCGGCCGCAACTCGGTCGCCACCTTTTTTCTGCGCCACTGTTTTATTCTGCACCGCGCTTTTTTCTTCAACCCCGGAGCCAGCATGCAACGCATCGACCATTCCCTGCCCTGGGGCCACCTGGGCACCCAGCGCCAGCTCAGTGTGTTCCGCTTCGGCAGCGGCCCACGCAAGGTGTACATCCAGGCCAGCCTGCACGCCGATGAATTGCCGGGCATGCGCACCGCCTGGGAGCTCAAGCAGCGTCTGGCCGAGCTGGAGCAGCAGGGCCGTCTGCAAGGGCTGATCGAGCTGGTGCCGGTGGCCAACCCCATCGGCCTGGACCAGCAGGTGCAGGGCAGCCACCTGGGGCGTTTCGAGCTGGGCAGCGGCAAGAACTTCAACCGTGCCTTCGTCGAACTCAGCGGCCCGGTGGGCGACCTGATCGGCAAGCAGCTGGGCAGCGATGCCGCCGCCAATATCGCCTTGATCCGCCGCGCCATGGTCCAGGTGCTGGATGAACTGCCGCCGCCGGCCTCGCAACTGCAGGCCTTGCAGCGCTTGCTGCTGCGCCATGCCTGCGATGCCGATATCACCCTGGATCTGCACTGCGATTTCGAAGCAGCGATCCATCTCTACGCCTTGCCCCAGCACTGGCCGCAGTGGCAGTCCCTGGCGGCGCGGCTCAAGGCTGGGGTGGCGCTGCTCTGTGAAGATTCCGGCGGCAGCTCCTTCGACGAGTCCTGTTCCGCGCCCTGGCTGCGCCTGGCCCAGGATTTTCCCCGGGCGGCGATTCCTCCGGCCAACCTGGCCACCACCCTGGAGCTGGGCAGCATGGGCGACACCCGGGTCGAGCAGGCCCGGGCCAACTGCGAGGCCATCCTCGGCTTTCTCGCCGAACAGGGACTGATCAGCGGCGACTGGCCTGCCGCGCCGGATCAGTGCTGCGAGGGCATGCCCTTCGAAGGCACCGAATACCTGTTTGCCCCGCACCACGGCGTGGTCAGCTTCCTGCGCGAGGCCGGCGACTGGGTGGAGCGCGGCGATGCCCTGTTCGAAGTGGTCGACCCGCTCAACGACAGCGTCAGTACCGTGCGCGCCGGCACCAGTGGCGTGCTCTTTGCCCTGGACCGCGGGCGCTACACCCAGCCGGGCATCTGGCTGGCCAAGGTGGCCGGCCGCGAGGCGATTCGCGCCGGCAAGCTGATCAACGACTGAACCGCCAGGAGCAGCTGCGTTGCGTTGGTCGGCGATCCGCCAGCGCGCCTTTCGCCGGCAAGCCGGCTCCTACAGCAGAGGTGTCCGTGTTCCGAGTGTCCCTGTTTATCCGCCTGCTGTTCACCCTGTGCCTGTTGGCGGCCACCTTCAATCACCTGCGCGCCGCGGTGGACCACGGGTTGCTCTGGGACTATGGCTACGGCGTCGACACGCCCCTGGCCAGCCGGGCCTTCTGGGGTTCCCTGAGCTTTTTCGATCCGCTGGCGGCGTTGCTGCTGTGGCTGCGCCCGCGCTGGGGGTTGCTGCTGACCCTGGCGATCATCGTGCTGGATGTCGTGCACAACAGCTTTTATGTGGCGGCCCACGGCCAGTGGCTGGAAACCTTCTACCTGTCTCAGGTGGGGTTCGGGCTGGCGGTGCTGGTGCTGCTGCCTTTGGCCTGGCGGGGCCTGGCGCTGCCCGACAGATGAACCTGCGGGCCCGGTGATGCCAGGCTCCGACACTGATTTGCTTGCCATCCCTCAGGCACAAGGAGTCGTACATGATCCGCTATCTGACGCTATTGCTCGCATTGGCCGCGCCCCTGGTCCACGCCGAGCCGACGCTGCACGACGATCTGCCGCTGCGCTATCTGGAGCAGGCTCCGGGCGACACGCGCAACCAGCCGCTGGTGATCTTCCTGCATGGCTACGGCAGCAACGAGGCCGACCTGTTCGGCCTGCATGAGCGCCTGCCGGCGACCTACACCTACCTTTCGGCCCAGGCGCCGCAGACCCTGGAAGAGGGCAGTTATCAGTGGTTCCAGCGCAAGGGGCAGGGGGCCTATGACGGTGTGACCGAAGAACTGGCCAGCAGCGCCGAGCTGATCGAGCAGTTTGTCCGCGCCGCGCTGGCCAAGTACCACACCCAGCCGGACAAGGTGGTGCTGGTGGGGTTCAGCCAGGGCGCGGCCATGGCCTATGAGGTGGGGCTGCGCCATCCGCAGTCGGTACGCGGCATTGCCGCCTTGAGCGGGAAGATCTTGCCGCTGCTGGCGGCACAGGTGAAAAACAGCCCGGAACTGCAGCGCCTGGGCATCTTCATCGGCCACGGCACCGAAGATCGGCGCCTGCCCTACAGCGATGCGCTGGAGGCCAATAGCTTGCTGCACAGGGCCTCGCTGCAACCGCAGTTCCATGCCTACCCGGGGTTGGGGCACAGCATCAGCGAGGCCGAGATCGAAGACCTCAAGGCTTGGCTGCAGGGGCTCAACCCCTAAGCCGAAGCGGGCTTTACCGACCGAGAATGTGCTTCATCAGTGCGGCATGGCCGGCCTTGTCGGCGGCCCGGGAAATCACCTGGACCACCGCCATGCGCGAGCCGGAACCGGCGATCAGGGTCGAGTTCAGGGTCTGGCCGCCGCCCTGGGTCGCGGTGCTGTCGATCTGCCGCACACCCAGGCCCTTGAGGGTCATGCTCTTTTCACTCTGTTTGCTGAAGTCCGGCAGGGCGGCGGCCTGTTGCGAGAGAAAGCTGCTGACCGCGGCGTCGAGAAAGACGCTGTCGTTGTCCTTGACCTGGGCCGCATTGGGAATGCTGTTCTGCGCGGCGATCACCACGGTGCGGGTGGTGGCGTTGGAATACAGGGTGCCGCTGGCGCCCGCGGTGCCGTCGGCCTCGCTGCCGGCCGGCAGGGCCGAGGCAGTGAAGCCCTTGGGCAGGGTGAAGGTCAGCTTGCCGCCAAGCATCGAGACTTTCTCCCCGGTCGCCTGCTTGGCCGTGGACTTGCCGGCAGCGAGCGCGTTCAGCGCACCAAAGCCCGCCATCGCAGCGAACACCAGGACCAGGGCTTTTCTAGCGAAGGATGACATGCGCAATCTCCAGGCATGGGATCAAGGGTGCGCATCATCCCATGCCCGTTACGGCCGGCTCCAGAACGTTTTTTGGCGCGTTGGTCGTGGCGCTTCGGATAGCCGTTTCTGGTGTCGCGCATCAGGCGCTACCGGTGCGCCGGCCCGAGGTGGCAATCACGGCCCCGGCGATGATGAGGAGCGCGGGTAGCAGCAGGATCGGCTTGGCGTTGGTCTGACCGGCGACGATCAGCAACAGGGTGGAAAACAGCGGGGCGAGATAGGACAGAGCGCCGAGACTTGCCAGGTTGCCGTGCTTGGTCGCGTGATCCCATGCAAAGAATGCCAGGCCGACCGGGCCCAGACCGAGGCCGATGATCGCCAGCCATTGCCCGTAGTCAGGCTGAACCGTGGTTTCGAACGCCAGGTGACAAAGCGCTCCGGCTATCGCTACCAGGCCGCAGATTGCCCCGATGCTGCTGCTGGGAACCTTGCTCAAGCGTCGATTGATCACCGAGTAGCCCGACCAGACCAAGGCACAGAGCAAGGCGGCCGTATAGCCGGCGACCGGCATGCTGGCCATGCCTGACTGCGAGCGTTGCTGCATGATGAACGCCGTGCCGGCAAGCCCCAGGAGCGCTCCCAGCAGTTGTCGCGGGCGCAGTCGCTGGCCACCCGTGACAGCGGCCAGCAAGACGATCAGCAGCGGCCAGAGGTAGGCGATCAGGCTGGCTTCGGCCGCGGGCGCGGCCTTGAGGGCGAAGAAATACAGTGCGTGATAGCCAAAGATTCCCAGAAAGCCTGTGGCCCACACCTTCCATGGCTGACGCCAGCCTTGAAAGCCCGCAGCACCTCGCAGCCCGAGAATGAGCAGGCTGGCCACAAAGGCTACGGCAAAGCTCAAAGCCAGCAACTCGAAAGGCGGGATGCCCGAGGTCAGGGTGGTGAGCAAGGCCAGGCAGGACCACAGGAACACGGCAATCACCCCAATGGCGGTTGCCGAGGCGGCGGACCTCGGGGCCGAGAGCGTTTTGCTGGACGTCGTTGCTTGGGTCATGAGTGCCGTCCGATGAGCGTTGCGAGGCGGGCATGATAGAAAATCCGCTCGCTCGGGTATTGGCGTGGGCTGCCTATTGCTTGTTCCAGGCTGCACGTTTCAGTCGGTTGCGCAGGATCTTCGGGCCGATGCGGGTGTCAGGTTGCGGTTTTTTTTCAGCGCATGATTCAAGGCGCTCTGGTCGGCGTAACCCGCTCGATGGGCAATGTCCGTGATCGACAGTCGAGTGTCGCGCAGCAGGTCCATGGCCAGGTCCAGGCGCAGACGAGTGACATGGGCAAAAGGCGTGGTTTTCAGGTGCTGCTCGAAGAGTCGGTACAAGCGTCGTTCGCTGGTGCCTGACATTCGGGCGATTTCAGAGGCGGTCAGAGCGGTGCCCAGGTTGTTTTCGATATGGGTCAGGGCCCGGGCCAGGGTCAATTGCCCGTGATCAGGGGAGTGGCTGTGGGGCTGGACCAGGGTCGACATCAGCAAGGTACTCCAGGATTGAGCCACCTCAGGCGAACTGGTCAGCAATGGAGCGCTGCGTGTTGCGTAATCAAGCAGGTGGCGAATCTCCGGCCTTACCGGAAAAAAGCTTTTTTCGTTGAGTCTCTTGATGGTTTCAGCTTCGAACGTTTGGGCACGGGGCGATGAAAGCGCGACATCAAGAACCAGGAAAGTGTTGGCGGTACTGGCGGAAAAGGCATGAGGGCAACCTGCCGGGATGATCACGCCCTGGCTCCAGTCGACTCTGCCGCCACGGCCATCGACCTCTATCTCCATGGCGCCTGATTGCGGCAGCACGATCTGGTGATAGTCGTGCGCATGCAGCTCAATCTGGGCTGAGTAGGATCGCAAGGCCAATGAAGCGGTTGGGGTTGCTATGTGGCTCATCGCACGCTTCCACAAAACTGACGACGCATGATGCATGAGTGTCCGAGCTCGGCGCCAGCCTCTGGATGCCGAGGCCTAGTGCCGGTTTATTTGCGCTTCAAGGACGTCGCCCAGCGACGGTGCCGAGGGTGTTTCGCGCCAACAGGCGCTTGCTCAAACCCAGCACCAGCATCGACACCGCCACTGCCAATGCAAAGGCGAGCATTCCCACCGTGGGCAGGGCCAGGGCCAGCACCAGGCAGAACGCCGCAAAGGAATACAGGCCGGTGGTCAGGGAGCGCAACAGCACTATGGTGAAGGCCACGCCGTGGCTCTGGTGGGAGAACACCGCCAGCACGCTGCCGAGCACCGGAAACACCGCGAGCATGCCGCTCCAGCGTTCGCCAACGGTGCTGGCCAGCAGGGTCACCGCCAGGGTCAGCAAGGCCCCGGCGAGCATGCGGTAGGGCAGTTTGTCGGAGCGCGGCGCGGGGGCGGCGGGCAGCTCGCCAACCCGGGGAAACAGCCGCGGCGCCAGGAGCAGGGCGCTGGCGGCACAGGCCACGGACAAGCCCAGCGAGGCCGGCACCTGAGTTATGGCTGTGGCCAGCACGGCCCAGACCAGTGTGGCCACGGCCAGGGCCCCGGGCCAGGCCAGGCGCTGCGCGGCGTGGGTGTAGGCGACGCTGAAGGCGATCATCGCCAGCAATGCCGAGAGGGCCGCCCCCGCCGCATGGGTGGCGAAAGCGCTGCCTTGCTCCAGGGCCAGAAACAGCAGGATCGGGCCCACCACCACCGGAAACCCCGCCAGCCAGCCGGCGACATTCGGTCCCCAGCGCCTGCTCGCCAGGGAGATCAACCAGAGGAATCCGGGAACCGTCAGCAGTTTTAACAGCAGCATGCGTGCACTCGGTGGATGAACGGTGCGCCACGCTAGCATCCAGCGCGGCTTTTGGCGCGTATCTGCTGACAGGGAAGCGGCCGGTAGCGGAGGAAGGTGGCGCTTTTTTCTTGTACAGCGAAAAGGTTTTGAATCGATTAAATGCGGTTTTGTACAAGTATTTAGGCGTTTAAGGCGTTTTTTATTGATAAAAATTGTACAAAATTAGAATTGTCGTATAGGTTTTCAAGGGTGGAATGTGCGAGTGCCTGCTCAGTCCTTTCAGGGGTAGGTGGTTGCTTTCCACACTTTTGGGGCTCCGAGGTAAGGCCCGGGTGGAACCGGGGCTGGGTCAGTCGTGTGGTCGGCCACCTCGGTGCTCTTTTTTTCCTCGGCACGTGCAAGGAATTGCCCGCCTCGCCGGCTTTTCGGAACCCATGCGCCATGCACGATCCTCTATCTCAGCACTTTCACGGCATCCTCCAGGGCCTGGGTGAAGACCCCTCGCGCGAAGGCCTGCGGGACACTCCGCAGCGAGCGTCAAAGGCCTTGCGTTACCTGTGTCATGGTTACGAAACCAGCCTCGAAGAACTGGTCAACGGTGCGTTGTTCAGCTCCACCAGCGACGAGATGGTGATGGTCCAGAACATCGAGTTGTATTCCCTGTGCGAACACCATCTGCTGCCCTTCATCGGCCAGGCCCACGTGGCTTACATCCCCACTGGCAAGGTGCTGGGCCTGTCCAAGGTGGCGCGGATCGTCGACATGTACGCGCGACGCCTGCAGATCCAGGAGAACCTCACGCGGCAGATTGCCGAGGCGATCCAGGAAGTGACCCGGGCGGCCGGGGTGGCGGTGGTCATCGAGGCGCGGCACATGTGCATGATGATGCGCGGGGTGGAAAAGCAGAATTCGCTGATGAACACCTCGGTAATGCTGGGGGCCTTTCGCGAGTCCGCCAGCACTCGCCAGGAGTTTCTCCAACTGTTGCGCAGGCAGCCTTGAATGAAGCGCATCCGGCGATGGCGGGTGGCCCGGTGGCTGTGGCTGCTGGTGCTGCTCAGTGCCGGCGCCAGCGCCGGCTGGCAGGCGTCGCTGCCCGATGCCCGGCTGCTGGGCAGTGGCGAGTTCAGCTGGTTCGGCTTCAAGGTCTACAACGCGCGGCTCTGGGGCAGGGCGTTGCCGCTGGCGGACGACAGCCCCTTCGCCCTGGAGCTGACCTATAGGCGCACGATCAGCCGCGGCGATCTGGTGCAGACCAGCCTCGACGAGATCCAGCGCCTGTCCGGTGCCGCGGTGAGCCCGGCGCAACTCAAGGACTGGCAGGCGCAGATGCAGCGCGCCTTTGTCGATGTCGAACCGGGCCAGCGCATCACCGGGGTGTTCCTGCCCGGACGCGGGGTGGAGTTCTTTGTCGACCAGCGCTTGCAGTACAGGGTCGAGGACGAAGCTTTCGCCCGAGCGTTTTTCGCCATCTGGCTCGACCCGCGCACGCGCAATCCGCAGCTGCGCGCAAAACTGCTGGGCCAATAGCCGGCGCAGCACAGGAGATGCTCCATGTTGAAGAAATACTTGCTGTTGCTGTGCCTCGGCCTGGGTCTGGTCGCCTGCAGCGACACCGACGTCAAGCAGTACCGTGAGCAGAAACCCGAGCTGGAACTGCGGCAGTTCTTCAGTGGCCGGGTTGAGGCCTGGGGGCTGTTCCAGAAGCGCTCAGGCGAGGTGATCAAGCGCTTCCACGTGCAGATCGACAGCCGCAGCGAGGGCGAGAAATTCATCATGCACGAGGACTTCACCTACAGCGACGGCACCCGCCAGACCCGGGTCTGGACCCTGGTCCCGGCGGGGCCCGGCCTGTGGCGCGGCACCGCCGACGATGTGGTCGGCGAGGCCCTGGGCGAAGTCTCCGGCAATGCCTTGCGCTGGCGCTACGTGCTCAACCTGCCGGTGGACGGCAAGACCTATCAGGTGCACTTCGACGACTGGATGTACCTGTTGGACGAAAACACCCTGGCCAATCGGTCCTACATGACCAAGTTCGGTTTCGAGCTGGGGCAGGTCAGCCTGTTTTTCCGCCGCCAGCCCAACTGACGGCGTTCGCCCCGGGCCTCAGGACGGATCGTCGAGAAAGCGCCCGCGATGTTCGGGGCTCGGCAACAGGCATACCTCATGGCGGCCGAACCAGCGGTAGCGATTGCCGGCGATGCGGTCATAGACCCAGTCCCGCAGCGGCCGCGGGACCCAGCGCAGCAGGCGCAGCCAGCGCCAGGGCGCGGGCAGTTGCGCCATCAGGCGGATAAAGGCTTCGGAGCGTTGTGACAGACCCTGGTCTTCGATCAGCAGCACACTGTCGAACTGCTCGGTGGGCTGGCCGAACCACTGCAGCAGGGCCTGACCCTGGGGCGATTGCATCGACGCCAGCTTGATCCGCCGCTGGCGGTCGTGGCGGATCACGAACTGCACCGAGGCATTGCACAGCTTGCACACTCCATCGAACAGCAGGACCCGGTCGCCGGGGTGCAGGAAGGGGGGCAGGGTGTCGGGTTCGGGGGGTGTCGCAGCGCTGTTCACGGGGCCACCTTGGGCGGGAAATCGATGCCTGCAGCAGGCGTCGCAAGGGTCTGGAGTGGCAGCAGCATACTCGCCTTCAGGGTGAAAATTCAGGCTTGGGTGCCCGGGCTGAAACCTCTAAGCTGGGCCCTTGCTCCAATCCGTCGTGGAAATCCCCGTGAAATTCAGCCTGCCAAAAATCGCTACAGCGCCCTTTTGTCCGCCGGAAGTGGCCGGTTCCGTATCCGTCGATCCCCGTGCCTCGTTGTTCAAGCGCCTGCTGCGTTTTGCCGGCCCGGGGCTGCTGATTTCCATTGGCTACATGGACCCGGGCAACTGGGCCACGGCCATCGAGGCCGGTTCGCGCTACGGCTACAACCTGCTGTTCGTGGTGTTGCTGGCGAGCCTGGCGGGGATGGCGGTGCAATGCCTGTGCTCGCGCCTGGGCATCGCCACGGGCCGCGATCTGGCGCAACTGTGCCGGGAGCGTTACAGCCGGCGTTCGGCCCGGGTCCAATGGCTGGCGGCCGAGGTGTCGATCATCGCCACCGACCTGGCCGAAGTGCTGGGCTGCGCCCTGGCGTTCCACCTGCTGCTGGGGGTGTCCCTGAGCACCGGGATCGTCATCACCGCCTTCGACACCTTGCTGGTGCTGGCCCTGCAGAACCGCGGCTTTCGCCGGCTGGAGGCGATCATGCTGGCGCTGGTGGCGACCATCGGCGTGTGTTTCTTCATTGAACTGCTGCTGATCAAGCCCTACTGGCCGGACGTGGCGCGGGGCTTCACGCCCTCGCTTTCGGCCATCAGCGAGGCTGCGCCCCTGTATCTGGCCATCGGCATCCTCGGCGCCACGGTGATGCCGCACAACCTGTACCTGCACACCTCGGTGGTGCAGACCCGGCTGATCGGCCAGGACCGGGCCAGCCGCGCCGACGCCATCAAGCTGGCGCGGATCGACACCATAGGCTCCCTGGCCCTGGCGTTGCTGGTCAATGCGGCGATCCTGATCCTTGCCGCCGCGGCCTTCCACAACACCGGCCACAGCGACGTGGTGGAGATCCAGGACGCCTACCACCTGCTCGACCCGCTGGTGGGCGGGGCCCTGGCCAGCGTGCTGTTCGGCGTGGCGCTGCTGGCCTCGGGGCAGAGCTCGACCTTCACCGGGACCATTGCCGGGCAGGTGATCATGGAGGGTTACCTGAACCTGCGGATTCCCTGCTGGCAGCGACGCCTGATCACTCGCGGCCTGGCGTTGATTCCAGCGTTCATCGGCGTCTGGCTGCTGGGGGAGGGCGCCGTGGGCCAACTGCTGGTGCTGAGCCAGGTGGTGCTCAGCCTGCAACTGCCGTTTGCCCTGTATCCGCTGATCCGCATGACCAACGACCGGCGCCTGATGGGCGAATTCGTCAACCGCTGGCCGACCCGGCTCCTCGCCTGGAGCCTGTTCGCCATCATCAGCGCGGCCAATGCCTGGCTTCTGGTCGAAGCAGCGGCAAGTTTCTAGCGGCAAGCTGCAAGCTAAAGCCATCCGCGCCATGCTTTGAGCTTGCAGCTTGCAGCTTGCAGCTTGCAGCTTGCAGCTTGCAGCTTGCAGCTGATCGCGTTAGCGATCCCAATAGGGCTCGGGGCCGAATTTCTCGACGAAGAAGTCGATCACGGTACGCACTTTCACCGACAGCCGGCGGCTGCCGGGCCACAGGGCGGCGATCTGTTGCGGTTCGAGGCTGGTGGCCACCTCGAAGTCTTCGAACAGCGCCACCAGGCGGCCCTGGTGCAGGGCTTGCCCAATCAGCCAGGAAGGAAACATCACCAGCCCCAGGCCCTGTTCGGCGGCCTGGGTCAGGGTGTCGGCGTGGTTGCCGGTCAGCGGGCCCTTGACGCTGTAGGGCGTCCAGTCTTCCCGCCCCTGGCGGAAGAACCAGCGCTGCTGGCCGCTCTCGCCCTTGTAGGCCAGGCACTGGTGCCCTCGTAGCTGTTCCGGGTGTTGCGGTGTGCCATGCCGCGCCAGGTAGGCCGGGCTGGCCGCCACCCGGTAGCGCTGCGGGGCCAGCAGGCGGGCCTGCATCGAGGAGTCTTCCAGGGTGCCGATGCGAAACAGCAGGTCGGTGCCGTCCTGCAAGGGATCGATGTAGTTGTCGGTCTGCTGGATGTCCAGTTGCAGCTTGGGGTAGCGGCCCAGCAGTTCGCCAAGCCAGGGCGACAGGTGCCGCTGGCCGAACACCACCGGAGCGTTGATTCGCACCAGCCCGGCGGGTTCGTCCTGCTGTTCCTGCAGCGCCTGTTCGGCTTCTTCCCATTGCGCTAGCACCCGCCGCGCATGGTGGCCCAGCAGGCGCCCGGCCTCGGTGGGGCTGACGGCGCGGGTGTGGCGATAGAGCAACTGCTGGCCCAGGGCCTGTTCCATCAGCTGGATCTGCCGCGAGATGGACGAGGGCGCCAGCCCCTCGCGGCGCGCCACGGCCGAGAAGCTGCCCTGGTCGAGCACCGCGATGAACAGGCGCAGGGCCTTGAAACCGAGGTCGTTGAAGCCTTGCATGGAGGAATCCTGCTGTGCGTTTTACGCAAAAGAGTTGTCAGCATGCTGGCATTTATCGCAAAGCTCGTGCAATCGATAATGCCCGCCGTTTCTTGATCTCAGGCAGGTGTTGCATGTCTTCCGATGTTGTCGAACCCGCGCTGCCAAACCTGGCGCCGGTCACTGAATCCCGCGCCGGCTGGCAGCGCCTGATGCTCTTGCCGCTGGTGATCCTGGCCGGCATGGGCCTGTCGGTGGAGGCCGGTCTGCTCGGTCCGCTGGGCGCTCAGGTCGGGCATCTGTGGGCCACCCTGAGCATCTTCGGCGTGGGTGCAGCGCTGTTGTCTCTGCTGCTGTTGTTCAGCGGTCCACAGCCGGGGCCGGCCCTGAGCCAGTTGCTGCGCTGGCAGTTGCTCGGCGGGGTGCTGGGGCCGATCTACGTGGTGGTGCTGACCCTGGCCACGCCCCATATCGGCATTGCCATGACCATGATCGCGATCCTCTCCGGGCAGGTCGGCAAAAGCGTGCTGATCGACCATTACGGCTGGTTCGGCAGTGCCCGCAAACCGCTCGATGCCGAGCGCGGGCTGGCCCTGGCGCTGATTGTCGTCGCACTGATCCTGATGGCCCGAGGTTGAAGATGAATCTGTTTCTATTGCTGGTCGTGGTGGTGGCCGCCGGTGCGCTGCTGAGTGTGCAGGCGGCGATCAATGGCCGCCTGGGAGCAAGCGTCGGGGTGCTGCGCAGCAGCCTGCTGACCTTTGCCGTGGGCGCCCTGATCACCGGGTTGCTGATTGTGTTTTTCCAGCCGCCCCAGGCCATGACGTTGCTTCAGGCGCCGAAATGGCAGCTTTGTGGCGCCTTGTTCGGCGTGGTCTACATGCTGGTGATGGTCGGCGCGGTGCCGCGGGTGGGCGCCGCTGTGGCCACGGTGGCGGTGATTCTCGGGCAGTTGGGCATGGGCATGCTGATCGATAACTTCGGCTGGTTCGGCAACCCGGCCATCGAGCTGTCGTCCAACCGCCTGCTGGCGATGCTGTGCCTGGCCCTGGCGCTGCTGTTCATGTATCGGAGCCATAAGCTGCAAGCTGCAAGCCGCAAGCCGCAAGCCGCAAGCCGCAAGCCGCAAGCCTGAAGCTTGAAGCTTGAAGCTTGCCGCTTGCCGCTTAGTCCAGCACTTCGATCCAGTGGCGGACCGGGGTGCGGCCGGCGCCATCCAGGTGGCTCTGGCAGCCGATGTTGGCGGTGACGATAAGGTCCGGCCGGCCGCTTTCCAGGGCCCGCAGCTTGTCGTCCCGCAGTTGTCGCGCCAGCGCTGGCTGGGTCAGTGAATAGGTGCCCGCCGAGCCGCAGCACAGGTGGCTGTCGGGCACGGCGGTGAGGTGGAAGCCCAGGCGTTGCAGCAGGCTTTCCACGGCGCCGCCGAGCTTTTGCGCGTGCTGCAGGGTGCAGGGGCAGTGGAAGGCCAGACGCTGTTCGCTGTGGGCGCCGAGCTGTTCCAGGGGTTCGTCGCGCAGCACTTCCACCAGGTCCCGGGCCAGGGCACTGACCTGCCGGGCCTTGGCCGCGTAGGCCGGATCATGGGCCAGCAGGTGCTGGTAGTCCTTGATGAAGGCGCCGCAGCCGCTGGCGGTCTGGACGATCGCCTCGGCGCCCTGTTGCAGGTACGGCCACCAAGCGTCGATGTTGCGCCGGGCGCGCTGCAGGCCGGTGTCCTGGGCGTTCAGGTGATAGTCCACGGCGCCGCAGCAAGCGGCCGCGTCGACCGGTTGCACGCTGATGCCCAGGCGATCCAGGACCCGCGCCGTGGCGGCATTGGTGTTGGGCGACAACCCCGGCTGCACGCAACCTTCGAGCAACAGCACGCGCCGCGCATGCCGTGGGGCGGGGCGCGGCTTGGCCGTGGGCAACTGGCGCGGCAGCTTGTCCTGCACCGCCTGGGGCAGCAGCGGGCGCAGGCGGCTGCCGCCCTGGATCAGGGCCTTGAACAGCTGCGGGTTGGCGCAGAGGGCCCGCAGGCCATGGCGCAGCAGTTGCTGGCCGGCGGGGCGGGGTACAGCGGCGTCGACCACGGCGCGGCCGATGTCCAGCAGGTTGTGGTAGTCGACCCCGGACGGGCAGGTGCTCTCGCAGTTGCGACACGTCAGGCAGCGGTCCAGATGCTGCTGGGCCTGGGAGGTGGCCGGGGCGCCTTCGAGCACCTGCTTGATTAGGTAGATGCGGCCTCGCGGACCGTCCAGCTCGTCGCCCAGCAACTGGTAGGTGGGGCAGGTGGCGTTGCAGAAGCCGCAGTGCACGCAGCTGCGCAGGATGCGCTCGGCTTCGGCGGCCCGGGGCAGTTGCCGGGCTTCGGGGCTGAGGGTGGTCTGCATGGTCTAGAGCTCCGCGTAGAGTCGGCCGGGGTTGAAGATCCCTTGCGGGTCCAGCTGCGCCTTGAGCCGTTGGTGGTAGTGCAGCAGGGTCGGCGCCAGGGGCTGGAACGGGCTGTCCTGCAGGCCGTGGCTGTAGCAGCTGGCGTGGCCGCCGACGGCGCTGACCGCGGCGCGGATCTCGGCGGCCGTGGCATCGGTCTTCAGCCAGCGCTGGGCGCCGCCCCAGTCCAGCAGTTGTTCGCCGGGCAGGGCCAGCAGCGGCGTGTTGTGCGGCAGCGACAGGCGCCACAGCGGCGGGCCAGGGTCGAAGAACGCCAGTTGCTGTTCATTGAGCAGGCTCCAGTAGCCCGCCTCCAGGGGCTCGCCGCCCAGGCGCTCATGGGCCGCCGCCACCGAGCCTTCGCCGCCCTCCAGGCGCAGGTGCAGGCGCTCGTCGTCATGGCAGGCGGCGCTGATCGGCAGGGGCTGCTGGCCCCATTCGGCCAGTTGCGCGAGGGCGCGCTGGCGGTCCATTTCCAGGCTCAGGCTCAGGCATTGCCGGGGCTTGGGCAGGACTTTCAGCGAGACTTCGGTGATCAGCCCCAGGCAGCCGTAGCTGCCGGCCATCAGCCGCGACAGGTCATAACCGGCGACGTTCTTCATCACCTCGCCGCCAAAGCGCAGGTGCTGGCCGCTGCCGCTGATGATCCGGGTGCCGAGAACGAAATCCCGCACCGCGCCGGCCCAGGGCCGACGCGGCCCGGACAGGCCGCTGGCGAGCATGCCGCCGACGGTGGCGCCGGCGCCGAAGGATGGCGGCTCGCAAGGCAGCATCTGCCCGGCGGCCTCCAGGGTGGCGTGCAACTCGCTGAGCGGGGTGCCGGCTCGGACGCTGATCACCAGCTCGGTGGGGTCGTAGCTGACGATGCCGCGATGGCTGCGGGTGTCGAGGATTTCCCCGGCGCATTCACGGCCGAGAAAGGCCTTGCTGTTGGCGCCCTGGATACGCAGCGGGGTGTTGTTCTGCAGGGCGTCGCGCACCTGCTCCAGCAACGCCTCTACGGCATCGAAGTCGCTGTCCGTGCTCATCAGAAGCGCTCCAGTTCGGGGAAGGGCAGTTGCCCGTGGTGGATGTGCATGGCGCCGAACTCCGCGCAACGCTGCAGGGTCGGGATGTTCTTTCCGGGGTTGAGCAGGCCGTGGGGATCGAAGGCTGCCTTGATGGCGTGGAACAGGTTCAGTTCGTGGTGGTTGAACTGGGCGCACATCTGGTTGATTTTCTCCCGGCCCACACCGTGTTCGCCGGTGATGCTGCCGCCCACCGCCACGCACAGTTCGAGGATCTTGCCGCCCAGGGCCTCGGCCCGTTGCAGCTCGCCGGGCTGGTTGGCGTCGAACAGGATCAGCGGGTGCATGTTGCCGTCGCCGGCATGGAACACGTTGGCCACCCGCAACTGGTGCTCGTCGGCCAGGCGGGCGATGCCCCGCAGCACTTCTGGTAGCTGGCGCCGGGGAATGCTGCCGTCCATGCAGTAGTAGTCCGGCGCCAGGCGCCCCACCGCCGGGAAGGCATTCTTGCGCCCGGCCCAGAAGCGCACGCGCTCGGCTTCGTCGCGGGCCTGGCGCACCTCGCTGGCGCCGGCTCGTTGCAGTACCTGGCGCACCCGCTGGCAGTCGTCGTGGACATCGGCTTCCACGCCGTCCAGTTCGCACAGCAGGATGGCTTCGGCGTCCACCGGGTAACCGGCGTGGATGAAGTCTTCGGCGGCGCGCAGCGCCAGGTTGTCCATCATCTCCAGGCCGCCGGGGATGATCCCCGCGGCAATGATCTCGGCCACCGCGCGGCCGGCGGCTTCCACCGAGTCGAAGGCCGCCAGCAGCACCTTGGCGATCTGCGGCTTGGGCAGCAGCTTGACCGTGACCTCAGTGATCACCCCCAGCAGGCCCTCGGAGCCGGTGAACAGCGCCAGCAGGTCGAAGCCCGGCGAATCCAGGGCCTCGCTGCCCAGGGTCAGGGGCTGGCCGTCGATGCTGAGCATCTCGACCTTGAGCAGGTTGTGCACGGTCAGACCGTATTTCAGGCAGTGCACGCCGCCGGCGTTTTCCGCGACGTTGCCGCCAATCGAGCAGGCGATCTGCGAAGACGGGTCGGGGGCGTAGTACAGGCCAAAGGGCGCGGCGGCCTGGGATATCGCCAGGTTGCGCACCCCGGGCTGGAGCCTGGCACAACGCGCGGCGGGGTCGATCTGCAGGATGTCCTTGAAGCGCGTCATCACCAGCAGCAGGCCATTCTCCAGGGGCAGGGCGCCGCCGGACAGGCCGGTGCCGGCGCCCCGGGCCACTACCGGCACCCGTTGCGCATGGCAGATCTGCAGGATGCGTTGCACCTGATCCAGGTGCCGGGGCAGGGCCACCAGCATCGGCGTGCTGCGGTAGGCGCTGAGGCCGTCGCACTCGTAGGGCTTGAGCTGGGTTGGCTGGTCCAGCAGTTCCAGTTCCGGAAGTTCTTGGCGTAGAGCCTGGATCAGGGCCTGGCGGTCGACTTCGGGCAGGGCGCCGTCGAGGCGTTCGTCGTAGAGCATGGTCATGGCGACTGGGGACCTTGTGTGGTTTTTATCAGGTCGCGACAGCAGCATCAGCGGGCCTGGTGTCCGTCCGTCCGCGCTTGCGCTGGCTGAACCACTTTAGTCGCTCGTGGCCGGGTGAGGGGCGCGGATTGGCCTAACCTTTTTAAGTGCTCGAACCCTGCGCTGCGCGCCGCTGTTTCAGGCGCTGCGCTGTTCGGGTCTCATCAGAAGGCCGTTCACGAGGAACACTGCCATGTCCAATCAAACCTGTGCCTGTCCGGCTTGCACCTGCAAGCTTGGAGCCCATTCGATTGTCCGTCACGGTAAGCACTACTGCTGCCAGGCGTGCGCCGACCATCACGCCCACGGTGAACCTTGCGCTTCCACCGAGGGCTGCAAATGCGCCAAGGGCGCCCACGGTTGACGCGGCTGTGGCGGGTGGAGCCCCAGAGCTCCACCCCCACCGGCAGGGCCTAGACCGAAGGGCGCCAGGTGACGTTCTCGATGCCGAGTTTTTCCGCCATGGGCTTGCTGGTCTTCTTCACCCGTTCACGGCCGAAACGTCCGATCCGACCCACGCCTGCGTCGCAACTGGCCCAGTGCCAGGCCTCGGCGTTGTCCATCTTTTCCTGGCGGATGATGAAGGACTTGGGCGCGCCGTGGAGGGTGTATTCGATGACGAAAAGTTTTGCGTTATTCATAAAGCCGTTATTCCTCCCTGTGATGCCTTAGTGATTCTGGCGTGGCGGAAAAATTCACTCGAATTGTCCCGCCGGGCTACCGACGGTCATCTTCCGAGGCTGCGCTCGCCGCCAGGGTGCCAGGGCCGGGCTGCGGGCTTGAGCCCCGTGTGGATGCGGGCCGCGGCGCCGCTTGGCGGCATCCACGGTGGCTGGTTACCATGGGCGCCCGCCGACTTGCCGCGACCTTGCCATGGCCCTCGCCACACCTCCCGACCTCAGTGACCCCGCGATCCCGGTGCAACCCCTGGCGCGTACGTATCCGCGCGGCTTGTTCATCGAGCCCCATCAGCACGACTGGGGCCAGTTGCTCTACGCCATGAGCGGGGTGATGTGGGTCGAGACACCCCAGGAGGCCCTGGTGGTGCCGCCGCAGCGCGCGGTCTGGCTGCCCCCTGGGGTCAGCCACGGGATTCGCGTGGTCAGCGATTTGCAGATGCGCAATATCTACCTGCGCCCGTCCCTGGCGGCGACCCTGGATCCCGGCGTCCAGGTGTTGCAGGTGGACAACCTGCTGCGCGAGCTCATCGTGCGCCTGGTGGAGCTCGACCCACCGCAGCCGGAGTACTACGAGGCGCTGGTGGGGCTGGCCCTGCTGGAACTGCGCAGGGCCCGCCGCTCGCTGTTGAAGATTGCCCTGCCGGACGCCTCCGACCGGCGCCTGAGCAGCCTGTGCCAGGCGGTGATGGCGGCGCCGTCCCTGGCCATTTCCTTTGAACAGCACGCCGACGCGGCGGGGGCCAGCGTGCGTACCCTGGCACGGCTGTTCAAGGAACAGCTGGGCCTGGGGTTCGCCGAATGGCGGCGGCAGGTGCAACTGGCCACCGCGGCTGCGGAGCTGATCCAGGGCGTACCGGTGAGCCGCATTGCCCGCGAGTTGGGCTATTCCCCCGGCAGTTTCAGCGACATGTTCCGTCGCGAACTGGGTGTCGCGCCTTCCCAGTACGCCGCCGCGAGCCAGGTGTAGCCGCTGTCGCAGGCTGCGAAGACGACGCGAAGATCCAAAGAGCCCACGAGGTGTATCAGGCGGACGCCAGCCAAGCGACCGCCCGGGTTTCGCTTTGGCCGAAATCCTGAAGCACTTGACCGATGCCGCAAGCGCTCGCCACCTAGACTTTGTCGCACACGCCACATCACCCCGGCACGGATGCCACGGCTTCTGGAGCGCGACATGAACTACCTGATTTCCCTGGCCGCCGGTCTGCTGGTCGGCCTGCTGTACGGCGCCTTGCAGGTGCGTTCCCCGGCACCGCCGGCCATTGCCCTGGTGGGCCTGTTGGGCATGCTCGGCGGCGAGCAGTTGTGGCCGCTGGGGCGTCAGCTCTTGAGCAGTTGGCTGTCCTGAACAGGCACTTTTTCTTTCCCCCTGACCCATGGAACCGACAATGAAAGCACTGCAATTTTCCGCAACCGGTGATCTTGCCGCCCTGCAGGTGGTGGACCTTGCCACACCGGCGCCGGGCGCCGGCCAGGTCCTGGTCCGCATCCAGGCCGCGGGCCTCAACCCCAGCGACGTGAAGAACGTGCTTGGGCGCTTTCCCTACACCACGCTGCCGCGGATTCCCGGGCGGGATTTCGCCGGAGTGGTGGAGCAGGGCCCGGCCGAGCTGATCGGTCAGGAGGTTTGGGGCACCGGCAAGGAGCTGGGGTTCTTTGCCGATGGCAGCCATGCCGAATATGTCGTGCTGGCGGCCAAGGGCGTGGCCCGCAAGCCACGGCACCTGAGCTTTGCCCAGGCCGCGAGCCTCGGGGTGCCGTACACCACCGCCTGGGATGCCCTGGAGCGCAGCGGTGTGACCACCGGCACCCGACTGCTGGTGATCGGCGGTGGTGCGGTAGCCACGGCGGCCCTGGCCCTGGCCAAGGTGCGCGGGGCCCGGGTGCTGGCGGCGGCGCGGCGGGCGGAGCAGGTTCAGGCGCTTGAAGCCCAGGGCTACCCGACCCTGCATCTGGAGCAGCCGGAAACCCTGGCGGCCCAGGTGGAGGAGGTGCACCCCGGCGGTGCCGAGGTGATCTTCGACACCACCGGTTTCTGGCTACCGGCCTCGGTGCCGGCCCTGGCCGCCTTTGGCCGCATCGCCATCATTGCCGCGCCGCTGGACGGTCAGGTGCAACTGCCGGCCCTGGCCCTGTACCGCAAGGGCGGCTCGGTGGTGGGCATCAACTCGCTGCTGTACGGGGTCGAGGCGTGCGCGGCGATGCTGGAACAGTTCGGCCGCTACTTCGACGAAGGCCAGTTGCCGCTGCCGGAAGGCTTGGTCGAATCGCCCCTGGAGCAAGGCCTGGAGCGCTACGCCGAAGTGAACCAGGGGCGCGGCGAGAAGGTCATCCTCATCCCCTGAGCACCCACGATGCGCCTGCGCCCCGTAGGAGCTGGCTTGCCAGCGGAGAGGCCCCTGAGACCGCCTTCGCCGGCAAGCCGGCTCCTACGGGGGGTGGGGTTGGGGGTTCAGGCTTCGGGGACGCCTGTTTCCCAGGCCGACCAGTTGTCGAGGATGTCCTGCACCAGTGGGTTGCCGGCTCGATACAGGTTCTCCAGGGCCGGGACAAAGCCACCCTGGTCGGCGTACTTGAGCAGGTTGTCCACTTCGCTGGCCCCCGGCGCCGGGCGGTCGAAGTCGGAGCCGGCGCGCAGCACCGCCAGGCGCTGGATGTCCACCAGGCCCTCGCGGCTGGCCCGCAGCAAGGCTTCGTAGGTGGAGTTGTCTTCCTGCTGGGTGGTGCAGTAGGTGCCTTTGTTGTCGGTCAGCAGGCGGGTCCAGACCTCGGCCCGCTCGCTCAGCCGAGTACCGGAAAACCAGGTGTTGCCCGCCAGGGTGTCGCAGCGGGTCACCACCGGCGGCTGGTTGGCCGGGGCCTTGGGGTATTTCAGGCGCCAGGCCGCCGATTCCTTGCTCTCGCTCAAGCTCACCTTATGACTCAGGGCGAAGGCCTTGGCCTGGAGCTTGGGGTTCAGTTCGAAGACCTCGGTCTTGTAGTCCAGGGGCGGCTTTTCATCCGGGCTCTTGGTGTTGATCCCCAGGTAGCCGGTAGGCCAGCCCTTGGGCGCATCCCGCGAATCGATTTCCCACTGGGTGCCGAATTCCACCAGGTAATGGGCCCAGGCCGCTGTGCCGATAGTGCCGTGGTGCGGGCTGATGCCGGCGATCCCGGCAATCAGGAAATAGCTTTTACGCAGGTCGAACTTCGGCGACAGGGCCAGCGCCAGGGTCGAGGCCGCGGCATTGGTCTGGCCCATGCCGGTGGTCAGCAGACACACCTCCCGGTCGTTGCAACGAATCACCGGATACTCCGCCGCCAGCCCTGGCAGGCGGATCTCACGCTTGAGCTCCAGGCGCTCGATCCAGTGCTGCGCTTCCGGCGCGAACATGCTGATCAGCACCACCTTGGGCCTGATCGGCGCCTCATTGGCCCAAGCACCGCTGACCATCAGCGCGCCCAAACCCAATACCCACGAACCCTTTTTAATCCCACGCATACAACCTCCATGACTGCCGTTAACCGGCGCTTATCCTGCCTGATACAGATGGCAATTCATCGCACTGCTCTGACTTGCCGCTTGTAGCTTGCCGCTTGCAACTGCTCCTAGAACTGATAGCCGACCCCGGCGTAATAGCCCCAGCCATTGGAGCGGGCGCGGAACTCGCCATCGCCGAAGTTCAGCACGCTGCCGTCCTCCCAGTTGCCGCCGTTGTGAAAGTAGCGGCCCACCAGGGTGAAGCGCAGGTGGGTGAAGGAATACAGCAGCACGTTGGTGGCCACCGTGGCATTGGCGGTGCGCGCCGGGTTGTCCTTGTGCAGGTCGGAGCCGAAATCGAAATTGGTGAAGCCGATGTAGGTCAGCGAGGCGCCGTTGCTGAAGGTGTCGATGGGCACGATGTACTTCAGTTGGGCGCGGTAGCCGTCCCAGGAGTACTCATTGCTGGCGCCATAGTTTTCCCACTGGTAGCGGCCGTAGAAGTTGGCCGAGAGGCTGACCCGCGAATGGGTGTCGATGTCGGTGCCCAGGCCGCTGTACAGGGTATTGGCCCGGTTGGCGGTGCGGCTGCCGTGGTCGTAGATCCAGTCGAAGGCCACGTACCACTCCTTGAACGGACCGATGGCCAGGCTGCGGCCGGCCAGGTAGTCGATGGAGATCCGCGGCTCATGCTCCATGAACAGCGGCGAGCCGTGGTCCCAGATGCCCTTGTCGTGGCTGTTGCCGATGTCGAGGATCTTCGGCAGGTCGATGTAGCCATATAGCTCGAAGGGGCCCTTGCGCCCGAAGTATTCGTATTCCAGGTAGACGTCGTCCGCCGGACGCGGGCCGAAGCTGATGTCCTTGCTGCCGATCAGCATCAGGTCCTGGTTGTACCAGTCGGAGAGGTAGGCCCCGGGCTTGGCCGGCTGTACGTCGCTGCTGAGGCTTTCGCCCTGGGCCGACTCGTCCGGCGGGGGCGATTGGGCCAGCGCGGTGCTGCTGAGTAGACCCGTAACGCCGGCCAGCCCGAGGGAAACAGCCCATCGGCGACGGAAAACGAAACGCGGGAAGCGGTTGTGCATGGAAAGTCCCTGTTCTTGCGGTGTGAAGTCCCTGATGTCCGCTCTCGCGCATGGCGGTGGCGAACACCCACAAAATTGCAACCCGCAAACGTTTGCACATGACGTACCAACTTGAAATAGGCAGTTGAAAAACAACCGGAAACGCCTCGGAAGATGGTGCTCCAGTAAAAAAAGTGCCCGGGCAGGGGGTGGTGTGCGCAAAAGCGGGGCGCTGCTAAAGTCCGGCGCTGGATTTTTCTGCTGAGGTGGAGCACGGCTTTGCATAAAGTCTTGCTGGAGTTGGAAACCAGCCTGCAACAGGCGGAGGTTCGTGGCGATCGCCAGGTGCTGGACGCCTTGCTGGCCGACGACTTTTTCGAGTTCGGTGCCAGTGGCGGGCGCTGGAACAAGGCCCAGGTGCTGCAAAGCCTGCCCCAGCAGGTGTTTATCGAGCGCCGTATCAGTGAGTTTTCGCTGCTGCCTCTGGCGCCCGATCTGGCCCAGGTCACCTACCTGTGCAATAACGCCGCAGCTGGCGGACGCGCGGCCAGCAGCGCCTGGCGCAGTTCGCTGTGGCGCTGCCGCGAAGGGCGCTGGCAGATGCTGTTCCACCAGGGCACACCTCGGCCCAGTGCCTGAGGGCTCTGCTAGAATCCCGGTCCCAGACTTGACGAGGTGCCCCATGAGCGAGCCGATTCGCCTGACCCAGTACAGCCACGGAGCCGGCTGCGGCTGCAAGATTTCCCCCCAGGTACTGGAGGTGATCCTGGCCGGCAGCGGGGCACAGAACCTCGACCCCAAGCTGTGGGTCGGCAACGCCTCGCGCGATGACGCGGCGGTCTACGCCATTGATGAAGAACGCGGGGTGGTCTCCACCACCGACTTTTTCATGCCCATCGTCGACGACCCCTTCGACTTCGGCCGCATCGCCGCCACCAACGCCATCAGCGATATCTACGCCATGGGCGGCGATCCGCTGATGGCCATCGCCATTCTCGGCTGGCCGGTGAACGTGCTGGCCCCGGAAATCGCCCGGGAAGTGATCCGTGGCGGCCGTGCGGTGTGCGACGCGGCGGGCATTCCCCTGGCCGGCGGCCATTCCATCGACGCGCCGGAGCCGATCTTCGGCCTGGCGGTGACCGGGCTGGTGGAAAAACGCTTCATGAAGCGCAACGACACCGCCACCGCCGGTTGCCTGCTGTACCTGACCAAACCCCTGGGGATCGGCGTGCTCACCACCGCCGAGAAAAAGGGCAAGCTGCGCGACGCCGACATCGGCCTGGCCCGCGATTGGATGTGCACCCTGAACAAGCCCGGCGCGCGTTTTGGCAAGCTCGAAGGGGTGACCGCGATGACCGATGTCACCGGTTTCGGCCTGCTCGGGCATCTGGTGGAAATGGCCGACGGCAGCGGCCTCACCGCACAGATTCACTACGACCGCGTGCCGCGCCTGCCGGGGGTCGAGTACTACCTGGACCAGGGCTGTGTGCCCGGCGGCACCTTGCGCAACTACAGCAGCTACGCCGAGAAAATCGGCCGAATCCAGGAGCTGCACAAACGCGTGCTCTGCGACCCACAGACCAGCGGCGGCCTGCTGGTGGCGGTGACGCCTGAAGGCAATGCCGAGTTCCTCGCCCTGGCGGCGGAGCTGGGCCTGGAACTGGCGCCGATTGGCGAGCTGGTAGAGCGACAGAGTCACGCGGTCGAGGTGTTCTGATGTCCGTGGACTGCACCGATTACCGCGAGATCTTCCTCAACGACCGGCCGATGATGGACACCCGGGCGCCGATCGAATTCATCAAGGGCGCCTTTCCCGGGGTGCTCAACCTGCCGCTGATGACCGACCAGGAACGCCAGCGGGTCGGCACCTGCTACAAGCAGCAGGGCCAGCAGGCGGCCATCGTGCTTGGGCATCAACTGGTGTCCGGCGACATCAAGGCCCAGCGCGTCCAGGCCTGGGCCGAGTTTGCCAAGGCCCATCCCGATGGCCTGCTGTACTGCTTCCGTGGCGGCCTGCGCTCGCAGATCGTCCAGCAATGGCTCAAGGAAGCAGGCATCGACTACCCGCGAGTCGGCGGCGGCTACAAGGCCATGCGCAGCTTCCTGCTGGACACCACCGAACAGGCGGTGCAGCAGTGCGATTTCGTCCTGCTGGGGGGCATGACCGGCACCGGCAAGACCGAACTCCTGGGCCAACTGGACAACGCCCTGGACCTGGAAGGCCACGCCAACCATCGCGGCTCCAGCTTTGGCCGCCGCGCCACCGGGCAGCCGAGCAACATCGATTTTGAAAACCGCCTGGCGGTGGACCTGCTGAAAAAGCGCCATCGCGGGGTGCGGGCTTTTGTCCTCGAAGACGAGAACCGCATGATCGGCAGCTGCGCCTTGCCCTTGTCGCTGCACCAGGGCATGCAGGGGTTCCCCATGGTCTGGCTGGAAGACAGCCTGGCCAACCGGGTGCAGCGCATCCTCGACGACTACGTGGTTAACCTCTGCGCCGAGTTCGTTGCGGTGCACGGCGAAGAAGGTTTCGCCCTGTTTGCCGAACGCCTGCTGGAAAGCCTGAACAAGATCCACAAGCGCCTGGGGGGCGAGCGTCACCAGCGCCTGTTGCTGCTGATGGAAGCGGCCCTGGCCGAACAGCTGCGCAGCGGCGACGTGGAACTGCATCGGGCCTGGATCGAAGGCCTTCTGGGTGAATACTACGACCCGATGTACGCCTACCAGCGCGAGAGCAAGGGCGCGCGCATCGAATTCGTGGGCGACCACGCCGCCGTGCTCGATTACCTGCGCCAGCGCCAGCCGCCATCGCGCTAGCGCTCAATCAACCGCGCGCTCGCAGCACCCGAGCGCGCGGTATTCGCAGGCGTCAGCCGGCAGGGCGTGGACGGTCGAGCAAGGCCTCGACCACGGCCCGGGCCATTTCCACGGAATGCACCATGGACCAGATCAGGCCGCGTTCGATGCCGCTGGCGCGCTCGGTGATTTCATCGGACACCTCCTCGGCGCACTTGAGCAGCAGGGCGACGTGCAGCAGGGCCTCTTCGGCATTGACCCCAGCTTGCACGCTGAACAGGGCATTGCCCTGGGCATCGCGCAGGCCGAACGGGCGGGCCTGGGTAGGTTTCAGTGCGGCGAGCAGGTTGGCGTTGGCGCGATCCAGCTCGGGATCGCGTAGTGGGCGGGGTGGATCGGGGACGAGCTTTTTCATTGGGGTACCTACGACTCTAAGGTTAAGTAGAGCCGCCGGTCTCGCTTCCACACGAGAGGGTGGCAGCCGTGCGTGGGTGTGGAAGACCGGGGAGTCTTTTGGTACCCAAAACCCGGCGCACCCGAAGGTGCCCCACGCATGGCCGCCATAACACGTATCCGCAGGCGCAAAGCGTCGGCAGGCGCGTTGAAGCGTTGTACCTATGACCCTTCCGGACTTCCACATCCGAGTCGCTCATGGTGCAGCGACCGGGGGAGACTGCCTGACGAAAACCAAGGGCACAAGCCGCTCAAAGGCGTTGGCGATTCTCTCGGACAAGCCTTACAAAACAAAGCGAAAACTCTGGTTTCGGGAGCGGCATTCCCTGACCAATGTGTTTCAAGACAATAAACAGGGTTCTACAGCACCGCCGCACCAATCAGGCCGCAGACAATCCCCACCAGCATGGTCAGCACGGCCACGGTCACCAGCACCCGGGCATCGAAGTCTTTGCGCAGCATCAGCAGCGACGGCAGGCTGATGCTCGGCAGGGTCATCAGCAGGGCCACTGCCGGCCCGGTGCCCAGGCCCAGGGTCATCATGGTCTGGACGATGGGGATTTCCGCCGCCGTCGGGATCACGAACAGGGTTCCGGCAATCGCCAGAGGCACCAGCCACCACAGGCTGTCGCCCATGGCGCCGTCGATGTGCGGGAACAGCCAGACCCGCGCCGCGCCCAGCGCCAGCACGGCGAGGATGTAGATCGGGATGGTGCTCCAGAACAACTGCCACAAGGTCTTGCCCCAGCGCAGCAGGAACGGCTGATCGTTCAGCGTGCTGGCTTCAACCACCGCGTCCACCGCAGCTTCCGGCAGTTTTTCCGGGCCGGCGATGCGTTGTGCGATCAGCGACACGCCCAGCACCAGGACGATGCCCGCCACCAGGCGCAAGGCGGAAAAGCCCCAGCCCAAAACAAAGCCCATGAACACCAGGGTCGCCGGGTTGAGCACCGGGTTGGCGATCCAGAACGCCAGCGCCGCGCCCACCGAGACCTTCTGCCGGCGCAGACCCGCCGCCACCGGCGCGGCGCAGCAGGAACACATCATGCCCGGCAAGGCGAACAGCCCGCCGCGCAGGGTCGAGCCGAAGCCGGCGCGGCCGAACAGGCGCAGCAGCCAATCCCGGGGGATCAGCACCTGCAGCAAGGAACCCAAGATCACCGCCAGCACCGCCGCCTTCCAGATGGCCAGGAAGTACACCTGGGAATAGGCCAGGGCCGCGCTCCAGGGCGAGCTTTGCTGGTCGTTGAGGATCGACGCGCCAATGCTGTGGCTGTCGGCGGCGACAAAGGCCTTGAGGTAGTAGGGCGACCACTTCACGTAATACAGGCCGACCGCGGCGATGATCAGGAACAGCAGGGGTTTGCACCAGAACGCCCAGCCGCGAGCGGGCTGGGTGGGGGCGAGGTTGGACATGAAGGGAATTCCGCACAAAGACAATAAGCGCGAATTGTAGCCGCTGGCGCCGGCGCGCCGCGAACCGATGAGCACTTCTCAACCTGCGACATGCGCCTGTAGCCGCTGGCGACCTCCTGTCGAATACCTGATGGCCTTAAGAGCGCCGCGTCTGCTGCACAGCCGTTCGCAGCCTGCGGCAGCGGCTACAGGGGCGGAGGGCGGGTGTAGTCCGGAACCTTCAGCTCGGGCAATCCTGCTCGCGGTTGTCCAGGCCTTGCTTGTAGCTCTGGCTGTGCAGGCTGGCCTTGCCGTTGCGCCAGGTCAGGGTCAGCACGTACAGCGAGTCGAAGTCGTTGGAGGCCCAGTCTTCGGTGATCGGGCGCTTCTGGCCCACGGCCTGGGCGGCGACCTTGTTGATCAGCTCCGGCAGGTAACCGTGGGACCAGGCGGTGTAGATGGTCGCGTTGTGGTAGCGGTCGTGCAGTAGCTCGTCCGCCAGGTCGCTGGTGTCGTTGGCGGCAAAGTCGATGTTCACCGGCAGGCCGAGCTTGATCGCGCTGGGGCTGATGGTCATCAACGGACGGATATAGCTGTAGGAATTGTCCTGCTCGCCTTCCTCGACATTGCGCGTCGGGTCGGCGGCGAACACGTACTGCGCCTTGCCGAATTTTTCCGGCAGCAACGTGGCCAGGTCGAGGGCCCGGTTCAGGCCCTGGCAGTTGAGCTGGCCGAGGCCGCCGGCGGGCTTTTCCGCGTGGCGCAGGAACACCAGGGTCTGGGTGCCGTCCGCCGGTTGTGCACGGCTGGCGCTGGATTCCAGGGACAAGACGCTGCCCAGCAACACGGCCGGGAGCAGCAGGTAGGCGCGGTTCTTGAGATGGCGTAACAGGGGCATGGCGAGCTTCTTCAGCGCAAGGGTGGAGGCTGACAAACCTGTGTATTCCCTGTCATCACGGCCGGTGAAGGCAGTGCTTCTGAGTCCTTGGACGGCGTTTGGTTCGATGCAGCGCCAGACTAACCACGGTGTGTTGCCGATTTAAGAAAACCCGGCGGATAATCCTCGACCGTTGCCTTGTGTGGCGCCCCCCTTTGACTGTCATTGGAAGCCTGTCATGACCGATCTTTCCGCTTTTGCCGTTACCCAGAAATGGCCTGCGCAATTCCCCGAATGGATTCAGCTGTACTCCCTGCCGACCCCCAACGGGGTCAAGGTCTCGATCATGCTTGAAGAGATCGGCCTGCCTTATGAAGCGCACCGCGTCAGCTTCGAGACCCAGGACCAGATGACCCCGGAGTTCCTCAGCGTCAGCCCGAACAACAAGATCCCGGCGATTCTCGATCCCCACGGCCCGGGCGATCAGCCGCTGGCGCTGTTCGAGTCGGGGGCGATCCTGATCTACCTGGCGGACAAGAGCGGGCAACTGCTGGCCCAGGAGTCGGCGGCGCGTTATGAAACCCTGCAGTGGCTGATGTTCCAGATGGGCGGCATCGGGCCGATGTTCGGGCAGGTGGGGTTCTTCCACAAATTCGCCGGCAAGGAATACGAGGACAAGCGGCCGCTGGAGCGTTACGTGAACGAGGCCAAGCGGTTGCTGGGAGTGCTGGACAAGCATCTGGTGGGGCGCGAGTGGATCATGGGCGAGCGCTACACCATTGCCGATATTGCGACCTTTCCGTGGATTCGCAATTTGCTCGGGTTTTATGAGGCGGGCGGGTTGGTGGGGATTGATAGCTTCCCAGAGGTGCAGCGGGTGCTGGCCAAGTTTGTGGCGCGGCCGGCGGTGATTCGTGGGTTGGAGATTCCCAAGGTTGGTTGAGGTGGTTTTTTAAGGGGGGGCGCGAAGGGGGGTACATATCCGGTGCTGCGGTAACGGCTGCTTAGGGTTTCGCCCTTACGGCGAGTCCCTTTTGTCAAACGCCGGAGTGCCGGCCCAGCAAAAAGTAAGCAAAAACGCTTGCCCCTCCATGGGCCCCTCGCTCCGGCTGGGAAGGGGCCTGAAGATCAAGGGCAAGAGCCAAGCGCGTTTACGCGCTACCTGTAGGAGCCGGCTTGCCGGCGAAGAGGCCCGCAAGACATGCAGCGCCCTGGAGGACGCCTTCGCTGGCAAGCCAGCTCCTACGGGAGGTGGGGGAGGTACTCCCCATTTCATCCTCAGGCCGGCAGTGCGGCGGCCCACGGATCAATGCCGGAGTTCGGGCATGCCTCGCTATGCCAGGCACCGAGTGGAGGGGCAGGAGCCTTTGGTGACTTGGGGCTTTTCAAAGTGACTCGCTGTAAGAGCTGAACCAGCAGCAGCCCCACCCGCAGTAACGAATATGTACACTTCACCCCCCAAAAAAAACAAACACCACAGGCTCCCTCCATGCCCGCCCTGAACTTCAAACAAATCGACGTCTTCAGCGCCACCCCTCTCAAGGGCAACCCCTTGGCCGTGGTGTTCGACGCCGACGATCTCAGCGCCGAGCGCATGGCCGCGTTCGCCACCTGGACCAACCTCAGCGAAACCACCTTCCTGCTCAAGCCCCGCGACCCTCGCGCCGACTACCGTCTGCGGATCTTCACCACCCTCCAGGAGCTACCCTTCGCCGGTCACCCGACCCTGGGCAGCTGCCACGCCTGGCTCGAAGCCGGTGGGGTGCCCCAGGGCGAGGAGATCATTCAGGAGTGTGAAGTCGGCCTGGTGCGCATTCGCCGTCAGGGCGATCAGTTGGCCTTTCTCGCGCCGCCGCTGCTCAAGTCCGGCCCGGTGGAGCCCGAGGTGCTGGAGCAGGTATGCCGTGGCCTGGGCCTGAACGCCGGGGACATCGTGCGGGCGCAGTGGGTCGACAATGGTGCCGGCTGGCTGGCGGTGATGCTCGCCGAGCGCCAGCAAGTGCTGGATCTGCAACCGGACTATCCGGCGCTGATCGGCCTGGCCGTCGGGGTGATCGCGCCTTGTGATCCGCAGCGTGATGACACCGACGCACAGTTCGAGGTGCGGGCCTTTATCGCCGGCGACGGCATGCCCGAGGACCCGGCCACCGGCAGCCTCAATGCCGGGATCGCCCAGTGGCTGCTGGGCGCCGGGCTGGCGCCGTCGCGCTACCGGGTCAGCCAGGGGCTGAGCATGGGCCGCGCCGGGGTCATCGATGTCGAGCAGGTGGGCGACGAGGTGTGGATTGGTGGCGCTGCCGTCACTTG
Source organism: Pseudomonas saponiphila (assembly GCF_900105185.1). Lineage (NCBI taxonomy): Bacteria > Pseudomonadati > Pseudomonadota > Gammaproteobacteria > Pseudomonadales > Pseudomonadaceae > Pseudomonas > Pseudomonas saponiphila. The sequence goes on along the minus strand of NZ_FNTJ01000001.1, from coordinate 3,951,616 downwards.
TATTGAGGGCAAGCTGCTAGCGGCAAGTTGCTAGCTGCAAGTCCAGCACTTGCAGCTTGCAGCTTGCAGCTTGCAGCTGCTCCTCTGCATTGCGTCAGATGGTCGCAGGCCGTCAACTGCGGACCTGGGCCAACCCCATGAATCGCGGGCTGGGCGGCGATTATTACCGGTTTCGCAAGGCTTTCTTGAGTCCGGCGGGTTTGTACCTCGGCCGCTCTGGGCATAAGCTTTCAGCCTTTTTTCGTCATCGCTCGTGTTGTTTCGCGCTCAGCCTTAGGAAAAATCATGTCCAGCCAGTTCCCAGAAGCCCGTCCCCGTCGCCTGCGTCGCTCCGAACAACTGCGCAGTCTGTTCCAGGAAACCGAATTCACCCTCAACGATCTGGTGCTGCCGATTTTCGTCGAGGAGGAAATCGACGATTTCGTGCCGATCAAGAGCATGCCCGGGGTGATGCGTATTCCGGAATCCAGGCTGGCCGGGGAGATCGAGCGTTACGCCCGCGCCGGGATCAAGTCGGTGATGACCTTCGGTGTGTCTCACCATCTGGACTGCGACGGCAGCGATACCTGGAAGGAAAACGGCCTGGTGTCGCGCATGTCGCGCATCGCCAAGGACGCGGTGCCGGAGATGATCGTGATGTCCGACACCTGCTTCTGCGAATACACCGAGCACGGCCACTGCGGCGTGATGCACGGCCATGAAGTGGACAATGACCAGACCCTGGTCAACCTCGGCAAGCAGGCGGTGGCCGCGGCCCGTGCCGGCGCCGACGTGATCGCGCCCTCGGCGGCCATGGACGGTCAGGTCCAGGCCATCCGCCGGGCCCTGGATGCCGCCGGTTTCACCCAGACGCCGATCATGGCCTATTCCACCAAGTTCGCTTCGGCGCTCTACGGCCCGTTCCGCGAGGCCGGTGGCAGTGCGCTCAAGGGCGACCGCAAGAGCTACCAGATGAACCCGATGAACCGCCGCGAGGCGGTGCGCGAATCCCTGCTGGACGAGCAGGAAGGCGCCGACTCGCTGATGGTCAAGCCCGCCGGGGCCTACCTGGACATCATTCGCGATATCCGCGAGGCCTCGCGCCTGCCGGTGGCGGCGTATCAGGTCAGCGGTGAGTACGCGATGATCAAGTTCGGCGCCCAGGCCGGGGCCATCGACGAGCAGCGGGTGGTGCGCGAAAGCCTGGGTTCGATCAAGCGCGCCGGCGCCGATCTGATCTTCACCTACTTCGCCATGGACCTGGCCCTGGCCGGGATCTGATCCCGCACCTGCCCAAAGCGTCCCGCCATGAACGCCGCCCGGCGTTCGTGGCTCTTGCCAAGACTTCCGCCTCTACATGACAATGCGATTCATTATCAAATATGAATCCTTACTGTCATGCCCGCCGACGACTTATCCCTGCGCTGCGCCGTCACCGATCTGTATACCCATCACCATGGCTGGCTGCAGGGCTGGTTGCGCCAGCGCCTGGGCAATGGCTTCGATGCCGCCGACCTGGCCCAGGACACCTTCGTGCGGGTGCTCAAGGCCCGTAACGCGCAGGACATCCGCGAGCCGCGGCCCTACCTGTCGCGCATTGCCCGGGGCCTGTTGATCGATCTGTTTCGTCGTCGCTCCCTGGAGCAGGCCTACCTCGAAGCCCTGGCCCGGGTGCCCGAGGGCGAGCACCCGTCGCCGGAGGAACAGAGCGTGCTGTTCCAGGCGTTGATGGAAATCGACCGTCTGCTGGATGGCCTGGGGCCCAAGGTCAAGCAAGCCTTCCTGCTGTCGCAGTGCGATGGCCTGACCTACGAGCAGATCGCCGAGCGCCTGCAGATTTCCGTACGCAGTGTGAGCAACTACATGGCCAAGGCCATGGAGCATTGCTGCCTGATGCAGATGCGGATGCAGCTGTCATGAGTTTTGCCAGCCTGCAACTGAGCGTCGCCGAGCGCCAGGCCATCAGCGGCGCGGCGCGCTGGTATGCGCAGTTGCGCTCCGGCACAGCGAGCGAACAGGAGCAAGCGGCCTGGCGCGAGTGGCTGGCCGCCGACCCCCTGCATCGCCAGGCCTGGGAGCGCATGCAGCAACTGGGCGAGCAGATGTCGGCCCTGCCTGGTGGCCTGGCCGGCCCGACCTTGCGCGGGGCCGGGCGTTCGCGCCGCGAGCTGATGCGCAACCTGGTGGTGCTGGCCTCGGCCGGGTCCCTGGGCTGGCTGGGCTGGCGCAGCGACAGCGCCCAGCAACTGTTGGCGGACTATCGGACCCAGGTCGGCGAGCGCCGCGAAGTGCGCCTGGCGGACGGCAGCGCATTGCTGCTCAACACCGACACCTCGGTGAATGTCACTTTCGACGGTCAGCAGCGCCGGTTGCAGTTGCTCTGGGGCGAGATGCTGGTGAGCGCTGGCGTTGATGCGTTGCACAGGCCATTGCGGGTCATCTCGCGCCACGGTGAGGTCCAGGCCGAGGGCGCGCGTTTCGTGTTGCGCAGCGACGAACACGAGGATCGGGCGGCGGTGCTGGAGCAGGGCGTGCAGGTCAGCCTGGGCAACGGTAGCGTGCCGCGTCGAGTCGAGGCCGGCCAGCAACTGGCGTTCAGCGCTGCAGGCTTTGCTGCGCTGCGCTCCAACGATGCGTCGGTGGGCGCCTGGCGCCAGGGCAGCATCATCGCCCTCGACCGCCCCTTGGGGGACTTGCTGGCCGACCTGTCGCGCTACCGCCACGGAGTGCTGCAGTGCGATCCGCAGATCGCCGGGCTGAGGATTTCAGGGGCCTTTCCCATCGATGACACCGACCGCGCCCTGGCAGCGCTTGAGAGCGGTTTCTCGCTGCGTATCGAGCGCTACACGCGCTATTGGGTGCGGGTGTCCCAGCGCCGCGTCGGCTGAAACCAAGCGGTAAAAAATAATTATTCCGGTCTTTGCACTTTTGCCCGTTCTGATCCGGCTTATCCCCCAGTGGATTCATTTTCGTTAGCGGGGAAGGCCAAGCATGTCTGATGTTCACAAGTCGAAGTTGGCTCGGGCGATCAAGCTCGGGCTCTGCGGTGCACTGGCGGTCCATGGGGCGGCACTGCTGCCGTTGAGCGCAGTGGCGGCCAGCGAACAGAGCGCCGTGCGCCGCTTCGACATTGCCGCCGGCGATCTCACCGAGGTGCTGAGCCGTTACGCCAGCGCCGCCGGGGCGGCGATTTCCTTCGATGCGCGGCAGACCGCCGGCCTGCATTCGCCCGGGCTCAAGGGGGAATACGGGGTGCAGGAAGGCTTTGCGCGGATTCTCGCCGGCAGTGGCTGGCAGGCCGAAGCGCAGAGCAACGGCAGCTACGTGCTGCGCCCGCTGCCCCAGGGCAGCGGCGCCCTGGAGCTGGGCGTCACCCAGGTACAGGGCCAGGAACTGGGCGCCACCACCGAGTACTCCGGCTCCTACACCACCGGTGCGGTGACCATCGGCAAGGGCCAGCACTCGCTCAAGGAAACCCCGCAGTCGGTGACCGTGATCACCCGCAAGATGCTCGATGACCAGAATCTCAACACCATCGACCAAGTGATGGAGAAGACCCCGGGCATCACCCTTTACGACTCGCCCATGGGCGGCAAGTATTTCTACTCCCGGGGCTTTCGCATGACCGGCCAGTACCAGTACGACGGCGTGCCCCTGGACATGGGCAGCAGCTACGTACAGGCCGACAGCTTCAGCAGCGACATGGCCTTCTATGACCGGGTGGAGATCCTGCGTGGCGCTGCCGGCATGCTCAAGGGCGCGGGTGGCACTGCCGGCTCGGTGAATTTCGTGCGTAAGCGCGGCCAGGCCACGCCCCACACCGAACTGACGATGTCCGCCGGCAGCTGGGACAACTACCGGGCCCAGGTGGACACCGGCGGGCCGTTGAACGACGCCGGCACCCTTCGTGGCCGAGCGGTGGTGACCCAGCAGACCCGGCAGTATTTCTATGACCTGGGCGAGCGCAAGGACCAGGTCTACTACGGCGCCCTGGACTTCGACCTCAGCGACGCCACCACCCTGGGCCTGGGCATGGCCTATGAAGACGTCGACTCGCGCCCGTGCTGGGGCGGCCTGCCGCGCTACAGCGACGGCAGCGACCTCAAGCTCGGCCGTTCCACCTGCCTGAACACCGCCTGGAACAATTCGCGCAGCAAGCGCGCGACCTATTTCGCCGACCTGCGCCAGCAGCTCAACGACGACTGGGCGCTGAAGGTGGCTGGGGTCTACAGCCGCAATACCCAGGACATCGAGTACGCCTTCCCCAGTGGCTCGGTGCCGGTCGGTGCCAGCCGCTCCAGCACCCTGATGCTGGGCAGCATCTATGACTACGACCAGGTGGACTACGGTTTCGACGCCTATGTCGATGGGCGCTTCCAGGCCTTTGGCCAGGAGCACGAGCTGACCTTCGGTGCCAACGCCAGTCGCTCGATAAAGGACGACTTCTACGCCGTCGCGGTGTTGCCGCAACGGCAGAACGTGCTGGACCCGGATCACCACCTGCCCAAGCCCGATGCCAGCTACTACGAGGGCAACGCCTCCCGTGGCGGTCCATCCGATCTGCGGATCCAGCAGCAAGGGCTGTACTCCACCCTGCGCCTGAAACTGGCCGACCCGCTGACCCTGGTCATGGGCGGCCGGGTCAGCTGGTACAAGTCGCAGAACGATGCCGTGGCCTACTGGCGCGACACCCGCACCCCAAGCAGTGCCCGTTCCAAGGAAACCGGCGAGGTCACGCCGTTCGCCGGGGTGCTGTACGACCTCACTGACAACCTCACGGCCTACGCCAGCTACTCCAGCATCTTCACTCCCCAGGGCAGCTATCGGACCCTGGACGGTGCGTCCCTCAAGCCGCTGGTGGGCAAGAGCTATGAAGCGGGAATCAAGGGCGAGTGGTTCGATGGTCGCCTGAACAGCGCCTTGAGCCTGTTTCGCACGATCCAGGAGGATGCGCAGCAGGACGATCCGGCCTGCCCTGACAGCACCTGCTCGCTGAACTCGGGCAAGGTGCGGGCCCAGGGTTTTGAAGCCGAACTCAGCGGTGAGGTGATCGAGCGCCTGCAAGTGCTGGCCGGCTACACCTACACCCAGACCAAGACCCTGGAGGACGCCGACAGCAGCAAGAACGGCCAGTCGTTCAATTCCTACGTACCGAGGCACCTGCTGCGGGTGTGGGGCGACTACCAACTGGGCGGCGCCCTGGAGCGCTTCACCGTGGGGGCCGGGGTCAACGCGCAAAGCGACAATTACCGAGTCTCGCCCACCAGCGGCAAGCACATCAGCCAGGCCGGCTACGCGATCTGGAACGGGCGCATCGGCTATCGGCTCGACGACACCTGGTCCCTGGCGCTGAACGGCAACAACCTGCTGGACAAGCGCTACTACACCACCATCGGCACCGAAGGCTTCGGCAACTTCTACGGTGATCCACGCAACTTCACCCTGTCGGTCAAGGCCGACTTCTAAGGCCCCTGGCGGCGTGCGCCGAGCCCGGATCAGCGCGGTTTGTGGTTGGCCACGCCGTTCTGCGGGGAGATTTCGCGCTCGCGGAAATAGCGCTCCAGCACCCGCGGGTCGGCGGAGCGTTCGGCCAGCGCCACGTAGGTGTCCGGGCGCAGCAGGTACAGGGCGTTGCGCGCCAGCCCCGCGTGGGCGTGGGCCGAGCGCCAGTCGAAGATGCGCAACGGCACCCGGTGCTCGGCGCACCAGTCCTGTACCGCGTTGCTGGTGACGCCGTAGACATGCACCTGCCAGCCCAGGTGATCGAGGCTGTCGAAGTTGTCGTGCTCGCCGTCGCGGACCCAGGGCAGGCGATCGCCGCCGTGCACCGGGCCGGCGCCGCCGGCGCTCAGGGGCATGCCCCGGTAGTTGAGGGTGATCTGCGACACGGTGCGAAAGAGAAACTCCCGGGCACGGTCGAAGGCGGCGATCTTCGGCAGCAGCAGGGGGGCCAGGCGAGTCCGTGCCAGGTAGGCGACCGGGCCATCGGCGGTGGCAAAGCTGAACACCCGGTCGGTGGTGGCCACCAGGCGCCGGGCGAATTCCATGCGTTCGATCTCATAGCTGTCCAGCAGGCTTTCGGCGCTGCTGCCGCTGAGCACCGCCGCCAGTTTCCAGGCCAGGTTGATGGCGTCGCCGATCCCGGTGTTCATGCCCTGGCCGCCGGCCGGGCTGTGCACGTGGGCGGCATCCCCCAGCAGGAACACCCGGCCGCAGCGAAACTGCTCGGCCACCCGGTGATGCACCTTGTAGGTGGAGAACCAGTTGACCTGATTCACCTCGACCTTGAGCTGGCGCATGGCGCGCTGGCTGACGTCTTCGAAGCGCAGGTTTTCCGGGTGCTCGGCACGCTCGTCGCGCACCGTGCCGATCAGCCGCGCGCGGCCGCTGTGGGCCAGGGGAAACACCGCGAGAAAGTCGGCGTCGTCCAGGTCCACGTGCAACTGGCCGTCGATGCTTGGGCCGCTGGCCTCGACATCGGCGACATAGAACACCTGTTGATAGGTGCCACCGGGAAAGCCTGTGCCCAGGGTCTTGCGCACCGTGGAGCGGGCGCCGTCGCAGCCGGCCAGGTAGAAGGCCTGGCAGTGTTCCTCGCGGCCGTCGGGGCCGCGCAGGCGAGCGTTGATCAAGTGGCCGTGATCGGTGAAGGCCAGCAGTTCGGTGCCCCGTTCGACGCTGACCCCGAGCAGGGCCAGGCGCTCGATCAGCAATTGCTCGTGTTCGTCCTGGGGAAAGATCTGCAGGAACGGGTAGGGGGTCAGGTCCTCGCCGATGGCGTTGAACGGCAGTTGGGCCGCGCGCTCGCCGCGGACCCAGAGGTTGACCGCCGGCACGTGGTGGCCGCGTTCGACGATGGCCCGGGTCAGGTCCAGCTGGCGGTACAGCTCCAGGGTCCGGGCCTGCACTGCCAGGGCCCGGGAGGTGGTGCCCGGGCCCTGGGTCTTGTCGATGATCCGGACCTTGATCCCCTGCTGGCGTAGCCAGAGCGCCAGCACCAGACCGGTCGGGCCGGCGCCGATGATCAGTACGTCGCTGCAGTTCATGTGTTTGCCCTCGTCAGGAGATCAACGTCATGCATCTGGCTGCGGGCGGCGCCTGCCGCGGACTCAGCGCTGGGCGAAGGCCAGGTTCAGGCCGAGCCCGGCGAAGCTCGCGGCAAAGCTGCGGCGCAACCAGTTCTGCACCTTGGGCGACTCGATCACCGCGGTGCGGAACAGGTTGGCCAGCAGGCCATAGAGCACGAACACCAGGAAGGTCATGGCCATGAACACGCCGCTCAGGGTGACCATCTGCAGCAGCGGATCGGCGCCGTCGTGCCGGATGAACTGGGGCAGGAAGGCCAGGAAGAAGATCGTCAGCTTGGGATTGAGGATGTTCAGCAGGCAGGCCTTGAGCATCAGCGCGCCGGCGCCGCGGCTTACTGACTGGCTGTCTACGGCGAACGCCGAACGGTCGCGCCAGGTGGCGTAGGCCAGGTACAGCAGGTAGGCGACCCCGGCGAATTTCAGCCCCTGAAAGGCCAGGGCGCTGGTGTGCAGGATCGCCGACAGGCCCAGGGCCGAAGCCAGCAGGTGCGGGACGATCCCGGCGGTGCAGCCGATGGCGGTGAACAGGCTGGCGCGCTTGCCGGCCACCAGGGCGGTGGAAATGGTCAGGATCACGCCGCTGCCGGGAATCAGCACGACGATCAGGCTGGTGAGCAGAAAATCCAGGGTCAACATCCGGGTGTCACTCCATTGAGGGCGTGTGTCGGGCCAGGTCTGCCCGGGGCGACGCGTTGAGGCTCGGGGCCATCAACATACACCTGGCCACGCTGGCAATAGAAGGATTTTAGCCGGGAGCCGCAATTGAGCCTGGGAAGCTGCGAAAGGTCGGGCCGCGTTCGGTCCGCAGGGCCTTGCCTGGCAATCCGCCGCCGAACCTCAATCGGCCTTGAGAGCGTCGCATCCCTGCGACGAGTACCGCCCACAGCTTGCGCAGCCAGCGGCAGCAGCTTCAGGGGGGGACGGGAACAGCGTTGGTATTCCTTGGTCGAACGCCCCATGCCGCTGCTTTACTGATACGGCCCTCGTCCAGCCATCTTGCGGAGTCCCATGGTTTCCCACCGTCTTCTCAGCTGTTTCCTGGGCCTGTCGTTGCTGGCCGGTTGCGCCAGCCCGCGCGGCCCCCAGGCACCGACGCTGACCCCGGAGCAGACCCAGGCGCGGATCCTGCGCCTGCTGCCGGCCCAGGTCGGCGACCGCCAGGGCTGGGCCCGGGACATCCAGGTGGCCTTCAGCGCCCAGGGGCTGGAGCCGAGCCAGAGCAACCTGTGCGCGGTGCTGGCGGTGACCGAGCAGGAATCGACCTTCCAGGTCGACCCGACAGTGCCGGGCCTGGGGCGCATTGCCCGGGAGGAAATCGACCGTCGCGCGGCCAAGGTGCATGTGCCGGCGCTGCTGGTCAGCGCCGCCCTGCAAGTGCGCGACGCGCACGGCCAGTCCTACAGCCAGCGCCTGGCCAGGGCCCGAACCGAGAAGGAGCTGAGCGCAATCTTCGATGACTTCATCGGCATGGTGCCCCTGGGCCAGACCCTGTTCGGCCGTTTCAACCCGGTGCACACCGGCGGGCCGATGCAGGTCAGCATCGAGTTTGCCCAGCAGCATGCCCAGGGTTATCCCTACCCGGTGCAGGGCACGATTCGCCATGAAGTCTTCAGCCGCCGTGGTGGCCTGTACTTCGGCATCGCCCACCTGCTGGGCTACCCCGTGGACTACCCGCAACCGCTGTACCGCTTCGCCGACTTCAACGCCGGCTGGTACGCCAGTCGCAACGCCGCCTTCCAGGCCGCGGTCAGCCGCCTCAGCGGGATCAAATTGGCCCTGGATGGCGACCTGATCCGCTACGACTCGCTCTTGCCCGGCAGTACCGAGCTGGCGGTGCGCACCCTGGGCAAACAGCTGGGGCTGCGCAACCCGCAGATCCGCGAGCAGCTGGAAAAGGGCGACCGCGAGGACTTCCCACAGACCGAGCTGTACCGCCAGGTGTTTGCCCTGGCCGATCGCAGCGCCGGCCGGCCCGTGCCACGCCAGCAGTTGCCGGGCATCGAACTCAAGAGCCCGAAGATCACCCGCCAGCTGACCACCGCCTGGTTCGCCAAACGGGTGGACGAGCGCTACCAGCGCTGCCTGCAACGGCCGCTGTAACCCAAGGGCCTGCCGTAGGAGCTGGCTTGCCAGCGAAGGCGTCCGCCAGGGCGATGCAGGGCTTAAGGCCCTGTTCGCCGGTCGTGCGCTGAGGTGTTCCTGCCTGCCGTAGGAGCTGGCTTGCCAGCGAAGGCGTCCACCAGGGCGATGCAAGGCTTGCGGCCCTGTTCGCCGGCAAGCCGGCTCCTACGGTAAGTGCCTGGCTTGCCAGGCACTTGGGCCGCGTGGCAGGATGCGCCATGAATTTTTCCAGCCTCGACTCCCGCCTGCATCACCATCGACCTCAGCTTCGGGGCCGTGGTCGCGTGTGCGCGTCGAGCGGTCAGTCATCCAGACCCTGCGATCACTGACCAACGATGAAAAAACCAAGGCGCCCGACAAGGCGCCTTTTTTATTGCCAGTCAAAAACCAAGAGGAAATACCCATGACCATGCTCCGTGGCACTCGAATGATCACCGGTACACAAGCCGCCGCCCTGCGCACCCTGGAAGGACGCTTCCGGAGCTGGCTTCATCGCAGCGGGTGCTGAAGAAGTCATTGTCCCGGCGCTGTGGGGTCAGGACACCTTTATCGAAAAGGCCGGCGGCAGTGAAGTCATCGGCCAGATGTGGGCCTTCAACGACAAGGCCGGACGGCCCTGCTGCCTGATCCCGGAAGCCACCGCGCTGTTCCAGGAAACCGCCGGCGAGCTGCTGGCGGGGCGCGAACAGGCGGCGTTTTTCTATGTTGCCCGCTGCTATCGCTACGAGCGCCCGCAAGCCGGGCGCTACCGTGAGTTCACCCAGTTGGGCCTGGAGATATTGGGGTCAGAACCCTTGCAGGCGCTGGAGCGCGCGCGGGAACTGTGCGTTGGCTTTCTGGATGCTCTGGGCCTGGAGTACGAGCTCAACCTTGGGGTCAAGCGCGGCCTGACCTACTACCTCAATGGCGAGGGTTTCGAGGTGCGTTGCCCGCAGTTGGGCGCGCAACAGCAAGTGGTGGGTGCCGGCGCCTACCGTGAAGGTGCCGGCTTCGGCATTGGCCTGGAACGCCTGCAACTGGCGCTGCAACCCCAGCCGTAGGAGCTGGCTTGCCAGCGAAGGCGTCCGTCAGGGCGCTGCAGGATTCGCGGGCCTCTTCGCCGGCGAGCCGGCTCCTACGGGGCCTTACGCGGTGTGTGAGCTAACCGTAGGAGCTGGCTTGCCAGCGAAGGCGTCCACCAGGGCGATGCAAGGCTTGTGGTCCTGTTCGCCGGCAAGCCGGCTCCTACGGGGCCTTACGCGATGTGTGGGCTGACCGTAGGAGCTGGCTTGCCAGCGAAGGCGTCCACCAGGGCGATGCAAGGCTTGTGGTCCTGTTCGCCGGCAAGCCGGCTCCTACGGGGCCTTGCGCGATGTGTGGGCTAACCGTAGGAGCTGGCTTGCCAGCGAAGACGTCCGCCAGGGCGATGCAAGGCTTGCGGTCCTCTTCGCCGGCGAGCCGGCTCCTACGGCGGGTTCAGGGGCGGCGGCGGACGAACTTGCGCCACAGCCAGACCCACAGCAGCGCCAGGGGGAAGGCCAGGATCACAAAGGGCAGGGCCTGGCTGCCTTTCTCCAGGGCTGCGGCAGTGCCCTCGGCCAGGTTGTCCGGCAGGTTGCGCAGGGCGCGCTTGAGGCTTGAGCCGCGTTCTGCGCCGTCACTGGGCAGGAAGTTCAGGGTCAGGCGGTTGGTGTCCAGGCGGCGCTGGTGTCCGGCAGCCGCCTGGGCCAGGGCCTGCAGGTCGTTCTCGATGCCGGCCTGCTCCTTGCTCAGGGCGATCAGGTCGCTGACGCCGATGTCCTTGCGCGCCGCCAGTTCATCCAGGCGCTGCTGCTGGGCCTTGAGCCGCTGTTGCTGGCGTTGCACATCGGCCACGGCGTCGGCCAGGTCTTCGGCGCTGGTGACCCGCTCGCCCAGTTCGGCCCCTTGGGACGCCTGCTTGACGATGGGTTCGACACCGTCCGGGACGATTCGCAACACCACCCGAGCGCGGTACTTGCTCTGTTCCAGAAGCAGGATGTTGCAGGCGCCAAACTGGGCCTTTTCGCAGGATTCGCGGGTTTGTTCCAGGTGCGCGCCGATCTGTTCGGCGGGCAGGGACAGGGTCAGTTCGTGTTCGTAGGCCAGCAGGGCGCCAGCCTTGCCCTGGGCGCCGCCGAGGGCCACCGCGGAGTTGTTGTGATCACTGGGGGAACAGGCACTGAGGGCCAGGGCGCCGAAGAGGGCAAAGGCCAGTCGACGGGGGATGGCAGGGTGATCGTCCTGATGCTGCATGGAGGCTCCTTGAATACTGGAAACTGCGGCTAGGGCGCAGGCGCGCATCTTACCGCTGTTCCCAGGATCACCACGATCGCGGTGCAACTTATTTTCACCAATTTGCCTGGCTGATGCTCATAGGCGCCGTGGTCAATCAGGGCTACACCTGTCGCCCTGTGCAACCCTCGTTACCCAGCGGTTCAAGGAGAACCTCATGAGCGAATCGGACATTCCCCCGGGCTTCAGTCCGTTGCCCCGCAGCAGCCCGCTGCTGGAGTTGATCGGCCCGGTCTATGGTCGCGGCAGTGGCCGCGAACTGTGCCTCGGCCTGCGCGCCGACACCCGCCACGCCAACGGCCGGGGCACGGTGCATGGCGGCATCATCGCCACCCTGGCGGACATTGGCATGGGCTACGCCATGGCGTTTTCCAGCGAGCCGCCGTTGCCGCTGATCACCGCCAGCATGACCCTCGACTACCTGGGGGCGGTGCAGGTCGGGGAGTGGATCGAGGTGCGCCTGGAGCATGCCAAGCGCGGCCGGCAGATGGCCTTTGCCACGGTGCTGCTGCGGGTCGGCGAGCGTGAAGTGGCGCGGGCCAGCGGGGTATTCGCAGTGCCGGCGCCGCGGGATTAGTCGCCGGGGTTGATCTGTTTCCAGTCCAGGCCGAAGCGCGCCAGGTACTTGCGCAGGCGGTCGGCGTCGTTGGGGTTGGCCTTGCCCAGGCGCGACACCCCAAACAACCGGCGCCCGGCATCCGACAGGCTGTCGGCGCGGCGGCATTCGGCAATCACCGCCTTGAGTTGCAGGCGGTCGAACAGGTCCATCTCCACATCCTCGCCCAACAGTTGCTGCAGTTCATCCTCGGCATTCTCCAGGCCCCAGGCATGGCGCAGGCGCTGGATTTCCTCTTCGACCTGGGCCTGGTCGATGCGCCCGCTGTCGGCCAGGGTGGCCATGCGGGTGATGGACGCCGACAGCTCGCGGAAGTTGCCCAGCCAGGCCGCTTCGCTGGAGCTGGCGAAGGCCAGGTAGCGGCGCCGCGCCTCCAGGTTGAAACGCACCAGTTGCCCTTGCTCCCGGGCATGGCGTTCCAGCTCGAAATCGATGTTCGGCTCGATGTCTTCGCGGCGTCCCGCCAGTCCCGGCAGGTTGAAGGTCCAGAGGTTGACTCGCGCATACAGGTCTTCGCGGAACAGGCCCTGGGCCACCCGGCCGCGCAGGTCGCGGTGGGTGCCGGCGATGATCAGGAAGTCGCTCTGCACCTCCTGGTCCGCGCCCATGGGGAAGAAGCGCTTCTCTTCGATGGCCTTGAGCAGCATCGCTTGTTCATCCAGCCCCAGTTCGCCGATCTCGTCGAGAAACAGCATGCCGCCGTCCGCCGCCCGCAGCAGGCCGTCGCGGGCATTCTGGGCGCCGGTGAAGGCGCCCTTGATATGCCCGAACAGCGCCGACATGGCGCCGTCGCCACGCAGGGTGGCGCAGTTGACCTCGACAAAGCGCCCCTGCACCTGGTGCCGGCCGCGCTTGAGTTCATAGATGCGTCGGGCCAGGAACGACTTGCCGGCACCGGTGGGGCCGATCAGCAGCATCGGTGCCCGGGAGCGCACGGCCACCCGTTCGATCTGCTCGATGGAGCGGTTGAACGCCGGGTTGCGGGTGGCGATCCCGGACTTGAGGAAGGCCAGGCCTTCCAGGCGCTTGTGGGCAAAGCGCGAGGCGATGCGGTCGTAGCGCGACAGGTCGAGGTCGATCAGCGCGTGGGTGCCGGTGGCCTGCCCGCCGGGGTCGCGGCGCCGGGCCGGCGAGGTCTGGATCAGCCGGGCAGGGAGGTAGCGCGCCTCGGTCAGCAGGAACCAGCAGATCTGTGCGACGTGGGTGCCGGTGGTGATGTGCACCAGGTAGTCCTCGCGTTCGGTGTCGAACGGGTAGGCGCTGGTGAAGTCGTGCAGGGCGGCGTACACCTCCTCGAAGTCCCAAGGGTTGTTCAGGCCCATGGGGTGCAGGCGCACTTCGGTTTCCGGCGACACCTGGCGCACGTCGTTGGCCACCCGCTCGGCCAGGCTGACATCCCGGGCGTCCAGGCCGTGGATCAGTTCCAGGCGGTTGATCAGCACATCCTGCTGCTGGCACAGGCCGACCGTGGGCCGCCAATGGCTCCAGCGATTGGCGCCCTTGCCGACGCGATCGAGGGTGGAGCCGATAAAGCCGATGGCGACCGTAGGTTTGCTCGACATGTTTATACCTGAAGATAAAAAGCGATAGGCAAAGATATAAAATTTTCGTGACGTTTGTCTTGTTGAATGGCCGATGAAAAATTGGATAAAAATAAAAACGTTATAAATCAATAAGTTAAAAAATAATTTGCTGAAAAATCAAAACCTGGCACAGCGGCTGCAATGTATCTGGCAACGAACGAGACAACAGAGCGAGACGCCAAGATGGCCAACTTCCAGCTGTTCAACACCCAACAGGCAAAAGCGCCAGCGAGCACCACCCTGAACGCTTCCAAGGCCGGGGCTTATGCCTACAACGCCAAGCATCGCCTGGCCCAGCTGGCGGTCACCGGTTGCCTGAACTCGACCTTCTACACCTCGCCTGAAGGCCAGCTGGAGGCGGTGCTGCAACTGGTGAGCGAGCTGGACAGCCGCTTCGTCGCCCGGGCCGCCCGTTACGCTCGCCAGCAAGGCCATATGAAGGACATGCCGGCGCTGCTGCTGGCGGCGCTGACCGCGCAACGTTCGGCCCTGGTGCCGGAGCTGTTCGCCCAGGTGGTGGACAACGGCAAGATGCTGCGCAACTTCGTGCAGATCCTGCGCAGCGGCGTGACCGGGCGCAAATCCCTGGGGTCGCAGCCCAAGCGCCTGGTACAGAACTGGTTGAACACGGCCAGCGAGCGTCAGCTGTTGCAGGCATCGATCGGCAGCAAGCCGTCCCTGGCGGACGTGGTGAAGATGGTTCACCCCAAGCCCAGCGAGGCCTGGCGCGAAGCCTTCTTTGCCTGGGTGATCGGCAAGCCGGTGGATGTGCAGGCGCTGCCCGGGCTGACCCGCGACCTGCTGGCGTTTCGCAGCGGGGCGACACAGGAAGTGCCGCAGGTGCCGTTCCAGTTGCTCGGCAACGAAACACTGAGCGCCGAACAATGGGCCGCGCAGGCCCGCAACATGGGCTGGCAGGGGCTGCGCATGAACCTCAACACCCTGGCGCGCCACGGCGCGTTCCAGGTGCCGGGTTGCACCGAGTACGTGGCGGCGCGATTGGCGGATGCCACCGAGGTGGCCAAGGCCCGGGTCTATCCGTACCAGTTGCTGGCGGCCTACCGTATGGCCGGCGAGGAGGTGCCGCAAGCGGTCCGCGAGGCGCTGCAGGATGCCCTGGAGCTGTCCCTGGCCAACGTGCCGGCACTGGCGGGCAACGTGGTGGTCTGCCCGGATGTCTCGGGTTCGATGCACAGCCCGGTCACCGGCTACCGCCAGGGCGCCACCACCGCGGTGCGCTGCATCGATGTGGCGGCACTGGTGGCAGCGGCGGTGTTGCGCAAGCAGCCGGCGGCGCGGGTCATGCCGTTCGAGCGGGGTGTGGTGAACATTCACCTGAACCCGCGGGACAGCGTGATGAGCAATGCGCAGAAGCTGGCCAACATCGGCGGAGGCGGGACCAACTGCTCGGCGCCCCTGGCGCAACTGGCCAACGCCAAGAGCCGCGTGGACACCCTGATCCTGATCTCGGACAACGAGTCGTGGATCGATGCGCGGCGTCACGGGGCCACGGAAACCATGCGCCAGTGGGAGCGGATCCGGGCCATCAACCCGCAGGCGAAGCTGGTGTGCATCGACATGCAGCCGGGGGCCACGACCCAGGCGCCGGACCGCGAGGATATCCTCAACGTCGGCGGCTTCAGTGACGCGGTGTTCGATGTGATCGAGCAGTTCACCCGCGGCACCTACGGTGCGCAGCACTGGGTCAAGGCGATCGAGGCCATGGCGCCCTGATCGACAGAACATGGAGGTACACCGTGCGCCGGCCAGCCGGCGCACAGCGAAGATTTTTTGCTCATTGGCCCTGAATGCCGCTGTGACTACATCCCAAGGCGTCTCAGCAACTCTTGTCAGGGCCGGTGACGGCACGAATGCCAGTGGCTGTACATCCTGGTTAAGCCGGTTCGAATCCGGCCATCAGTCACTAATTTTGTCGTGCCACCTTTTTTGCAGTTTTTGCGACGAATGCTGGTGGAACTACATCCCAGGTTCGAGATGCGGGTTCGATTCCCGCCGGTGCTGGAAAACGGCGCCGTGGTTCAATGGACAGAACACGAACGCACTGTTTCATCGACCCTTGTCGTCGCATCTTTTTCCCCGCCTCGGCGGGATGGCAGCGAATGCCACGGGTACTACATGTTGTCGCGGGTTCGAGCCCCGCCAGCCGCAAGGCTGTAGCTCAGTCGGTAGAGCAAATGTGCCTGTTCCCTTGTCGCTGCCCGCAGGCCCGGCCTGCACCGAACACCGCAACTCCGTAGGAGCTGGCTTGCCAGCGAAGAGGCCCCTGAGATCGTCTTCTGCGCCCCGGCTCCTGCACACCCTATTGAACAAGGCCGAATCAGCGGCCACAGGAAAAAGAGTCAACGACATGGAACAAAAAACCTACCAACTGCTGGAAGTCGCCAACGGCAAGCCGATCAAGATGTGGACCCAGGGCGTGCCGGTGGAAAACGAAGCCCGCCAGCAATTGATGAACACCGCGAAGATGCCGTTCATCTTCAAGCACCTGGCGGTGATGCCCGACGTGCACCTGGGTAAGGGATCGACCATCGGTAGCGTGATCCCCACGGTGGGCGCGATCATTCCGGCCGCGGTCGGGGTGGATATCGGTTGCGGAATGATCGCCGCCCGTACCTCGCTGACCGCCGCCGACCTGCCGGATAACCTGGCCGGATTGCGCAGCGCCATCGAAGCGGCAGTGCCCCACGGTCGTACCTCGCCCCGTAGCGGTCGCGATAAGGGTGCCTGGGGTGACGTACCGAATCAGGCCGACCAGGCGTGGGCGGCGTTGCATCCGCGCTTCAAGGCGATCACCGATAAGTACCCGGCCCTGGCCAACAGCAACAACCGCAAGCACCTGGGAACCCTCGGTGGCGGTAACCACTTCATCGAGGTCTGCCTGGATGAGGCCAACCGGGTCTGGTTCATGCTCCACAGCGGTTCCCGCGGCGTCGGTAACGCCATCGGCAACCTGTTCATTCACCTGGCCCAGGCCGATATGCGTCAACATATCGCCAACCTGCCGGACCGCGACCTGGCCTACTTCGAGGAAGGCAGCCAGCACTTCGACGATTACGTGGAAGCCGTGGCCTGGGCCCAGGATTTTGCCCGGCAGAACCGCGAACTGATGATGCAACTGGTGATCCAGGCCACGCGCCAGGTGATCCGCAAGCCCTTCGAAGTGGCGCTGGAGGCAGTCAACTGCCACCACAACTACGTGCAGAAGGAGCGCCACTTCGGTGAAGAGGTGCTGGTGACCCGCAAGGGCGCGGTGTCGGCTAAGAAGGGCGAGCTGGGGATCATCCCGGGGTCGATGGGGGCCAAGAGCTTCATCGTTCGCGGGCTGGGTAACGAGGAGGCGTTCTGCTCCTGCAGCCACGGTGCCGGGCGTACCATGAGCCGCACCAAGGCCAAGAACACCTTCACCCTGGCCGACCAGATCCGCGCGACCGCCCATGTGGAGTGCCGCAAGGATGAAGCGGTGATCGATGAAATCCCGATGGCCTACAAGGACATCGACCAAGTGATGCACGCCCAGCGCGAGCTGGTGGAAGTGCTGCACACCCTGCGTCAGGTGGTGTGCGTAAAGGGGTAGAACAATGGACGACATGGACGCCTTGATAGCGGCCCCGCCCGGCTGGCATTACCAGTTGAGCGACTACGAAGCCCGCCGCGTGCGGGAGGTGCTGGAGGAATTGGACCGGCACAGTGCCTGGCTGGAACTGAGCCGCTTCGGCAACGGTTTCGTGCGTCAGGCGGCGGTGCGCCACCTGGCCGCGCAGCCTTCGGCCGAGGCCCTGGCGGTGTTCCTGGAGCGGCTCAACGACTGGGTGCCCCAGGTGCGCCAGGAGGCCGCCGCGGCGCTGGAGGGCTATCTGGCGCCAGAGCGCGCCGGGCTGCTGTTGCAGAGCCTGACGCCGCTGCTGGCCCTGGTCGGCAAGCAGCGCGCCGACCACGGCGCGACCCTGCAGCGGGCGCGTTCGGTGCTGCAGTTGGCCCAGGTACGCGAAGAAGTTGAAGAGGCATTTGCCGGTTGCCGGGGCAAGGCCGCGCGCTTTGTCTTCGAGCTGTTGCTCGAAGAGGCGCCGGAGCGGGCGGCGTTGCTGGCCCGGGCGCTGCGCCACCGGGAGGTCAGCGTGCGGCAGATGGCGGTGGATGCCTGCGCTCAATTGCCGGCCACGCAGGCCGTGCCTTTGCTGGAGGAGGTGATGCACAGTTGCGGCGCCAGTGTGCGGGTCAGGGCTCTGCGCTTGTTGCTGCCATTGCTGGACGATCCTCGCGAGTATCTGAGTCAGTCCCTGCTGGACCCTTCGGGGGCCTTGCGTTGCCTGGCCCACTGGGCTGCGCCCCGTCACGGGCTGGACCCGCGTGAGGTGTTGCGGCAACGGCTGCAACAGCCGGCACCACGCAACAAGCGCAGTTGGCTGGGCCTGCTGGGGCTCATCAAGGAGCTGCAGGAACCCATGGCCGACGCCATGGTGCGGCAGGCCCTGGCCTCGCCGGCGCCGAGTGTGCGCCTGCTGGCCCTGCAGACCCTGGGTGAACGTGGCATGGCCGAGCAACTGGCGGCCCTGGACGACCCCTCGGACAAGGTCTTCAACTGCGCCCTGGGCCTGTTGCACGAACAACCCTGGGCGGTGTTCGACGAGACCCTGGAGCAGCGTCTGGACCAGCACTGGCACGATCTGCCGAAGGCGCGGAGCTGGGCCCTGCTGGCCCTCAAGCCGGGCTGGCGCCAGCTGGAGTACCTGCTGTGGCGCCTGGGGCAGGGCGGCAGCGAGGCCGACTATTGGCGCGAAACCCTGGCGCACTGGTGCGATGGCCGCTACGGGATGTTCGACCCGGTCACCCCCAAGCCCCTGCGTGAAGCCATGGTGCAGCGCTTGCAGGCCATGGAAGCGGCAGGGGAACTGCCCGCCGGTTCGGTCAAACGGCTGTTGTGAAGAAAGGAGAACCGACATGCTGAGCCCCTTTGAAGATGAGCGCAGCCGGGCGCTGCGCCAACAGTTGCAAGCGGCGTTTTGCGTGTTCGATTTTGTGCGGCTGACGGTGGAACCGGGTGTGGCAGTGGATCAAGCCGTGCATCGCCAGGGCTTGCAGCACCTCTACCAATACCTGATGGCCGAACGCCGCGAGGGCCTGGAAAAACTGCGCCAGGACCCGCGTTACGCCGACGTTGGCGTAACGCCTATGCGCTGGGAGCAGGAGCGGGCGGTGCCCGAGCCGCTCAGCCCGTTGCAGGTTCGGCAGATGGTCCGCGAAGACCTGGAGCAGGAGGGGCCCCTGGCCTTGTACCGGGCTTTTTGCCAGCCGCCGTATGGGCTGCGTTTCCCTGGCGGGGCCGAGCAGGCCCGGCAAGCGTACGGCCAATGGCTGGACCTGCTGGGGCTCGATCCCGAGCAGCAGCCCCACGTGATCAACTGGGTGGGCAACCTGGAGGTGGATTATCAGGCCCCGGCCATGGGGCCGCACCTGCTGCCCTGGAGTGAGTATTTCGACGAAGGCCTGGAGTGGTGGGGCGTCTGGTGCCTGACGGTGTGGAACCCCGTGCGCCGGACCCTGAGTATGCTGGCTGCCAGCAGTACGGATTGAACAAGGAGCAGGATCATGGAACACCTCGAACGCCATCCCCTGAGCAGCGCCATGCGCGAACGGGTACTGGAAGAATTGGCGCGCATCGAGCGGGAACGCAACGTCAAGGTGCTGTATGCCTGCGAATCCGGCAGTCGGGCCTGGGGCTTTGCCTCCACCGACAGTGACTACGACGTGCGTTTCGTCTACGTGGAAAAGCCCGAGTGGTTCATCCAGGTGGATGCCGGGCGCGACGTGATCGAGCGGCCCCTGGACGACGAGCTGGACATCAGCGGCTGGGAACTGCGCAAGACCCTCGGGCTGTTGCGCAAGTCCAACCCGACCCTGCTGGAATGGCTGGACTCGCCCCTGGTGTATCGCAGTGAACCGGCCGCCGCCGCGCGCCTGCGCGAACTGGCAGAGGCGTTCTACAGCCCGCCGGCGGCGCGCAACCATTATCTGTCGATGGCTCGAAAGACCTTTATGGCCCATCTGCAGGACGAGACGTTGCGCTTCAAGAAGTATTTTTATGCATTGCGGCCGCTGTTGGCGGTGCGCTGGATAGATCAGGGGCGCGGCCGTCCACCGATGACCTTTGCCGATCTGTTGACCACGGTCGAGCATCGGCCATTGCTCGATGAAGTCGAGGCGCTGCTGGCGCGCAAGCGCAATGCCGATGAGGCTGCTAGTGGGCCACGACTACCGGCACTGCACGCTTTTATCGCCGCCGAGCTGGAGCGCCCCGTGCCCAAGCTGGCGCGCACCCATGAAGACAACGCGTTGCTGGACGCCTACCTGCGGGAAACGGTCCGGCACTACGCCTGAGGAATGTGATGAAACAGGATGTAATCGAACTGGACGGCGCCATCGGCGGCGGCCAGGTACTGCGCAGCGCCTTGAGCCTGTCGATGCTCAGCGGCAAGACCCTGCGTATCCATAATATTCGTGCCCGGCGCAGCCGCCCGGGGCTGCTGCGCCAGCACCTGACCGCGGTGCAGGCGGCGGCCCAGGTGTGTGGCGCCAAGACCTCCGGAGTCGAGCTCGGCTCCCAGGCCCTGACCTTCGAGCCGGGGCCGATCCGTGGCGGCGACTACCGCTTCGCCATTGGCACCGCCGGCAGCTGCACCCTGGTGCTGCAGACCCTGCTGCCGGCGTTGCTCCGGGCTCCGCAGCCCAGCCGCGTGAGCATCAGTGGCGGCACCCACAATCCCCTGGCGCCGCCGGTGGATTTCCTTCAGCAGGCCTGGCTGCCGCTGCTGCGGCGCATGGGCGGGCAGGTGGAGCTGCAACTGCTGCGCCACGGGTTTGTCCCGGCCGGTGGCGGCGAGCTGGAGGCTTTTGTCCAACCTTCGGTGTTGCAGCCCCTGCACCTTGAGGAGCGTGGCGCACTGCAGGGAAGTCGGGCCTGGGCCATGAGCGCGGGCCTGCCCGAGCATGTGGCGGAGCGCGAGTTGCGTCGAGTGCACAATCGCCTGGAACTGCTTCGGGAGCACCTCACCCCGGTGCAGCTGGATGAACAATACGGTCCGGGCAATGTGCTGCTGCTGGAGTTCGCCTGCGAGCACCTGACCGAGCTGTTCTGCGGCTTCGGCCAGAACAGCCTGCGGGCGGAAAAGGTCGCCGACCTTGCCATCGATCAGGCCCGCGACTGGCTGGATTCCGGTGCGGCGGTGGCTGAGCACCTGGCCGATCAACTGCTGCTGCCCATGGCCCTGGCCGGTGGCGGCAGCTTCACCACGCCGTGCATGACCGAGCACCTGGAGAGCAATATCCGAGTGATCGAAGCCTTCCTGCCGGTGCGGATCGAAGCGCGATCGTTGAGCGAGCAAGTGTTGCGGGTGGAATGCCACACCCTTGGGTGAAATTGCTAGAGCGCCCGGGTCATCAAGGAGGTTGTTGCCATGTATCACTTGTATGGAAGCCTGGGCACCGGCTCGGCCATCGTCGAGATCGCCCTGAAGTATTGCCAGCTGACCTATCGCAGCATCGAGGCCGCACCCTGGCACGACAGCAGCGGGCGCGAAGCCCTGGCGCGGCTCAATCCGCTATTGCAGATTCCCACCCTGCAACTGCCCGATGGCAGCATCCTCACCGAAAGCGCAGCGATCCTGATCCACCTGGGCCTGGAGTTTCCCGACTCCGGGCTGCTGCCTGAGTCGCCTTCGGCCCGAGCCCAGGTGATCCGTGGCCTGGTGTACATCGCCGCCAACTGCTATTCGGCCATCGGCATCCTCGATTACCCGGAGCGCTGGATCAGTGACCCCGACGAGCCGCTCAAGGCTCGCGTGCGCGCCGCCGCGGCTGAGCGCCTGTATCGCAGCTGGGGGCTGTTTGCCGAGCAATTCGCCCCGCAGCCGTTTCTTTGCGGCGCTGCGCCGGGCGCCCTGGACATCCAGGCCGCGGTGGTGTCGCGCTGGTCCGGTGCGCGAGAGCACCTGCGCGACAGCCATCCTGATTTTCTCGCCCTGCTGCAACGCATCGACGACGAGCCGCGGATCGCCGCCGTCTTGGTCCGCCACTGGCCCCCCACCTCCCATGGGGGAGAGCGGTAGGCAAAGAGGTGAATCAGCGGTTGAGTTTGCTGGGGCGAAACTGGCAGTCTGCGCGCCCGTTTCAATGTCGGTTTTCTCTCAGGGAAGTACGCAATGGATCGCCATGCCTGGCTCAAGGCCTTGAACAAACTGCTGACGCTGGTGCAACAGCTGGTGTTGCTCAGTGGCTGGTTTCTTGCCGCTCTGATGCTGGGGCTCACCATCAAATCCGAGTGGCAGCCCTTTCTGGCGATGTTTCTGGCTTCGCTGCTGGTGATCGTCGGCGTGCTGGTGCATGAGGGCGGGCATTACCTGGGAGCCCGCTGTTGCGGGATGCCGGTGCTGCAGGTGCGGATCGCCGCCGTGGAACTGCAGGCGCTGCGCCGCGGCTGGCGCCTGCGCTGGTCGCCGCAGCTCAAGCGCAGCCGCCTGGGAGGCTATGTGATGGTGGCGAGCAATGCGCAACGGCCCTTGCGTGGCCAGTGGATGGTGATGGCTCTGGGTGGGCCGCTGCTGAACCTGCTGGTGGGAGGCGCGGCGATTGGCCTCGGGTTGCTCTGGCAAGGGGTTCCCGGTGCCATTGCCCTGGCCTTTGCCATCGTCAATCTGGTGCTGGGCGTGGGTAACCTGCTGCCGGTGCATGGGGTACTGCCCAGCGACGGCATGCTCCTGCTGGGCTGGTATCTGCATCGCGACGACCAGCGTCCGGAATTGGCCCAGGCGCGCCTGCTGGCCCTGACCGTGGCCGGCGTTCCCAGCGCCCAGTTGCCGGCGCCAGACCTGGAGCGCCTGGCCCGGGGCACGGTGGCCGAAGCCTTGGTTGCCTTCGGTTATCGGCTCAATGCGAGGCAGGATCGGGGCGACTGGTCCGAGGTGCTGCAGATGGAGCAGGAGCTGGATCAGTTGCTTGCCGCCAGGGCCGGGGAGCTCACAGGGATGAGCGTCCTGATCGAGTTGTTGCGCGGCGAGTTGGTCTTCAGCCGTGCCTATCTGCAGCGCGACGCCAGCATCCTCAAGAGCCTCCCGTTGGGAGCCGATGTCGACTGGTACGCGCCTTGGCTGCGGCCGCGATGCCTGGCTTTGCAGGCGATCCTCGAGGGGGATCGGCAGCAGGGCGAGGCGTATGTGCAACAGGCACTGCAGGCGGCGCAGAGCTGCGTGGTGTTATCCCAGGGCAAGAGTGAAGCCTTGCTGGCCGAACACCTGCGGGCCCTGCCGGTGCCATAGCACGGCCGTTGCGGGGTGTTCGCCAGATCCATGGGCTCCTCGGCCACAGGCACCGTAGGCGCTGGCTTGCCAGCGAAGGTGTCCCTTAGAACGATGCAGGGCTCAAGGGCCTCTTCGCCAGCAAGCTGGCTCCTACAGGTGTGTGCGGTGCGGCGGATGATCGTAGGAGCTGGCTTGCCAGCGAAGGCGTCCGCAGGAACGCTGCATAGCCCAGGGCCCTGTTCGCCGGCAAGCCGGTTCCTGCAAGGGGCGGGCAGTAGTCAGGAAGTGGAGGGCAGTGTGTGAAAGAGATCGGTATGCGGGCGCAAAACTCTTATACTCCGGCGCTTTATTTTCCCTACCAGCCAGAGGAACGCCCCGTGGCCAACGAACCGGATCAGGATTTCTTCAACCGCGCCGATGCCATCATCGAGTTGACCAACTCCCACATCGCCGACAGCAGCCGGGGCAAGGCCAGCGCCTCGCTGATGTATGCCAACGCGCGCTTCAGTGCCTGGGTCAGCGCCTGCGGCTGCCGTAGTGCCGAGGAACTGGAAGCGGCCAAGCAACAGGCAGTGGACTATTTCCTGGAGGAGTTCCGCCTGATGCTCGAAGAGAACCTCGCCGATTACATCGAGAATTTCCCGCGCTACATGAGCGGCAAGCAGGACTGAAAGGTCGAACGCCGTCGCTGAGTCAGCGGCGGGTTGTGTGATCTGCGTCACTCTTTGCTCAAGTGATCCCTGCTCCTGGTCGATAAGCTCTGAATGCCTATTGATATGGAGTTCGTCATGGCCTTGCTACCGGTTCGTCTGTCTCATCGTTTGACCCTCGGCAGTATTTTGCTGCTGCTGTTCACGGCGTTGGCGGTATTTGCCGTGATGACGTTACGGGGGCAGCCCAAAGTGGTGGAGGCGAGCTCGGCATTGATCGAACAGACCGGCAGCGCCATCGTCCGCCAACTGGCCTTGCAGTTGGCCGGGATCGAGGGCGTGACGGCCAGCATGGCCCACCTGGTGGAAGGGCTGCCCAGGGAACAGGCGCTGTTCATGGCCACCTTGCCCAAGGTCATCGACCACGAAGGCGACAAGGCGATTGCCGGCGGTGGCATCTGGCCGGAACCCGGTGCCTTCGCGGCGGGCGTGGAGCGCCGCAGTTTCTTCTGGGCCCGCAGCGACGCCGGGCCCCTGGCGTTCTCCGATGACTACAACGCTGCCGGCAGCGCCGGTTATCACCATGAAGCCTGGTACACCGGCGCGCGCAACAGTGCGCCGGGGCGTTGCCTGTGGTCCGAGGCTTACCAGGACCCGGTGACCCGGGTGCCGATGACCACCTGCAGCGTGCCGTATCGCCAGGATGGCCGCTTTGCCGGGGTCGCCACCATCGACCTGCGCCTGGATGATCTGGCGCGTTTTCTCAAGGAGCAGGGCGCGGTCACCGGCGGTTATGCCTTTGCCCTGGATCAGGCTGGCAATGTGCTGTATTTCCCCGAGGCCCAGGCCAGCGCCGACGGGCAGATGCTCAGCTTCGAGGCCCTGAGCAAACAGCAGCCCTGGCTGCTCCCGGTCGCCGCAGCCCTGGCCAAGGCGGCACCTGCCGGGCAGGTGCGTAGCCTGGATCTGGAGGAGGATGGCCGCTTGCAGGAAGCGGCGCGGGTCAGCCTGTTCAGCATGCCCGGCAGCGGCTGGACCATCGGCCTGGTGACCCCGGAGCAGAAGGTCACCGGCCTGGCCCGGGCCATGACCACCGAGATCCTGCTGTTCCTGCTGCCGTTGCTGGCGCTGCTGTTGTTCTTCGCCTGGCTGGCCGGGCACAAGCTGATTGCCCAACTGGACGAAACCACCCAGCAGATCGATGCGCTGGGCCGTGGCCAGGCTACTGACAATGCCGAGTTGCACGTGGCCCGGGCCGATGAGATTGGTGCCTTGCGCGGCGCGGTGAACCGCTATGCCGGGCAACTGCGGCAGATGCTGCAGAAGATCGCCAACGAAGCCCAGCAACTGCAGAACGAAGCCGCGCGCCTGGGTGAACTCAGCAGCACCCTGGCCCAGCGCGCCGAGCAGCAACGCCAGGAAAACACCCAGTTGGCCACGGCCATTACCCAGATGTCCTCCAGTGCTCTTGAAGTGGCGCAGAACACCAACAACTGCGCCGACACCGCACGCCAGTCCCTGGTGGTGGTGCAGGACGGCCAGCAGCGGGTGGCGGCCAACAGTCAGTCGATCCAGCAACTGTCCACGGAAATGGCCGAGGCGGCGGCGGTGATCCAGCGTCTGGAGCAGGACAGCCAGCAGGTCGGCGCGGTGCTGGATGTGATCAAGGCCATCTCCGAGCAGACCAACCTGCTGGCCCTCAACGCCGCCATCGAGGCGGCCCGGGCCGGCGAGCAGGGCCGCGGCTTTGCCGTGGTGGCGGATGAAGTGCGAACCCTGGCCGGACGGACCCAGACCTCGGCCAACGAGATCAGCGGCATGATCGGCGATCTGCAGCAGGCCTCACGCCAGGCGGTGCAGGCGATCCAGGCCGGTGAATCGCGTACCCGTGAAGCGGTGGGCGAGGCTTCCGGCGCCTCGGATGCGCTGTCGAGCACCGTCACCAGTTTCGACGATATCTCCCAGCGTGCGCAGCAGATTGCCGTGGCCGCGCAGCAGCAAAGCCATGTGACCCAGGAGATCAACGAACTGGCGGTGCGCATCCACGGCATCAGCGAGGACAACGCCCGGGACGCCCAGGCCCTGGACAAGGTCAGCGAGGCCATGCAGGCCCTGTCCGGGCGCTTGTCGCACCTGAGCCAAGGCCACAGCTGAAGGCTCACCCACCCGGGTCGCCGGCGGTCCGGGTGGGTGTCAGCTGCTTCCCCGGGCCGCCGGTGTCGGCCCGATTCAGCCCAGGCTGAGCCGCACCAGCTGAAAGTTCAGCCACAGCCCAAAGGCCACCCAGCCAAAGCCCAGCAGCCCGCACACCAGCGGTTTGCCCGCGGTCTTGTGCGGCGCGAGAAAGACCGCGATGGCGGCGCCGATCAGCGCACCCGGAAAATCGAACAGGTAGAACAGCCAGCCCATGGTGTCGACCGATGAGTTGATCCACAGGCAGAACAACTGCAGGTGCGCCGCCAGGGCCAGGGCCACGCCGGTGAACAGCGCCGGGGCAGGGCGGGTGGCCAGCAGCAGTCCGAGTATCAGCCCCTGGGGTAGCCAGTAGGCGGCGAAGTTTTCCCAGAAATAATCCATCGGTTGCCAGGCCCGGACGATTGCCAGGGACAGCCCCCAGAACAGTGCGGCGGCAGCGGGCAGATGATTTGGGGAGAGCAGACGCAAGGTGCGGGAAGGCATGCAGGATCTCGGTAAGGCGACAGGGGATCAACCGTGCTGGCGGTCGGGAGTCATGGCCATCAGCGCGAAGCCCGAGGGGGCGGTGGCAGACGCCCGGCGAGCCGCGCCACCCTTGCGTGGCTCAGGAGCATGCCCAGGGTGATGGGGCGCTGCAGATCGGCTGCGGACGGGGGCGGAATCTAGCACAGGGTGATCGCTGACATGGCGTTACCTGCATGAGTCTGCTGAGGTCCGATGCGCCGCCTGCTCCGACCGGCTGTCAGGGTGGCTCGGCGAGGCTTGTCGGTGGCCGCGCCCGAGCTAGGCTTTGCCTGCACACCCCACCAAGGAGCAGGTCATCGTGAGCACCCTTCGCACGCCTTCCTTAGGCCCGATCGTCGGGCACACCACCGACACTTCCTGCCGTTTATGGATCGCCGCTTCCGATGCCCTGGACGAGAAGGGCGTGGCGGAGGATATCCGCACCATCGGCGTCATTGGCGTGGTCAGCAGTAACGGCCGGGTCGCCGCGGAAAACATCTTCTACTTTCGCTTGCGACGTGAGTACCACCGGACCGGCACCTTCAATCTCGGGGTGGATACCAGCCTGTGGGGCAGCGAGGCCGCGCGCAAGCAGCTCAAGCCCTTTGCGCTGACGCCGAGCACCCGCTACCGAGTGCGCATGGCCTCGCTCAACGTCGATGACGCGGGCAACAACGATGACGAGGTGTCCAGCGAGTCGGTGGTACAGCGCCTGCCCGAGCCCGGGGCCTGGGCCAATGACCTGAACCGCAGTGGCGCCGACAAGATGTACGTCGAGGCCGAATTCACCACCCGGGCCAGCGCGGTGCCGGGCAAGGCATCGGACCTGAGCTTCCTGCTGGGCTCGTGCCGCTACCCGGGGCTGCTGTGGAAACGCAAGAACTCCGACACGATCTTCGGGCCGATGCTCAGCAAACACGCCGACGCGCAGATGGTGCTGATGGTCGGCGACCAGATCTACGCCGACCTGTTCAACCGCCTGGTGCCGGTGGGGCTGGCGGACACCTTCGAGGAGTTCGAGGAGCGCTACCACAGCGCCTTCGGCTCACCGAACATCCGCCAACTGCTGGCCCACATGCCCACGTACATGATCCTTGATGACCACGAGATCGAGGACAACTGGACCCAGGACCGAATCCGCAAGGACCGTGACAAGCGCCTGCTGTTCAACCTCGCCATGGGCGCCTACATGAGCTACCAGTGGAGCCATGGGCCGCGCTTTGCCGACAGCTATGTGCATGGCCGGACCATGACCGGTGACGATCAGTACCTGCAGCAGTTGCAGACCAACCAGCTGTTCTATGACTTTTCCTGTGGCCACTACCCGTTCTTCGTCCTCGACACCCGTACCCAGCGTTTTCTCGACGATGTGCCGGACGCCCTGGACGACAACCACCTGCTGGGCCGCCCCTCACTGCACCGCAGCGAGCCGGGTCAGCTCGACCGGCTGTGTGCCTGGCTGCAGCACATGCAAGAGGATCGGGGCAATGTGCCCAAGTTCGTGGTCACCTCCAGCGTCTTCGTGCCCAATGGCGTGGACACCGTGGGCAACGACTCTGACGCGGTACGCCACAAGAACGACAGCGACTCCTGGTCGGCTTTCCCCACCACGCGCCGCGCCGTGCTGGAAACCCTGGTCGAGCACCAGGTGCAGAACGTGGTGTTCCTGTCCGGGGACATTCACTGCTCGAACATTTCCCGCTTGCAGTTCAGCGCCGCGGGGCAGGGGCTCAAGTGCTACGCGGTCACCTCGTCGGCGTTCTACTGGCCCTTTCCCTTTGCCGACGGCGATCCGGCCGGGTACGTGCACGACTCGACGGCGCCGCAAACGCCGGACAGCTTTGCGCTCTTCGACGGTACGCAGACCATGGACTACCAGACCTGGGCCTTCACCCAGGCGGACAACTTTGCCCGCCTGGACCTGAAGCCCGATGACGCTCAACTGGTGGTGCAGTTCTACGGTGCCGACGGTGAGCCGCTGGTGACCCGCAAGCAGGACGACAGCGTGGACAACCAGCCGCAACGGCTGCAGCTGGAGCCCTGGTAACGGGGCGTTACAGCCTCAGTTCCAGCGCCAGCAGATCCGCCAGGGGCTGGCGCCGGCGGATCAGTTTCGGCTGGCCGTTGGCGAACAGCACTTCCGGCAGCAGCGGCCGGCTGTTGTAGTTGGAGGACATGCTGGCGCCGTAGGCGCCGGTGTCGTGCAGCACCAGCAGGTCGCCGACCCGGGCCTGAGGCAGCAGGCGCGGGGTCAGGCATTCGTCGTCCTGGGTGAAGATGTCACCGGATTCACACAGTGGGCCGCCGACCACGGTCAACTGCTGCGGGCGGTCCACCGCCTGGCCGGCGGCATCCAGCAGGCTCATGCCGTGGTAGGCGCCGTACATGGCCGGGCGCATCAGGTCGTTGAAACCGGTGTCCACCAGCACGAAGTGGTGCTGGCCGGCGCTCTTCACCACTCGCACTTCGCTGACCAGGCAACCGGCCTCGGCCACCAGGAAACGCCCGGGTTCGATCTCCATGCGCACGCCGTGGCCCAAGTAGGCCTCGATCTCCTGGCGCGCGACCTTCCAGGCATTGGCGTAGCGCTGCACGTCCACCGGGGTGTCGCCGTCGCGGTAAGGGGTGGACAGGCCGCCGCCGATGGAGAAGGCCTCGATGTCGTGGTCCAGGGATTTCACCGCCGCCACCATGGCCGCGCCCACTTGCTCCAGGTGGTCGTAGTCGACCCCGGAACCGATGTGCATGTGCAGGCCCACCAGGTGCAGGCGGTATTGGCGGATCACCGCCAGGGCTTCGCCGACCTGGTCGTGCCAGATACCGTGCTTGCTGTTCTCGCCGCCGGTGTTGGTCTTGCGGCTGTGGCCGTGGCCGAAGCCCGGGTTGATCCGCAGCCACACCCGGTGTCCCGGGGACTGCTCCCCGAGCTGGCGCAGCATGTCGATGGAGCCGGCGTTGACTTCCACCTGCAGCTCCACCACGCGCTTGAGGGTGGCTTCGTCGAACAGGTCGCAGGTGAAGACGATGCCGGCATCCACCGGGCTGAAGCCGGCCAGCAGGGCGCGCTCGATTTCCCCCAGGGACACCGCGTCGACCCGCACTCCGGCTTCGCCGATCAGGCGCAGCAGGTGCAGGTTGGATGAGGCTTTCTGGGCGTAGCGCACCACGTCGAAGGCCTGCAGTTGGGCGATGCGCGCCTGGATGGTGGCGGCGTCGTAGCACCACAGCGGAGTGCCGTATTGACGGGCGGCGGCGGCGAGTTGAGCGGGGGCGAAGGGAATGGCCATGGCGATTGCAATCTGTGGTCAGTGAGAGTGGTTGCAGCATGCCGAGGATTGGCTATTCAATAAAATATCTATTCTTTGTTAGTCAATTCAGATTTGATATGGCCTGGTTGATCGAACGAGCCTCTGTTGATGGACATCTCCCTGCGCCATATCGAAGTCTTCCGCGCCATCATGCAGGCCGGCAGCGTCACCGGCGCCGCGCGCCTGCTGTTTACCTCGCAACCCACGATCAGCCGCGAACTGGCGCGGTTGGAAAGCCTTTCCGGGCTGCGTCTGTTCGACCGCGAAGGCGGGCGCCTGCTGCCCACCGCCCAGGCCCTGCTGTTGCTGGAGGAAGTGGAGCGGGCCTATGTGGGGCTGGAACGAATCAACAGCGTGGCCCAGTCGATCCGCCGTTTCGAACACGGCCAGTTGAGCCTCAGTTGCCTGCCGCTGTTTTCCCAGACCCTGTTGCCCCGAGTGTGCCAGCGCTTCTTGCAACAGCATCCGGGGATCGGCCTGAGCATCACCGCTCAGGAGTCGCCGCTGCTGGAAGAGTCCCTCAGCGCCCAGCGCCATGACCTGGGCCTGACCGAAAGCGAGCACCTGCCCCGGGGCACCCAGGGCGAGTTGCTGTTCTGCGCCGACATGGTCTGCATCCTCGCGGACCAGCATCCGTTGCTGGCCAAGCCACGGTTGGCGCTGGAGGATTTTCGCGGCCAGGATTTCATCAACCTCTCGGGCCTGGATATCTACCGGCAGACCCTGGACGAGCATTTTCGCCAGGCCGGGGTCGATCGCCGGGTGGTGGTGGAAACCACCAACGCCGCCTCGGTGTGCGCCATGGTGCGCCAGCAACTGGGCGTGGCGATCATCAATCCCTTGAGCGCCATGGAGGAAGTCGGACGCGGCCTGGCGATCCGGCCGCTGGCGTTTTCGGTGCCGTACCGGGTGATGCTGATCCGCCCGGACTACCGGCCGTCATCGAGTTTTGTCGAGGGTTTCTGCGGTTCCTTGCGGGCCCAGGCCAAGGCGCTGGAACAGCAAGTCGGGCGGATAGCGCAGGGCGCTTCGCAGGGCCGGGGGTGAGTCGGCGCGGCGAATGGGGCCGTCAATGGACGGTCGATGGGGTTGTGGATGGGGTCCAGCTGGACCTGGCGTAACGGGGCATGTGCTGGCGAAGGCGCTCTTGCAAACACCACAACCGTAGGAGCCAGCTTGCTGGCGAAAGCGCTCTTGCAAACATCACAACCGTAGGAGCCAGCTTGCTGGCGAAGGCGCTTTTGCAAACACCACAACCGTAGGAGCCAGCTTGCTGGCGAAAGCGCTCTTGCAAACATCACAACCGTAGGAGCCAGCTTGCTGGCGAAGGCGCTTTCACGGACGCCTTCGCTGGCAAGCCAGCTCCTACGGGGGGAGGGGGTGGGGGGGAGGGCCGCGCGGTTAGCGTTCGATGGCCAATGCCACGCCCTGGCCGCCGCCGATGCACAGGGTCGCCAGGCCTTTCTTGGCATCGCGCTTGAGCATTTCATGCAGCAGGGTCACCAGCACCCGGCAGCCCGAAGCGCCAATCGGGTGGCCGATGGCAATCGCGCCGCCGTTGACGTTGACCTTGCTCGCATCCCAGCCAAGCTCCTTGCCCACCGACAGCGATTGCGCGGCGAAGGCCTCGTTGGCTTCGATCAGGTCCAGTTGTTCCAGGGTCCAGCCGGCCTTGTCCAGGCAGCGGCGGGTGGCCGACACCGGGCCGATGCCCATGATCGCCGGGTCGACCCCGGCGTTGGCGTAGGCGGCGATCCTGGCCAGCACTGGCAGGCCCAGGGCCCGGGCCTTGCTGGCGCTCATCAGTATCACTGCGGCGGCGCCATCGTTCAGCGACGAGGCGTTGCCGGCGGTCACGCTGCCGTCTTTCTTGAACGCCGGCTTGAGCTTGGCCAGGGCTTCGGCAGTGGTGCCGGGTCGCGGTTGCTCGTCGGTGGCAAAACTCAGTGGCTCGCCCTTGCGCTGGGGAATCTGGATCGGGGTGATCTCGTCGACAAAACGCCCGGCTTCGATCGCCGCCACGGCCTTCTGCTGGGAGGCGACGGCGAAGGCGTCCTGGGCTTCACGGCTGATGCCGTACTTGTCCACCAGGTTCTCGGCGGTGATGCCCATGTGGTAGTCGTTGAAGGCGTCCCACAGGCCGTCGCTGATCATGGTGTCGATCATCTGGCTGTGGCCCATGCGCAGGCCGGTGCGGGCCCCGGGCAGCACGTAGTTGGACAGGCTCATGTTTTCCTGGCCGCCGGCGATGATCACCTCGGCATCGCCGCAGCGGATGGCCTGGGCGCCCAGGTGCAGGGCCTTGAGGCCCGAGCCGCAGACCTTGTTCAGGGTCATGGCGGGCACGGCGTGGGGCAAGCCGGCCTTGATCGCCGCTTGGCGGGCGGGGTTCTGCCCGGCGCCGGCGGTGAGCACCTGGCCCATGATCACTTCGTCGACCTGGGCCGGGTCGATGCCGGTCTGGGCCAGCAGCTGGCGGATCACCGCGGCGCCCAGGTCGACGGCGGGAATGCCCGCCAGCGAGCCCTGGAAACTGCCCACGGCGGTACGGGTGGCGGCAACGATAACGACGTCTTGCATGATGGGCTCCTTAAGCGAACTGCATTTCAGGCACGTGGTCCGGCACGATCAGCTTGCCGGCGGTCTTGCTGACGATTTCCTCGACGCTGACCCCGGGGGCGCGTTCCTTGAGGATGAAGGCGCCGTTCTCGATCTCCAGGTAGGCGAGGTCGGTGAGCACGCGCTTGATGCACTGGGCGCCGGTCAGCGGCAGGCTGCAGCGGTTCAGCAGTTTGGATTCGCCGTCTTTCGAGGCGTGGGTCATGGTCACGATGATGTTCTCGGCGCCGGCCACCAGGTCCATGGCGCCACCCATGCCCTTGACCAGCTTGCCGGGAATCATCCACGAGGCGATGTTGCCCTGCACGTCCACCTCGAAGGCACCGAGCACGGTGAGGTCGATGTGGCCGCCGCGGATCATCGCGAAGGATTCGGCGGAGGAGAAGATCGAGGCGCCGATGCGCGCGGTGACCGTCTGCTTGCCGGCGTTGATCATGTCGGCGTCGACCTGGTCTTCGGTAGGGAAGGCGCCCATGCCCAGCAGGCCGTTTTCCGATTGCAGCATGACTTCCATGCCGTCGGGGATGTAGTTGGCCACCAGGGTCGGGATGCCGATGCCGAGGTTGACGTAGAAGCCGTCCTGCAGTTCGCGGGCGACGCGCTGAGCCATTTGTTCGCGGGTAAGAGCCATGTTGGTTGTCCTTATTAGTCGGGCTGGGGAAGGGCGATCACTTGCGCACGGTGCGCTGTTCGATGCGCTTCTCGAAGGTGCCGCAGATGACCCGGTCGACGTAGATGCCGGGGGTGTGGATCTGCGTCGGGTCCAGCTCGCCCGGCTCGACGATCTCTTCCACTTCGACCACGGTGATCTTGCCGGCAGTGGCCGCCAGGGGGTTGAAGTTCTGCGCGGTGTGGCGATAGATCACGTTGCCGAAATGGTCGGCCTTCCAGCCCTTGACGATGGCGAAGTCGCCGGTGATGGACTCTTCCATCAGGTAGGTGCGGCCCTTGAATTCGCGGGTTTCCTTGCCGTCGGCCACCGGGGTGCCGACGCCGGTGGCGGTGAAGAAGGCCGGGATCCCGGCGCCGCCGGCGCGCATTTTTTCCGCCAGGGTGCCTTGAGGGGTCAGCACCACTTCGATCTCGCCGCTGAGCAGTTGCTTCTCGAACAGGGCGTTTTCACCGACGTAAGAGGCGACCACCTTGCTGATCTGGCGGTCTTCCAGCAGCACCCCCAGGCCGAAACCGTCGACCCCGCAGTTGTTCGACACCACCGTCAGGTCGCGAGTGCCGCGACGCTTGATCTCGGCGATCAGGTTCTCGGGGATACCGCACAGGCCGAAGCCGCCGGCGATCACGGTCATGCCGTCTTGCAGACCTTCCAGGGCTTCCTCGTAGGACGCCACACGCTTATCGAAACCTGCCATTTGCACCATCCTCTTTCTTGTTCGTTGGCGGCTGGCCAGCCGTTTGCGGATCAGTGTTGCGCTGCTTGATTGATTTGTTAAGTTGATTTTTAAGGTTGATTGATTGGAAAAGCAGCACAATGAGCTCCAAGCTCCAAGCTCCAAGCTCCAAGCTCCAAGCTCCAAGCTTGCGGCTTGAAGCTTACAGCTTGCAGCTGCTCTTCTGAGGATGAGAGATGACGGTTAAACAGATTCGGGCCTTTTTGGCGGTGGCCCACAGTTTGAGTTTTGCCCTGGCCTGCGAGCGGCTGCATCTGTCGCAGTCGGCCTTGAGCCTGACCATCAAGGCTCTGGAGGAGGGCTTGGGTGGGCGCCTGTTCACGCGCAATACGCGCAATGTGGCCCTGACTCCGGAGGGCGAGGCCCTGTTGCCGCTGGCGCGGCGTTTGATCGCCGATTGGGACAACGCCGAGGATGAGCTGCGCCAGCGTTTCACCCTGCAACGCGGGCGGGTCACGGTGGCGGCCATGCCGTCCTTTGCTGGCAATCTGCTGCCGCCGATTCTCAAGCACTTTCGCGCGCGCTATCCCCAGGTCAACGTCACGGTCAACGACGTGGTCAACGAGCAGGTGCTGGAAATGGTCCGTGACCGCGAGGTGGAACTGGGGGTGGCGTTCGAGCCTCAGGACAGTACCTCCCTGGTGTTTACTCCGCTGTACATCGACCGCTTCGTGGCCGTGGTGGCCAAGGATTCGCCCCTGGCGCAGCGCAGCCGCATCGACTGGCAGTCGCTGTTGCAGGAGCCCTTCATTACCCTGCAGCGGCCCTCCACGGTGCGGGTGATGCTGGAGGACCATTTGCGAGCCCGGGGCGTGCAGTTGCCGGTGGAATTCGAAAGCCATCAGCTGGCGACGGTGGGGCGCATGGTCGCCAGCGGCCTGGGGGTCAGTGCGGTGCCGGCTTTGTGTGCCCGGCATATGCGCGAGCTGGGCGGGCACTGCCTGATCCTGGACGAGCCGGTGGTGGAGCGGGCCATAGGCGTCTTGACCAAGCCGGGGGACGAGCTGTCGACCGCGGCCCAGGCGCTGTTCGACATCCTGCGCGAGGAAAACCTCGGCCAGCGCGTGGCCATGCTTTGAGGCTTAGCGCAGCAGGCGCTCGGCCAGCAGCGGCAGCAGTTGGTCGCAGGGCTCGCCCAGCTTGAGGCTCAACAGATCATCGGCGCGGGTCTTGCCGAAGTTGATGGCCAGCAGCGGCTTGCCCTGTTCGGCCACGGCGCGACACAGGCGCAAGGCCGAATATGCCATCAGCGACGACCCCACCACCAACAGGCCGGCGGCCTCGTGCACCGCATTCAAGGCCCGGGCGGCGGTGATCTGGGCCACGTTCTCGCCGAAGAACACCACATCGGGCTTGAGCCGCTCGCCGTTGCAGTAGGGGCAGCGAGGTAGCTGGAAGCGTGCTTCGAAGGCCGGGTCCAGCAGGGTATCGCCATCCGGAGCCTGCACCGCGTCGACGCCGGCCAGGTACGGATTGAGCGCCTGCAACTGCTGCTGGATGGCATCGCGCTGGCTGCGTTGCCCGCAGTCCAGGCACAGCACCCGGTGCAGGCTGCCGTGCAGTTCGATGACGTCCAGGCTGCCGGCCTGATCGTGCAGAGCGTCGACATTCTGGGTGATCACCCCGGCGATGCTTCCCGCCGCCTGCAACTGCACCAAGGCCTGATGCGCGGCGTTGGGCCGGGCCTGGCGGATGCGTGGCCAGCCAAGCATGGCCCGGGCCCAGTAGCGGCGGCGGGCTTCGGCTTGAGCGAGGAATTCCTGGTACATCATCGGCTGCTTGCCGCGGCGCACGCCGTCGCTGTCGCGGTAGTCGGGGATGCCCGAGGGGGTGCTGATGCCAGCCCCCGTGAGGACCATGAACGGCTTGCCGTGCATGGCGGCGGCCAGTCGTTCGAGCGGCGGGGTGGTGGGTCGGTCGATCATGGGGCGGCGCTCGTCTGCAGAGGGGACGGCTATCAGGAATAGACGCAAAACCCCGGGGATGCCAGGGTTTTGCGTCGCCCACCGGACGTTCGCAGCGGTGCGGGCCAAGCTACAGGCGGAACACGCTCACCTGCTGCTCCAGGTTCTGCGCCAGTTGCTGCAGGGAGCGGGCAGTCTCGGTGGTTTCTTCCACGGCCTGGCTGTTCTGCTGGGACATCTGGGCGATGCGCTCGACGTTGCGCGCTACGTCCTGGCTGGCGGCGGTCTGCTCGCGCAAGGCCAGGGAGATCTGATCCACCACTTGCACCACGTTGCCGGACGAGGTGCGGATATTGACGATGGCCTCACCGGCCTGCTGGGCCAGTTCGACGCCGTTCTTCACCTGATTGACCCCCACATCCATGCTGCTGACCGCTTCCCGGGTGCCTTGCTGGATCTTGCCGACCATCTCGGTGATTTCCTGGGTCGAGTTGGCGGTGCGCTGGGCCAGCAGGCGCACTTCGTCGGCCACCACGGCGAAGCCGCGCCCCTGTTCCCCGGCCCGGGCGGCTTCGATGGCGGCGTTCAGGGCCAGCAGGTTGGTCTGCTCGGCAATGCCCTTGATCACCCCGACGATGCTGGAGATCTGCTCGGCGTGCTGGCCCAGTTCACCGATCTGGGACGCCGAGGCCTGCACGGTTTCAGCGATCAGGCGCATGCTGCCCAGGGTGTCCTGGATCACGCTGCCGCCTTCCTCGGACTGGCGCCCGGACTCGCTGGACAGGGCGTGGGCATCCCCGGCGTTGTCCGCCACGTGGTTGATGCTTACGGTCAGCTCTTCCACCGTGGCGGCCATGGAGGAGGCCGAGTGGGACTGTTCCTGGGCCGAGGCCGAGAGCTGCAGCGAGGCACTGGAAATGCTCTGCGAGGCACTGACCAGTTGGTCGGCTCCCTGCTTGATCTGACTGATCATGGTCCGCAGGCGCTCCTGCATGGCGGCGAAGGCCTGCAGCAGGTTGCTCACCTCATCACGGCCGCTGGTGCTGATGCTGCTGTCGAGACGGCCGGCGGCGATGGCCTTGGCCACGTCCACGGCCTGGCGTATGCGCCCGACCAGGGTGCTGGACAGCGACCAGGCCACCAGCATCGCCAGCAGCGCCGCCAGCAGGCCGCCGCCGATCAGGATCGCCAGGGCCGAGGCCTTGGCGTCGTCCATGGCCTGGCTGCGGGCGTCCTGCAGGCTTGTTTCCGCTGTGCGCAATTCAGCGGTGAGCTGGCGCATGGCGTCCATCTTGGCCTTGTCGCGACCGGCGCCGATCTGTTCGGCCATGGCGGCGGCCGGCTGGCTGCCGGCATTGATTGCCCGGCGCAGGGCCAGGTTGGCCTGGACATCGTCGCGCAGCCACTGATCATGCAGGGCCTTGAGTCGTTCCAGGCGTGCCTGTTGCTCGGGATTGTCGGCGGTGCTGTTCTTGATCCGGGCGTAGTCCTCGGCAAAGGCTTTCTCGCCTTGCTCCAGGGGTTCGAGGAAGCTGTCGCGGCCGGTCAGGGCATAGCCGCGCATGCCGGTCTCGACATTGATCAGGCTGCGCAGCAGGGCGTCGGACTGGCTTAGGACCTCGTAGCTGTGGATGTTGCTTTTGACGCTCGTACTGACCTGATCGAAGCCGCGCAGGGCCGCCAGCACCAGCAGCAGGAGGATCAGCAGGACGACGCCGAAACCGGCATAGAGCTTTTGCGAAATGCTCAGATTGGAAAACAAAGGAAGGACCGCTCCTAAACCGTTGACTGAATGCTTCACAGGGCTGTGTCTCGACGAGGCAGCGTGATAGCTCAATGATGTTCAAATGACATCAACGGTCCGACTTTTCCTGTACAAAAAAAGTTTCATGTACAAGAAAATATTTTTTGCGGGGCTTGTAGAGGGGGGCATCGAGCTTCACCCGAAAGGGCGCCGCTCGATGCTCGGCAGGAGTCAGCTGGAATGGGCGTTGCTGTCGTCCTCGGGCTCGACACTCTCGGTCTGCCCTGGCAACTCGGTAATCACGCTGAAATCGCTGACTTCCACCGCGCCCAGGCCATAGCCCAGCAGGTGGAAGGAGAAGGCCTTGCGGGTTTGCGGATTATCGAAGCTGAAGTCCATCTGCAGCGGCTGGTCGGGCGTCACCAGCATTTCTTCCGGCAGGCCCAGGGGTACATCCTGCTCCAGCTCCTTGCCCTTGAGCAGGATGTAGGCGTTCTGCTGCGGGTCGGCGGAGCGCACGGTGAAGCGCACCCGGGTCTGCGAGCCCTTGGGCATTTCCAGGTACTGGGCACCGATCAGGTTGTCGGCCCAGTCGTCGTTGATCTGCGCCTTGAGCGGGATGATCGCCGGGCTGCCGAACTGATAGTGCTGGTTCAGCGGCGATTGCAGCAGGCTGCGGTCCAGGTGCGTGGCCCGGGCGCTGATCTGCCGGGCCCGCTGACCGCCGTACTGGCCCTGCAGGCTGGCGCTGTCGGCGATGAAGCCGGCGCTTGAGTAGTAGCGGCAGCGCTGCTGGAAGTCGCACTCGGTGAAGGTGCCCTGGCCATCGTGGTAGCGCAGCTTGCCGTTGGTGTAGGACATGATTTCCCGGCCCTGGGCGTAATCGCGAAACAGCGAACGGCCACTGAGGCTGGCGGGTACCGGCAGGCCGAAGTAGTCGAGCACCGAGGCGCTGAGGTCGACGTGGCCGTAGGTCCCGGACTTGAGGTGGGGCAGCAGCGCCTGGTCCGGGGCCAGCATCAGGTTGAAGCCCCAGGACGAGGCCAGGCGCACGCCGTCGATGCCGTGGGACTCATCGGAGGTGATGATCACCAGGGTGTCCTTGAGCACACCCTTGCGCTCCAGGCCTGTGAGGAACTGGTCGATGGCGTCGTCCAGGTAGCCGACCGCCGCCTGCTTGGGCGTGTCATAGCGCTCCAGGTAGTCCTCGGGGGCCGAATAGGGCTGGTGGGTGCCGACGGTCAGCAGGGTGAGCATCCATGGCTGTTTTTTCTTCTTCAGCTGATCCACGTAGCTCAGGGCGCCTTCGAAGAAGGCCTTGTCGTCCTTGCCCCAGGGGAATTCCAGGTAGTTGTCGTTCTTGAACCACTCCAGGCCATGGGTCGCATCAAAGCCGATGTGCGGCATGATCTTGTCCTTGGCCATGAAGCGCAGGCCGGCGCCCTGCAGGTAGTGGGTGTCGAAGCCGAACTTGTGCATCTGCGCCGGCAGGCAGGCCTGGTTGCGCTGGCTCTGGGTGAGCATCTCGACGCCCTTGGGGGTGCCGTTGTCGAGCTTGTCGTAGTCGCCGCAGAGCATGGCGTACAGGCCACGGATGGTCTGGTGGCTGTGCAGCACGTAGTCCGGAGTGTTCATGCCGCGCTCGGCCCAGGCGCTGAGCTTGGGCATCAGGTCTTCCTGGTAGCGGCTGTGCAGGGCCTCGCGGTTGGTGCGGATATAAGCCCCGGGAATGCCTTCCAGGGTGATCAGCAGCACGTTGCGCGCGCGACCTGCGCTGGGCAGCAGGGGTTGGCCTTCAAGGTCCAGCCGGGTCAGGCCGGTCATCACCGGCGGCACGTCGGCGACATCGCCTTGCAGCCAGTCTTCGATGCGCATCTGCGCCTGGCCGGTGGCGGTGGCCAGTGCCTGGTGGGGCAGGTTGAACTGCTGCCACTGATCGGCTTCGCTGGGCTTCAGATACTGGGCGGTGCCATGGGCCAGCAGCAGCCCCAGCGGCAGGGCCCACAGCGCCCGTGGCAGGGCCGGGAGTCGCACCCCGCGACTGCTGCGCTGGACCACCAGCCACAGCACCAGCCCCAGCAGCAGGGCCAGGCCCAGCTCGGGGTGGGTCAGGCCGCCGCCGGTGGAGTTGCCGACAAATTGTGGGTCCACCAGGTAATGCAGGTCGGCGAGGTTGGGCATGCGCCCCACGGCGCTTACCAGTTCGGCACTGACCAGGGTCAACAGCGCCCAGACCAGCAGCACTGGCAGCGCCAGCCACCAGCGGCGGCGATACAGCAGCAGGGTCAGCAGGCTGGCGCTGGCCAGGTCCGAGAGATAGCCCAGCGGGTGGGACCAGCCCAGGGCCAGGCGCGCCCCCATCGGCACCAGCAACAGCAGGCCGAACAAGGTGCACAGGGGCGCAAGAGGGTGTTGTAGGCAACGACGGATCAACTTCACAAATAACCTGCCTGTCATCAAGGCTTCACGCAAATGTGCGCAATGGTAACAAGAGCGACAGGTAAGACGTTTCTTATTAGTGGGGGGAATTTATTTCCCGGCAGCCTGAGAATTAGTCCGGAGAGGCTCAAGACTGAGCTGAAGGCCCGTATTCAGGTGTCTTATTGCGGCTGCGGCCGAGTCTGATGGTGGCGGGATTTACTATTTCAGGGTGTTAAAAAGGCGCCGTCTACGGATCAGCTCAGAAGCGCAGGCGCCCGCATGGGCGATGCCAGGCTGCGGGCCCATTCGCCGGCAAGCCGGCTCCTACGGGTGGTGATTGGGAGTGCTCTGTAGGAGCTGGCTTGCCAGCGAAGACGGCCGCACGGGCGATGCAAGGCTCGCGGGCCCGTTCGCCGGCAAGCCGGCTCCCACGGGGGGGGGGACGCTGTGTAGGAGCTGGCTTGTTGTGGCTCAATATTCCTGGACCACTCTGTAGGAGTTTCAACCTAAGGAAGCATCATGGGATTTCGGGTTGTTAGCGCTGAAGAAAAGGCTGAAGCCATTCGCTTGGTCGTGGAAATGAATTACTCGGTGCCTAAGGCATGTGAGCAAACCGGGGTTGGACCTACAGCCCTGCGACGCTGGGTCGCCAGATGGCGCAAGGAGCATGAAGGAGCCTTGCTGCCCACACGCCCTCAGGACCAGGAACTGATTGATTCACTGCAGGCCAGGCTCGCCTTGCTGGAAGCCGAGAATAGCGTCCTAAAAAAGCAATTGCCCTCTCATCTGAAGGTGCTGTTCAGCCGAATCAAATGATCGAGGGTTTGAAAGGACAGCTCTCCATTCGGCACTGCTGCCGACTTCTGGGCGTGCCTCGCAGCAGCTATTACGCCAAGCCCGTGGCTCGGTCTGAACCTGGGGTCGAGCGGCGACTGGAAAAGACCATTCGGCAACTGCACCGGGAGCATCGAGGTGCCCTGGGCGCCCGGGGATTTGCCAGAGAGCTCAAAAAACAGGGCGTAGCGGTTGGGCGCCATCGTATGGGCCGTCTGATGAAAAACCTTGGACTGGTCAGGCGACGAGCCCGTTACGCTCACTATCGTCGGACCGGAAAGCCCAGCAATACCGCAGCCAATGTCCTCGATCGTCGCTTTAATCCTGCATCACCCAATACGTTTTGGGCCGGAGACATCACTTACATTCGCGTCGGTGGAAGCTGGCTGTACCTGGCAATCGTGATGGATTTGTTTTCACGTCGGATCATCGGCTGGGCCTTTTCCAGGACCGCCGATGCCGAGCTGTCGCTCAAGGCGTTACGGCTGGCTGTTGGCATACGTCGGCCTGGTTCAGCGCTGGTATTCCACTCGGACCAGGGCTGCCAATACACCGCGGATCGCTTTGTCGAATACCTGGCTGAAAAGCAGATCGTGCAGAGCATGAGTCGACGCGCAAACTGCTGGGACAACGCGGTGGTGGCGCGTTATTTCCGGACACTGAAACACGATTGGTCGCCTGAAAATGGCTACCAGAATCATTTTGAGGCGCAGAAGGATGTGATGGATTTCATTGCCCATTACAACCATCGGCGTTGCCACAGCGCCTCGAACGATCTGCCGCCCGCCGCTTTTGAAAGGCTGGCGGCCTAATGCTCCTACAGAGTGGTCCAAAAAAACTGGACCACTACAGCTTGCCAGCGAAGACGGCCGCATGGGCGATGCAAGACTTGCGGACCCGTTTGCCTAGGGTCAGACCGCAGTGCCGAAGACGCTGCCCACGGCGGCGGTGAGGCCCATGGCCAGGGCGCCCCAGAGGGTCACGCGCCAGGCGCCTGGTATCACCCGGGCGCCGCCGGCGTTGGCCGCCACCGCCCCCAGGCCGCCGAGGAACACCAGGGACATGCCGGCAATCCACGGCACCACGCTGTGCGTCGGGGCGATGAAGGTCACCGCCAGGGGCAGCGCCGCGCCCACCACGAAGCTCGCCGCCGAGGCCAGGGCCGCCTGCAGCGGATTGGCCGCCAGGGCTTCGCTGATGCCCAGTTCGTCGCGGGCGTGAGCCCCCAATGCGTCGTGGTCCATCAGTTGCACCGCCACTTGGCGGGCCAGTTCCGGGTTGACGCCGCGGCTCTGGTAGATGTGCGCCAGTTCGTTGAGTTCGGCCTGGTGATCGCTGGCCAGTTCGGCGCGTTCCCGGGCCAGGTCGGCCTGTTCGGTGTCGGCCTGGGAATGCACCGAAACGTATTCTCCGGCGGCCATGGACATGGCCCCCGCCACCAGCCCGGCCATGCCGGTGACCAGCAGCGTGCCGTGGCTGGCGCTGGCCGCGGCCACGCCGATCAGCAGGCTGGCGGTGGAGACAATGCCATCGTTGGCCCCCAGGACGGCGGCGCGCAGCCAGCCAATACGGTCGTTACGGTGCAGTTCGCGGTGTCGGTGCATGAATTTCATCGGCAATGGACTCAGGTGGATAGCGTTGAACAATTCTTCGGGTGGGCCCAGGCTTCAGCGGGCCTCGATGTCGGCCTGCAACTGCCCACCCACAATAGACACTTCTCGCAACTGCCCGGCGTCGCGGATCACGAACAAGGCATCCATGCCGCGCTCCTGGGCCAGCCGTGGCCCTTCGACTTCGCCCAGTACCAGCAGCGCGGTGGCCCAGGCATCGGCCAGCATGCAGCTGCCGGCGACCACGCTGACCGAGGCCAGGCGGTTGCGCAGAGGCGCGCCAGTGCCCGGGTCCAGGGTATGAGCGTAGGACTGTCCGGCGATCTCCACCCACTGGCGGTAGTCGCCGGAGGTGGCGATGGCGGCGTCTTCCAGCTCCATCACCCCCATGACCTGGCGTTCCCCGCGCAGGGGTTTCTCCACGGCCACGCTCCAGGGCTGGCCCCCGGGCTTGCGGCCGCGGGCGCGCATTTCGCCGTCGATTCCCACCAGGTAGTCGCGGATGCCTGCGGCTTCCAGGGCCCGGGCCAGTTCATCGACGCCAAAGCCCTTGGCGATGCCATTGAGGTCCAGGCGCAGCTTGCCGCGCTTGCGCAGGCGGTGGCGCCTGGGTTCTAGCACCAGGGCGCTGCCGGCGCAGTGGCGATGCTGGCGGCCCAGTTCACCCAAGGCCGCAGGTTCCAGGGTCCGTGGCGTGGGGCCAAAGCCCCAGCTACGGACCAGATCGCCCACGCCAATCTCGAAGGCACCACGCGATTGCTCGCTGACCCTTAGCGCCGTGCTGATGACCTGCATCAGCTCCCGCGGCACGCTGATCCAGCGATGCCGGGGCGCAGCGTTGAGGCGGTTGAGATCGGACTCGGGGTTCCACCCCGACATCTGCTGCTCGACCCGCGCCACGGCCTGGGCCAGGCGTTCGTCGAGGTCCTGGGTGGCAAAGCCCGGGGCGGCGTAGAACAGCGCGCTGTAGCGGCTGCCCATGGTCGGGCCGTTGAGGCTGTAGCGCTGCAGTGCGGCGGTTTCAGTAGACATCTTCACGGTAACGTCCTTGGGCCTTGAGGGTCAGTACGCTGAGGTTGAGTGGTGCCAGCACTTCGTCCAGGGCCAGCATCACGCCCTTGGCCATTTCGCGGCTGCCGCAGACCAGCACCTGGGCGCCTTTTTCCACCAGCCGGCGCAGCGCCAGGGCATCGGCCAGCAGCCGGTCCTGCACGTAGCCGCGCTCCTGGACCTGGGAGAAGGCCGCGCGCAGGGCGGTCAGGCGCCGGTCGGCGAGATAGCCCTTGAGTTCCGGCTCGTAGAGAAAATCCGAGGCCGGGTGGCGCCCGCCCCAATACAGGTGCATCGGCTGCCGGGCCCGGTTGCCGCGGATGAATCCCGCCAGGGGGCCGATGCCGGTGCCGGCGCCAATCAGGATCACCGGCTGCGCGCCCTGCGCCGGACGAAACTGCGGGTTGGGCTGGATGAACCCGGTGATCCGCGCGCCCGCTTGTAGCTCGTGGAGAAAGCCCGAGCACAGGCCGCCCGGGTGCTTGCGCACGCAGATCTCCAGCACGCCGTCGGCGCTGCTGCTGGCCAGGGAATAGAAGCGTGGCCGGGTCGTGCCGGGTGGCTGGATGCCCACCAGATCGCCGGCCTGGAACTCGGGCAGGTCCCGCTCGCGGCCGTCGGCTGCCTTGAAGCGCAGGATTCGCGTGGGTGCCTGGACCTGATCGCCATACGCCACCGATTCCACCAGTTGCCACTCGTGGCGGGGCAGGGCATGGGCCTGATGCTGCAGGTCCAGGGGCAGGCCCAGGGCGTGTCCCAGGGCCTGGCCCCAGCGCTGGAACTCCTGGGGCGACTGGCAATGGATGGTTTCCAGCGGCAGCAGGCACTGCGCAGTGCCAGCGGCCAGGGCGTTCTGCACCTGTTCGGCAAAGCCGCAGAAACGCGGGAACTGCCGGTCGCCAAAGCCCAGCACGGCGTACTTCAGGTCGGGCGCCAGCGGCTGCTGTTGCAGGCGCGCGAGGAAGGCGCTGGCCGAGGCCGGGGCATCGCCGTCGCCGTGGGTCGACGTCAGAATCAGCAGGTGACGCGCCTTGGGGTAGCCAGCGCGCAGCTGGTTCATCGGCGCGCTGTGGACCTTGCGTCCTGCCGACACCAGGGCCTGCTGCAGGGTCCGGGCAAAGCCCCAGGTGCTGTTGCTCTCGCTGCCCACCAGGATCACGCAGTCGGCGGCGTCGGCCGGGCTGTTGTC
The DNA here is from genome assembly GCF_900105185.1 of Pseudomonas saponiphila. Lineage (NCBI taxonomy): Bacteria > Pseudomonadati > Pseudomonadota > Gammaproteobacteria > Pseudomonadales > Pseudomonadaceae > Pseudomonas > Pseudomonas saponiphila. The sequence continues at coordinate 3,907,191 of NZ_FNTJ01000001.1, read as the reverse complement.
GTCGATCGCCACGGCGTCGCGACGCCGGCGCCACCACAGCCACAGGCCGGTCAGGCTCATCAGGGGCACCCCAAGAGCGCTTGCGCCCAGCAGCAGGCCCAGCCACCACAAGCCTTCGCCGGTGTGCAGTTGATAGATGAACCCGGAGAGCTGCTGCATCGCGCCTTCGGGCTGGAAGGCCAGCAGGGCGCCGCTGGCCGGATCGACATAACCTTCGCCGCTGCGGGTGTGCAGGCTGTACAGGTCCTGCGGGTTGTCAGGGGCGGGGTAGACCAGCTCGCGCAGATCTTTCAGTTCCACCCCTTGCAACGCCGAGAGATTCGCCACCGGCAAGGCCGGGCCGACGCTGATCGGGGCCGGCAGCGCAGGCGGGCTCTGCCCGTCGTCGGCGATCAGGCCCAAGGTGCCGGCCGACAAGTACAGCCCGCTCAGGGCCGACAGCAGCAGGCCAAGGATCGTCAGGCGCCCCACCTCGGCGTGCCAGCGCTGGCTGAAATTGCCGCGCAAGGGCCGCAGCAGCTTGCCCCAGCCGCCGGCGCGGCGGGCCAGCAGTACGGCGCCGGACGCCGACAGCAAGAGCAGCGCCAGGGCACCCAGGGCCGATACGACCTGGCCTGGGGTGTCGAGAAACAGCGAGCGGTGCAGTTCCTTGACCCAGCGGGTGAAGGCCGAGGGCGTATAGGGCGCCAGCACCGCGCCGGTGCGTGGATCGACGCTGCTGGCCAGGGTCTGGCCATTTTCCCGGTGGTAGACGATCAGCGTGCCCGAGGGCGTGCGACGGATCTGTTCGACCCCGCTGAGCTGGCCGGCCACGCGCCCGGCCAACTGCGCCACGCTGACTGCAGTTGTCGCAGGTGGCGCCTGCAGGTGTTCCAGGGCCGGGTTCAGCGCCAGGGTCGCGCCGCTGATGGCCAGCAGCATCACCAGCAGGGCGGCCAGCAGTCCGGGGATCGAGTGCAACGAGCGCAACATGGTCGGGCCTCCTCGGGGCGCGGGGCTTACAGGTCGTAGCGCAGGGACTGCACATAGGTGCCGCCGCTGGCGGGCTGGCCGCTGCCCTTGAGGGTCAGGGGCAGGATCACGTCGGCGCGAACGTCGCGCTGGTCTTCCACGGCGCTGTCGATACGGATTTGGTACCCGGCGTCGATCAGGCTGTCCGCCAGGTCGGCGCTGACCTTGAGGGTCTCACCGCTGCCAACGCTGGCGCCGGTGACGCCGTCGTACTGACCGGCGGCCGCGCCGCCACCTCGGGCCCAGTCCGCCAGGTGCTTGTAGTACTTGGCTTTCTTGCCAGCGACCCACAGGGTCTTCTGGTAGGCGCCGCTGGCGTCGGTGAGGTAGATCGCCAGGTAAGCGCCATTGCCGCTGTAGGGCTTGAGCTGGGTGGTCAGGGTCACTTCACGGGCCTGGGCCAGTGTTGGCAGGGCCAAAGCGGTGGCGAGGCAACCGGCGATGAGGAACTTGTGCATGGGGTGCTCCCTTTCGGTGAATGTGGCTGCAGCCTGGGCCGTCTAGCTGACAGCAACCTGAAGGCCGGGAAAAAACTTCAGGCCACGGCGCTCTTGGCGACCTGCGCTTTTGCTGATCTGCCTCGCATCGCGCCGGCGCGACAGTGGCTACCCTGATCAGGCTGGCGGCTTCTTCAGATTCGCGTCAGGTTCAGCGGTTAAGGTGCGGCACCACACAGGTCACAGGAGAGCGTCGATGCGGGTGTTATTGGTCGAGGATGCGGCAGGGCTGGGGGACGCGGTGCGTGAGCAGATTGCCGACGATGGCCACGCCGTGGATTGGGTGCAGCGCCTGGAGCAGGCCCGGACCAGCGTCGCCTGCACGCCCTATGACCTGATCCTGCTGGACCTGATGTTGCCCGACGGACGCGGCCTGGAATTCCTGCGCCAGCGCCGCAGCGCCGGAGACGTGACCCCGGTGATCATCCTCACCGCCCAGGACCAGATCTCCGAGCGCATCGCCGGGCTCAATGCCGGCGCCGACGACTACCTGGTCAAGCCTTTCGACCTGTTCGAGCTGTCGGCGCGGGTCGCCGCGGTGGCCCGGCGCTACAGCGGCAACCCCAATCCGCAGATCCGCCTCGGCGAGCTGCAAGTGGACCTGAACGCGCGCACTGTGCAGCGCGACGGCAGCATCATCGACCTGACCGCCCGCGAATGGGCGGTGTTCGAAGCCTTTGTCCAGCGCCCCAGCGCGTTGCTTTCCAAGTCCCAGCTGGAGGAACGGCTGTATGCCTTCGGCGCGGAAATCGAGAGCAACACCATCGAGGTCTACATCAGCCGCCTGCGCAAGAAGCTCGGCCGTGAACTGATTGAAACCGTGCGTGGCATGGGCTACCGGCTGATGCCGGCATGAAGCGTCCGATCAGCCTGCAAAAACGCCTGAGCCTGGGCCTGACCCTGGGCATGACCCTGCTCTGGCTCGGGGCCACCGCCGGCACCTGGCTGGTGGTCCAGCACGAGCTGGACGAAACCTTCGACAGCGCCCTGGAAGCCACCGCCCAGCGCATCCTGCCCCTGGCCGCGCTGGAGATCGGCAACCGTCGCGGGCCGCGCCGGGCGCGGCACGTGGCGACCCTGAAGATGGACAGCGAATACCTGACCTACCTGGTGCGTGACGCCGACGGGCGGATCCTCATGCGCTCCCACGATGCCAAGCTGAAGATCTTCAGCCACCGGCCTACTCCGGGCTTCACCACCACCGACAAATACCGCCTGTACAGCGCCAGCATCGAAAACGATTCGATCGTCATCGAAATCGCCGAGCCCCTGGCTCATCGCCGCGAAGCCTCGCGGGAGGCCTTGCTGGCCCTGTTGCTGCCCTTGCTCGGGCTGATTCCCATCAGCCTGCTGGGCACCTGGCTGTTCGTGCGCCTGAGCCTGCGCAGCGTGCTGGCTTACCGCCGGGCCGTGGAAGCGCGGGGCGTGGGTGACCTGTCGCCGATCCAGGTGGCGCGCCTGCCGGCGGAAATCGATCCCTTGGCCGAAGCGGTCAATCACCTGCTGGAGCGCTTGCGCAAAGCCCTGGAGGCGGAACGCAGCTTCACCGCCAACAGCGCCCATGAACTGCGCACGCCCCTGGCCGCGACCCTGGCGCAGATCCAGCGCCTGCGCCAGGAAGCCCCAGAGGGGCCGTTGCAGGTACGCGCGGCGAAGATCGAGAACGCCCTTCGCGAACTGGCCAGGCTCTCGGAAAAGCTCATGCAACTGGCCAAGGCCGAAGGTGGCGGGCTGCTCTCGCAAAGCCCCGAGGACCTGATTCCGTTGCTGGCCCATGGCGTGGAGGAGTGGAATCGCGGCGCGGCGGCGCGGATCCGCCTGCAGTTGCCGGAGGCGACCCGGGTGTGCACCGCCATCGATCCGGACGCCTTTGGCATCCTGCTGCGCAACCTGATCGAGAACGCCCTGAAGTATGGCGATCCGGCGCAGCCGGTGGATGTCAGCCTCAGCACCGACGGCTGCTTGCGGGTGATCAACGGCGGGCCAGCGGTGCCGGCGGACGTACTGCAACGCCTGACCGAACGTTTCGTGCGTGGCAACAGCGAAACCAGCGGTTCGGGCCTGGGTTTGGCGATTGCCCAGAGCATCGTCCACGGCGTGGGCGGCCAGTTGCACCTGGCCTCACCGGCCAGCGGCCGTGACGATGGCTTTGAAGTGCGCGTGCAATTTCCCCAGCAGACACCAACCCAACCGTAGGAGCTGGCTTGCCAGCGAAGGCGCCGGTTGGGGCGGTACAAGGCTTGCGGGCCCATTCGCCGGCAAGCCGGCTCCTACGTCATGTTGTGCGGTTGAGTTGGCCTGCGTAGGAGCTGGCTTGCCAGCGAAGGCGCCGGTTGGGTCGGTGCAAGGCTTGCGGGCCCATTCGCCGGCAAGCCGGCTCCTACGTCATGTTGTGTGGTTGAGTTGGCCTGCGTAGGAGCTGGCTTGCCAGCGAAGGCGTCGGTTGGGGCGATGCAAGGCTTGCGGGCCCATTCGCCGGCAAGCCGGCTCCTACGTCATGTTGTGCGGTTGGGGGGATGCGGGGTCATTCGCCGCGGATGTATTGCTCCAGCTGGCGGATCAGGTCGGCCTGTTCGGCTATCGCTTCCTTGACCAGGTCGCCGATCGACAGCAAGCCCAGCAACTGGCCGTTCTCCACCACCGGCAGGTGGCGCAGGTGGTGGTCGGTCATGATGCTCATGCAGGTTTCCACGTTCTGGTGCGAATCCACGGTGATCACCGGCGAGCTCATGATGGCGCTGACCGGGGTGCCGACCGAGGAGCGCCCGTGCAGCACCAGCTTGCGTGCATAGTCGCGCTCGCTGATGACCCCTACCACCGCGCCGTTCTCCATTACCGGCAAGGCGCCGACGTTCTTTTCCGCCATCAGCATCAGCGCTTCCAGGACCATCTGGTGCGGGGCGATGGTGTGCACTTGCTGGTTGTGCTTGGCCTTGAGTTTCAGCAGTTCTGCGACGCTTTTCATGGGGCGCTCCGGGTGTTCTACGTGGGGCGGCGATGCGCTGCCCTGAGGGTTTCTAAAGAATCGTAGAGACTCGCCCAACCGGCAAGGCTGAAAACGGCAGATAAACGGCGAAAAACGTCAGCCCGGGGATTTTTTTTCATCGCGGCCCCGATAAGGGGGCCGCGCCATCAGTGGAAGCGTTGCAGGGAGAAACTCCCCAGGTCGATCTCGCTGCGGCCGTCCACCTGCAACTGGGCCAGGGCTTCGCCAATCGCCGCCGAGTGCTTGAAGCCATGGCCGGAGCAGGCGCTGACCACGGTGACGTTGGCCAGGTGCGGGTGGCGGTCGATGATGAAGCCCGAATCCGGGGTCACGGTGTAGGCGCAGACGCTGGCCTTCACCAGCTCCGGCGCCAGCCCGGCCATGTGCGGGGCCGCCAGCTCGCGGAACAGACGCTGGGCGTCGGCGAGGCTGGGTTGGCGGTCGAGGCTGTCTGGTTGGCTGCTGGCGCTGTACTGCTCGGTGGCGATTTTCACGCTGCCTTCGCCAGCAATCGGCGGGAAGCCATAGCAGGTGTCGACATCGCCGGCGCTGTGGAGGATGAAGCTCGGCGAGCGGGCCGGGTAGTGTCGGGGCTCATCGAGGCGGAACCAGTACAGCTGCTGGCGACAGACCCGCAGCAGGGCGTCGAAGGGCGCCCCGAGCAACTGCGCCGACCACATGCCGGCGCTGACGATCACCTGCCGGGCGCGCAGCCGCGAACCGGCGCTGATGACGTCCACCCCTTCGGCGTCGGACTTGAGTTCCAGCACGGTCTGGCCGGTGATCAGGGTCGCCCCCAGTTGCCGGGCCCGGGTCAGCTGCGCATCAATGCAGCGTTCCGGGCGGACAAAACCGCCGCCGGGTTCGAAGTAGCCCCGGGCACTGTCATCCAGTGGCGCGAACTGTGGGAAGCGCTGACGAATGTCGGCAGCATCGAGCACTTCATGCTCGATACCGTAGTGCCGGGCCAGGGCGATGCTGTTGTCGGTGAAGTCCCGGTCCTGCGCCGGGCGCTGCGGGTCGGTGCTGGCGGTCATCACCAGCACCCCGCACTGCTCGAACAGCGCCACGTCCAGTTCGCCTTCCAGCTCGCGCCAGATCTGCTGCGAACGGATCGCCAGGGGCACATAGGCCGCGCCTTCGCCCACCGCCTGGCGGGTGATGCGGGTGTCGCCGTGGCTGGAGCCCTGGTCGTGGGGCGGGGCGAAGCGGTCGATGCCCGCCACCTTGACCCCGCGCTTGGCCAGTTGATAGAGGGTGGCGGCGCCCATGGCCCCCAGGCCCAGGACGACAACATCGAATTCGGGTGTCTGCACGGCAAGATCCTTGAAGAGTGGTGGCTCAGCGACGGTTGATCGTGGCCAGAGTCATGGGCGCGATGATCCGGTGGAACGGCGCCACCGGCAGCATGTACAGGCGCCCCAGGCGGTTGTGCGGATGCACCACGGTGCTCAGCACCACCGGGCGCTGGCCCTCGGCGGTCAGGGGCTGGAGGTTGAGCGACAGGTGCACGTCCAGGTGCTTGTCGCGGTCCACCACCAGCACTTCGTCGGGGCTCTGGGACACCAGGGTGAAGATGCCCACCCGGTCGCCGGGCTGGTAATCCGCGTCGGGGCGCGACAGGTCGATGCGGGTCAGGCGCCCCAGGTCCTTGAGGCCGAACAACTGCACCACGCGGTTGCGCAGGCCCATCAGGCGGTCGATCCAGGGCGGGGTCTGGCTCATCAGATTCAGCAGGTGGCGCATGGCGCTGCGTTCGGGATCCTCGGCCAGGGTGCGGCGACAGTCGATGAAGGTCGCCCCCGCGGCCAGGGCGGCGATGCTGGAGTCATGGGGTAACGGGCAGGCGTGTACGGCGGACTTCATCGGTGCAGCTCCCTGAAAGAGGGTGGCCTCGGCTTCATGCCGATCAGCCACGCCATTGGCGGCAAGAAAATAACACTTCTTGGGGGGGAACGGCCTGCGGCGGCGGGGAACGCAAAAAAGGCGCCCGAAGGCGCCAAGGATTCACCCCAACCGAGGGAGCCGGGTGAAGCCGTTCGCAGAAGTGTCGCGGTGGTAAGGCGCGACGTGAACGGAAAAAGGGCCGCCGTGCCCGCCAGCGGCGGGCACCTTGCATCATTTGCCGAGCTTGATCCTGGTCCAGCCGCGGTTCATCACGCGCTGGATGGCAATCGGCTGGTCCGGCACCGCGTAGAGGGTGGCCAGCACCTCCTGGGGCGGGTAGGACGCCGGGTCATTGCGGATCGCTTCGTCCACCAGCGGCGTGGCCGCGGCGTTGGCGTTGCTGTAGCCGAGGCTGTTGGTGACCTCGGCGATGATGTCCGCGCGCATCAGGAAGTTCATGAACAGGTAGGCGTTGTCGACGTTGGTGGCGTCCTTGGGGATGGCCATCATGTCGTAGAAGCTGCCGGCGCCTTCCTTGGGAATGCTGAACGCGACTTTCTCCTTGTTGCCGGCCTCTTCGGCGCGGGAGCGGGCTTGCAGCACGTCGCCGGAGTAGCCCACGGCCACGCAGATGTTGCCGTTGGCCAGGTCCGAGATGTACTTGGAGGAATGGAAGTAGGTCACCGAAGGCCGGATCTTCATGAACAGTTCCTGGGCTTCGAGGATCTGCGCCTTGTCCTTGCTGGTCACCGGGTAGCCTAGATAGTGCAGGGCGGCGGGGAGCATTTCGGTGGGCGAGTCGAGGAAGCTGATGCCGCAGGCCTTGAGCTTCTCGGCGTTCTCGGGTTTGAACAGCAGGTCCCAGGAATTGGTCGGGGCGTCGCTGCCCAGGGCCGCCTTGACCTTGTCCGGGTTGTAGCCGATGCCGATCGAACCCCACATGTAGGGGAAGGCATGGGCGTTGCCCGGGTCGCTGGCGGAGGCGTTTTTCAGCAGTACCGGGTTGAGGTTCTTCCAGTTGGGCAGCTTGGACTTGTCCAGTTCCTGGTAGACCCCGGCCTTGATCTGCTTGGCCAGGAAGCTGTTGGACGGCACCACGATGTCGTAGCCGGACTTGCCGGTGAGCAGGCGCGCTTCCAGGGTTTCGTTGCTGTCGAAGACGTCGTAGGTGACATGGATGCCGGTTTCGGCCTCGAACTTCTTCAGGGTGTCCGGGGCGATGTAGTCCGACCAGTTGTAGACGCGCAGCACTTTGTCGTTGGCTTGAGCGCCGGTCACCATCGCGCCCATCAAGGACACCGAGAGCAGGGTTTTGGCGAACAGTGTCCTGCCAGGCATTTTCATTACTACAACTCCATTTCTTATTGTGCAGATTGCTGCGTGTGCAACTCGGGGGTTCGGGGTGAGCCTTTTTCGCCAGCAAGCTGGCTCCTACAGGTTTGGGTTATCCGTAGGAGCCAGCTTGCTGGCGAAGAGGCCGTCAGGCCGTTGCCGGCGCGGGTACCGCAGGTTTCTTCGCCGCCGGTGGCTGCCAGGATTCGTTGGCGGTGAAGTCCATGGCTTCCTGGATCGCCCGCTTGCGGGCCGCTTCGGCGCGACGACCGAAGTACCAGACCAGGAAGGTCACCAGGGACACCGCCAGCAGGATCAGGCTGGCCACGGCGTTGATCTCCGGCTTGACCCCCAGGCGCACCGCCGAGAACACTTCCATCGGCAAGGTGGTGGAACCCGGGCCGGAAACGAAGCTGGCCAGCACCAGGTCATCCAGGGACAGGGCAAAGGACATCATGCCGCCGGCCGCCAGCGAGGGCGCGATCATCGGGATGGTGATCAGGAAAAACACCTTGAACGGGCGCGCTCCCAGGTCCATGGCCGCTTCTTCGATGGACAGGTCCAGCTCCCGCAGGCGCGCGGAGACTACCACGGCGACGTAGGCGGCGCAGAATGTGGTGTGGGCGATCCAGATGGTGACGATCCCGCGTTCCATCGGCCAGCCGATCAATTGCGCCATCGCCACGAACAGCAGCAGCAAGGACAGGCCGGTGATCACCTCGGGCATCACCAGCGGCGCGGTGACCAGGCCGCCGAACAGGGTGCGGCCCTTGAAACGGGTGACCCGGGTCAGCACGAAGGCCGCCAGGGTGCCCAGCGCTACCGCGGCAATCGCGGTGTAGCAGGCGATCTCCAGGGAACGCATCACCGAGCCCATCAACTGCTGGTTGTCCAGCAGGCCGACGTACCACTTGATCGACCAGCCGCCCCAGACCGTCACCAGCTTGGAGGCGTTGAACGAGTAGATCACCAGGATCAGCATCGGCAGGTAGATGAACAGCAGCCCCAGCACCAGCATCAGTTTGGAAAATTCGAAGCGTTTCATGCCCGTGCCTCCATCTCTTTGGCCTGGCTGCGGTTGAACAGCAGGATCGGGATAATCAGGATCGCCAGCATCACCACCGCCAGGGCCGAGGCCACCGGCCAGTCACGGTTGTTGAAGAATTCCTGCCACAGCACGCGGCCGATCATCAGGGTTTCCGGGCCGCCCAGGAGTTCCGGAATCACGAACTCGCCGACCACCGGAATGAACACCAGCATGCAGCCGGCAATGATGCCGTTCTTGGCCAGGGGCACGGTGATCTTCCAGAAGTTGTTGAAGTTGCTCGAACCCAGGTCCGACGCGGCCTCCAGCAGGCTCTGGTCGTGCTTGACCAGGTTGGCGTACAGCGGCAGCACCATGAACGGCAGGTAGGCGTAGACCACGCCGATATAGACCGCGGTGTTGGTGTTGAGGATTTCCAGCGGCTGGCTGATCAGCCCGGTCCATAGCAGGAAGCTGTTGAGCAGGCCGTTGTTGCTGAGGATGCCCATCCAGGCATAGACGCGGATCAGGATCGCGGTCCAGGTCGGCATCATGATCAGCAGCAGCAAGACGTTCTGTGCTTCCTTGCTGGCCTTGGAGATGGCGTAGGCCATGGGGAAACCCACCACCAGGCACATCAGGGTGCTGAGCAGCGCCACCTTCAGCGAACCCAGGTAGGCCGAGAAGTACAGCTCGTCGCCGGCCAGCATGGCGTAGTTGCCCAGGTTCAGCAGCAGCTGGAATTTCTGTTCGGCGTAGCTGTAGATCTCCGAGTAGGGCGGGATTGCCAGGGCCGCTTCCGAGAAGCTGATCTTCATCACCAAAAAGAACGGCAGCATGAAGAACAGGAACAGCCAGAGGAAAGGAACGCCGATCACCAGCTTGCGACCGCTGGGCAGCATGCGGAACAGTTTCTGATTGAAAGTGCTCATGCTCGAAGTCCTCATGCCCGCAGCACCACGCCGCTGTCGTCTTCCCACCAGACGAAGACTTCGTCGTCCCAGGTCGGCCGCGCGCCACGGCGCTCGGCGTTGGCCATGAACGACTGGACGATCTTGCCGCCGGGCAGCTCGACGTAGAACACCGAGTGGCCGCCCAGGTAGGCGATGTCGTGCACCTTGCCCCTGGACCAGTTGTAGCGGGCGTCGGGCTTGAGGGTGGTGACCAGCATCTTTTCCGGGCGGATGGCGTAGGTCACCGACTTGTCCTGCACCGAGGTGCTGACCCCGTGGCCGACGTAGATCTGCTGCTCAAGGTCCGGGCAGTCGATGATCGCGTAGCCTTCCAGGTCTTCGGTGACGGTGCCGTCGAAGGCGTTGACGTTGCCGATGAACTCGCACACCAGGCGGCTCACCGGCGCCTCGTAGATGTCCACCGGGCTGCCGGTCTGGGCGATCCAGCCCAGGTGCATGATGGCGATGCGCTGGGCCATGGTCATGGCCTCTTCCTGGTCGTGGGTCACCATCACGCAGGTCACACCGACGCGCTCGATGATTTCCACCAGTTCCAGCTGCATCTGCGAGCGCAGCTTCTTATCCAGCGCGCCCATGGGTTCATCCAGCAACAGCAGCTTCGGACGCTTGGCCAGGGAACGGGCCAGGGCCACGCGCTGACGCTGGCCACCGGAGAGCTGGTGCGGTTTGCGCCGGGCGTACTGGGTCATGTGCACCAGCTTGAGCATTTCCTCGACCCGGGCCTCGATCTCGGCGGGTGGCAGGCGGTCCTGCTTGAGGCCGAAGGCGATGTTCTGGGCCACGGTCATGTGCGGGAACAAGGCGTAGGACTGGAACATCATGTTGATCGGCCGCTCATAGGGCGGCATGTCGGTGATGTCCACGCCATCCAGCAGGATGCGGCCCTCGGTGGGACGTTCGAAGCCGGCGAGCATGCGCAGCAGGGTGGATTTGCCGGAGCCGGAACCGCCCAGCAGGGCGAAGATCTCGCCCTGGTGGATCTCCAGGGACACATCGTCCACGGCCACGGTTTCATCGAACTTCTTGGTCACGCGGTCGATCTTGACCAGGACCTTCTGCGGGCTCGGGGTGCCTTCGAGGGCCTTGCGGTAAGTGCTGGAGGCGTTTGCCATGTGAAACTCCCAACAGGTGTCAGCAGCCTAGCCAATTCGGCCGGGCCTAAAGGTTGATTGCCAGCCCGCAGGGGGTGCGGGCTGATTCGGCGCTGCCTTCCTGGCGGCCTGACGCTATTTGTTGTTGTGGTCTTGCCGTTTGCTGCTCACGCCGGACGTCGGGCGCGCACAGGCGCGCTCGCCGTGGGGCAGGGCGTGGTGAATCTCGTTGAATGCCTGGAAGGCCGCCGCAGCGGCCGGGGTTTGCCGCTTAGCGGCGTTGCGCGGCCCGTTGCCGGCAGGCGTCGCCAAAGGCCTGGAAGATCCGCAGGTAGGCCGGGTTCGACAGCACCTGCCATTCCGGGTGCCACTGCACGCCGAAGGCAAAGGCCTTGCTGTGTTCCACCGACAGCGCCTCGACCAGGCCATCCGGGGCCAGGGCCTCGACCCGCAGGCCGGGGGCCAGGCGGTCGACGCCCTGGCTGTGGATCGAGTTGACCTGGATCTCGCCGGCCAGGCCCATGGCCTGGAACACGCCGCCGGGCTGGATCGTCACCGGGTGCGCCGGGGCGTATTGCACTTCGATGCGCGGGTCGTCGGCTTCGCGGTGGTCCATGTAGCCCGGCAGTTCATGCACCTTCTGGTGCAGGCTGCCGCCGAAGGCCACGTTCATTTCCTGGAAGCCGCGGCAGATGCCGAGCACCGGCACGCCGGCGGCAATCGCCGCGCGCAGCAGGGGCAGGGTGGTGGCATCGCGTTGCGGGTCGTGGGCGGTGCCCGGTTCGCTGGGCGTGCCCTGGTAATGGAAGGGTTCGACATTGGAGGGCGAGCCGGTAAACAGCAGCCCGTCCATGTTGTGCAGCAGATCGTCGATATCGATCAGATCCGCCAGGGAAGGAATGATCAGGGGCAGGCCCTCGGCCGCGACGCTGACAGCACGCAAGTACTTGTCGCCGCTGACGTGGTAGGGGTGCAGGCCGATCTCTTTGACGCACGCAGTAACGCCGATCAATGGCTTGAATGCCATTTTTATCACCTCGAAATTCACGCTGGAACGAGTTTTTCCAGAGCTTATCCTCGTTGATTTTAATTAACAACTTCCATGTAAAAAATTCTAAACGTTACTCGTCTGAAAGCCGCAGGCGGCGCGGATTGCGCCAGGGATTGATCTTTTATGGGGCAAAATAATTGACGAAAAGCCGCTGCTGTTGGCTATTGACTCCGGTTTTTCTTTCGGGTTGACTGCTGGCGTGTCACAGCAGTGAACATAATAATTAACACAATAGGTGCATCATGTCGGTCCCCCCGCGTGCCATTCAACTCAATGAAGCCAATGCCTTCCTGAAAAAACACCCCGAGGTTCTCTACGTCGATCTGCTGATTGCAGACATGAACGGTGTGGTGCGCGGCAAGCGCATCGAGCGCACCGCGCTGCACAAGGTCTACGAGAAGGGCATCAACCTGCCGGCCTCGCTGTTTGCCCTGGATATCAACGGTTCCACGGTGGAAAGCACCGGCCTGGGCCTGGACATCGGCGACGCCGACCGCATCTGCTACCCGATCCCCGGCACCCTGAGCGTCGAGCCCTGGCAGAAGCGCCCCACCGCGCAACTGCTGATGACCATGCACGAGATCGAGGGCCAGCCGTTCTTCGCCGACCCCCGCGAAGTGCTGCGCCAGGTGGTGAGCAAGTTCGACGAGCTGGGCCTGACCATCTGCGCGGCGTTCGAGCTGGAGTTCTACCTGATCGACCAGGACAACGTGAACGGCCGTCCGCAGTCGCCGCGTTCGCCGATCTCCGGCAAGCGTCCGCAGTCGACCCAGGTCTACCTGATCGACGACCTGGACGAATACGTCGACTGCCTGCAAGACATTCTCGAAGGCGCGAAAGAGCAGGGCATTCCTGCCGACGCCATCGTCAAGGAAAGCGCTCCGGCGCAGTTCGAGGTCAACCTGCACCACGTCAGCGATCCGATCAAAGCCTGCGACTACGCGGTGCTGCTCAAGCGCCTGGTGAAGAACATCGCCTACGACCATGAAATGGACACCACCTTCATGGCCAAGCCCTACCCGGGCCAGGCGGGCAACGGCCTGCACGTGCACATCTCGGTCCTCGACAAAAAGGGCAACAACATCTTCGCCAGCGATGACCCGGAAACCAACGAAGCCCTGCGTCACGCCATCGGCGGCGTACTCGACACCCTGTCCGAGCAGATGGCCTTCCTGTGCCCCAACGTCAACTCCTACCGCCGCTTCGGCGCGCAGTTCTACGTACCGAACTCGCCGACCTGGGGCATCGACAACCGCACCGTGGCCGTGCGCGTGCCCACCGGTTCGGCGGACTCGGTGCGCATCGAACACCGGGTGGCCGGTGCCGACGCCAACCCCTACCTGCTGATGGCTTCGGTGCTGGCGGGCATCCATCACGGCCTGACCAACAAGATCGAGCCCGGCCCGGCGATGGAAGGCAACGCCTATGAACAGAGCGAACCGAGCCTGCCGACCAACCTGCGTGATGCCCTGCGGGTACTGGACGACAGCGAAGTGATGGCCAAGTACATCGACCCGATGTACATCGACGTGTTCGTGGCTTGTAAGGAAAGCGAGCTGGCGGAGTTCGAAAACTCCATCTCCGACCTGGAATACAACTGGTACCTGCACACGGTCTGATGACCGTGGCGCCTCCTGCGTTGAGTATTTGCCATGACTAAATCCCGCAGCGACTGGGAGCAGCACTTCCAGTCCCTCAGCCTCGAAGGCCGTGCCTTTATCGACGGCCAGTACTGCGCCGCCGCCAGCGGCGCCACCTTTGAGTGTCTGAGCCCGGTGGACGGGCGCTTTTTGGCCAACGTCGCCAGCACCGATCAGGCCGATGCCGATCGTGCCGTGGCCGTGGCGCGCCAGGCGTTCAACAGTGGCGTCTGGTCGGGCAAGGCCCCGGCCGAGCGCAAGCGCATCCTGATTCGTTTTGCCGAGCTGATCCTGGCGCACCAGGAAGAACTGGCGCTCCTGGAAACCCTGGACATGGGCAAGCCGATTGGCGATTCCATGACCATTGATATTCCAGCCACGGCCAACGCCATCCGCTGGAACGCCGAAGCCATCGACAAGCTCTACGACGAAGTGGCGGCCACCCCCCACGACCAGCTGGGCCTGGTGACCCGGGAACCGGCGGGCGTGGTGGCGGCCATCGTGCCGTGGAACTTCCCGCTGATCATGGCCAGCTGGAAGTTCGCCCCGGCCCTGGCGATGGGCAACTCGTTCATTCTCAAGCCGTCGGAAAAATCGCCGCTGACTGCGATCCGCATCGCCCAGCTGGCCCTGGACGCCGGCATCCCCAAGGGCGTGTTCAACGTCCTGCCGGGTTACGGCCACACCGTCGGCAAGGCCCTGGCCCTGCACATGGACGTGGACGTACTGGCTTTCACCGGCTCCACCGCCGTGGGCAAGCAACTGCTGGTGTATTCCGGTGAAAGCAACATGAAGCGGGTGTGGCTGGAAGCCGGTGGCAAGAGCCCCAACGTGGTGTTCGCCGACGCCCCGGACCTGCGCGCTGCAGCCGAAGCGGCGGCCGCGGCCATCGCTTTCAACCAGGGCGAAGTCTGCACCGCTGGCTCGCGCCTGCTGGTGCAGCGTTCGATCCGCGAGCAGTTCATCCCGTTGCTGGTGGAGGCCCTCAAGGGCTGGAAACCGGGCCACGCCCTCGATCCCGAGACCCGGGTCGGCGCGGTGGTGGATCAGCGCCAACTGGACAACGTGCTGCGCTATATCCAGATCGGCAAGGAGCAGGGCGGGCAACTGTTGGCCGGTGGTGTCCGCACCCTGGAAAGCAGCGGCGGCTTATATGTCGAGCCGACGATCTTCGACGGCGTGACCAATGCGATGACCATCGCCCGGGAAGAGATCTTCGGCCCGGTGCTGTCGGTCATCAGCTTCGACACTGAAGAAGAGGCGCTGCAGATCGCCAACGACAGCATCTTCGGCCTGGCGGCCGGGGTCTGGACCGCCGACCTCAGCCGTGCCCACCGCTTCGCCCGTGGCCTGCGGGCCGGCAGCGTGTGGGTCAACCAGTACGACGGCGGCGACATGACTGCGCCGTTCGGCGGCTTCAAACAGTCCGGCAACGGTCGCGACAAGTCGTTGCACGCCTTCGACAAATACACCGAGCTCAAAGCGACCTGGATCAAGCTCTAACTCTTATAACAACAGCGGCGGCGGGCCTGGGCCCGTACCCGCTGGGGAATTTCTCATGCAAACCTACGTGAACAGCTACTACGCGGCGACCCGCAACCAGACCACCGACTACCCGCAACTCGAAGAGTTGGTGGAGTGCGACGTCTGCGTGATCGGCGCCGGCTACACCGGCCTGTCCTCGGCCTTGTTCCTGGCCGAAGCGGGTTACAGCGTCACCGTGCTCGAAGCGGCCAAGGTCGGCTTCGGCGCCAGCGGGCGCAACGGCGGGCAACTGGTCAACTCCTACAGCCGCGACGTGGACGTGATCGAAGAACGCTACGGCGAAAAAAGCGCCGAAGTGCTCGGCAGCATGATCTTCGAAGGCGCCGACATCATTCGCCAGCGCATCCAGCACTACGACATCCAGTGCGACTATCGCCCCGGTGGCATCTTCGCCGCCCTGAACAACAAGCAGCTCAAGGGCCTGGCGGAACAGAAACGCAACTGGGAACGCCTGGGCAACCACAACCTGAAGCTGCTCGACAAGGCGCAGATCGACCGCGAAGTCGGCACCCGGAACTACATCGGCGGCCTGCTGGACATGCAGGGCGGCCACATCCACCCGCTGAACCTGGCCCTGGGCGAGGCCAGCGCCATCATCGGCCTGGGCGGCAAGATCTTCGAACAGTCGGCGGCGGTGGAAATCACCTACGGCGAACCCAACGTGGTGCGTACCGCCAAGGGCGTGGTGCGCGCCAAGTACCTGCTGATTGCCGGCAACGCCTACCTGCAGCAGGATCTTGACCCGCGCGTGACCCGCAAGAGCATGCCCTGCGGCTCGCAGATCGTGGTCACCGAGCAACTGCCGGAGCAACTGGCCCGCAGCCTGATCGCCAACAACTACTGCGTGGAAGACTGCAACTACCTCCTGGACTACTTCCGCCTGACCGGCGACAACCGCCTGCTGTACGGCGGTGGCGTGGTCTACGGCGCCCGCGAACCGGACGACATCGAACAACTGATCCGGCCGAAGATCCTCAAGACCTTCCCCCAGCTCAAGGACGTGAAGATCGACTACCGCTGGACCGGCAACTTCCTCCTGACCATGTCGCGCATGCCGCAATTCGGCCGGATCGAAAAGAACGCCTACTACATGCAGGGCTACAGCGGCCACGGCGTCACCTGCTCGCACCTGGCCGGCAAGCTGATCGCCGAAATGATCCGCGGCGACGCCGAGCGCTTCAACGCCTTCGCCTCCCTGCCGCACATGCCGATGATCGGCGGGCGCACCTTCCAGGCCCCACTGACCGCCATGGGCGCCGCGTACTACGCCCTGCGCGACCGTTTCGGCATCTAATCCAACCTCGCTCCTACAGCCCCCCCACCCCTGTAGGAGCGAGCTTGCTCGCGAAGCTCCAGCCCTTGACCCACCGCAGAAAAACCCCCGCAAAGCCCCGGAAAACCGGCACTCCGTCACCCGGCCTTCACGCCCATCGCCGGTCTTTACAGCTGGCCTGTCAAACATGTTTAAATAGCCGCCTTTTCAGGCTCCAGGGCAGCCAAATCGCGACCTCCGCGACCCAACCGCCGCAAAAAATACCCTTAAGTACTTCTCACATAAGGCTGTTATGGACACGGGCACCCGACTCAAACTCGTTCGCGAAAGCTACAAACTCTCCCAGCGCGAGCTGGCCCGTCGCAGTGGCGTGACCAATGCCACTATTTCCCTGATCGAACAGAACCGCGTCAGCCCCTCCGTCAGCTCCCTGAAAAAGCTGCTGGAAGGCATCCCCATGTCCCTGGCCGACTTCTTCACTTTCGACCAACCGCCCCGCGAGCACCAATACGTGTTCCGCGCCAACGAACAGCCGGACCTGGGCCGTGACGGCCTGCGCCTGCTGATGATCGGCGCCCCGGTGGCCAACCGGCAGATGCGCTTTCTGCGCGAGCAGTACGCCCCCGGCGCCAGCTCCGGCGAAGAAGCCATCGTGCACAGCGAAGGCGAGGAGTGCGGGCTGGTTGTGCGTGGCACCGTGGAGCTGACGGTGGATGGGCAGGTGAGTGTGTTGAATCCGGGGGATGGGTATTACTTTCCGACCACCTTGCCTCATAGCTTTCGCAATATTGGGCAGGATGAGGCGGAGATTATCAGTGCCAACACCCCGGCGAACTTTTGAGTGGGGAGGCGGGGCGCCTGACTGATCTGAAGCGGCTTTTGATAGCCGCTTTTTGTGAGTGAGGAGGGGCTGATTTTATTGGTTTGGCGGTGTTTGCTTTTGACTGTTAATGGTCATTGAGAACGGGCAGCAATAGGCCAGAAGTATCCGTTCGTAACCAGCATTTTCCACAGTGAATCAATCAACCGTCGATCAATCTTGCGGAACTGGGACAGTCGAACTTCCAATATTCGCGAGAAACATGCCGATATCCCGATTGGACCGCAGACAAACCACGCGGCAAGTGGATGGCGCTGTTGCCACAAGTTGCTGCATCTTTTCTCGCGCTGAATTTTTCGTCCGCCACATGAATCTGAAAAACTCTGGCAGGTTCGCCAGCATTTCCGGGCAGTTCTCCGGCAAGTCGGGCCGAGACTGACCGCGTTGGAGCAGCGTTCTGCGCAGTACGCGCAAGAATCGAAGCGTCGCCGAACGATCAATCCATATCAAAAGATCTGCACGGGCCACGCGGTTGTCCCAAGTGGCTGAATGGCCACCTTCGAATATCCAGCGATCTTGAGCCTCGACATCGAGACATAGCCGGGTTTTCTCTTCCGGGCTTCGTTCTATCCACCCTGGCTGCCAGTGGATAGTGTCGATATGAACGACCGGCAAGCCCGTGCGCTGACCAAGCTCACGCGCCAAAGTGCTTTTGCCTGATCCAGGTTGACCAACAATCATCACCCGTTGCATCGAAGCTCCTTCTCGCTATGCAAGCTGATCTTTTGGGGCGGCGATTTTATGTCAATGCTTGCCTCGGTCAACAACTAACGGTCGGCATGACAGGTAGTTAACGGCCGAGAGTAGCGATTCAAAAAGCCGATCACCGTATGCTTTTGCAACGATAAATCGAACGATCGCTTATCCGGAAACGCTCATCGAGCGAATACCTCGTCTACAGTTCGATGCGTCACCGCAATTTAGTGACTGGTCATCGCGGGCCAAAAAACTATGGGCATAAACCTCGTCTCTTAGCCGATTCCATTTGGTTGTTTGACGGCGGTAAAGACTTGTCTCTCATGGAGCTTCACCAATGACCCGCACACATACCTGCAATCCCATCCCGCTCACCCGCAACGACACTGACCATCCCGTCCTCTACCTGGACGCCAACGCCTCGTTGGCCGATCTGTATACCTGCGCTCAGCAACGCATCGGCGCAGCCCGCAATCTGCTGGAAATCCTTGACTGCGCTGCTGGTCCGCAGGACCTCTCACAGATCCGCTTTGCCATCGGCCTGTTGCTCGGTGATGGCTTCGATCTGCTGTGTACCTTGGGTGATAGAGCCTTGGGGCAGGCTGATCCTGTGTAATCCTGGTTGAGTGCTGAAGAAACGAAAAAGGCGACGCATTGCGTCGCCTTTTTGCTTGGACGGGGCGCGTTCCAGCGATCGGCTCTGTGCCCGCTGTCCAGCCTCTGCCGTTGGCCTCGGCTGCGCTCGCTGACTTTTAAGAATCACCTTAGGGCCTGCTCCGAACTCCTGCGTTAGCGTCCCCTGTCTCCCGGACGGGAGGTTTTTTCACTCATAGCGCAGGATGCCAAATGATCGCTTCTTCACGCCTGGGCGACAGCCATGTCTGCCCGCTGCCGGGGCACGGCACTAGTCCCATCGTTACCGCTTCCAGCAACGTCATCATCAACGGCATGGGCGCGGCTCGGGTCGGTGATGTTTGCGGCTGTGGCGCGGTGATTACCACCGGATTCCCTTCTGTTCTGGTCAATGGCCGGCCCCTGGCCCATGTGGGCAGCCTCACCAGCCACGGCGGCAGCATTGTCAGCGGCTCTGGCGATACCTTTGGCGGCTCGCTTTTCGCACCCGCCGAGGGCGCCGCCATCGTCAACTTCGCCACGCTGGGCGCCATCCGTGCCGACGGTTCGGTGGATGAGTCGCGCATGGCAACGTTGCTGGCTGATCCGGCGCTGACGGCAAAAGCCCAGGCTGCCCATTCGCTGGTCAGCCCGTTGGCTGCTTCCAAGGCCGTCCTGCAAGAGGGCGTCGAACCGGGATTTCATATCGTCGAGCAGCCCATGTCCCGCTCGGCGCTGGAGTCCATACTCTTCGCTGCGCCCGAGAGCGCGGTGCTCGAGAAGTTTCGCCGTCTCAACCCGCAACTCGGCAATTACGCCAAGCCGGGGCAGTTGATCGTGCTCAGTGATCCGGCCAACGTCCTTTGCACCCGTGAAGAGGCGTGGCTGATGGAGGCTGCGGAAAAGGTCAATGCGGCACTGGAGCCGATGAGCGATGAAGAGGCCAGTTTCCTGGCGCGCCACCGGGATTTGCTGGAATCCTTTGCCTCCCATGGATCGACGGCGCTAGGCATTGGTGCCGCGATCTTCGCCAAGAACCTGGAGGACGTGAAAGCTTCGCTGCGGGATATCGAGAGCTTGCATCAAAGTACTTTTCAGCAGCATGGGCATTTGCGTTCTATCGAGTTTTTTGCCGAGCGCAAAAGGTTGTTGGCGCAGTTGGATACTCGGCTGACTGCCTTTACCCGCAAGGGGATCGGTTTTCCCGAGCACCCCAAGTTGAAAACGGCGCTGGGGATTTCCAGCCGCAGTCTGGTGCACCACTGGAAGCTGGCTGGTGCGCCGAGGCAGATACCGGGGTATGCGACGAATATGCGGGGTGTGGCGATGGCTGCGAAGTATGTGAAGTACGGAGGATGGCTGGGGATTGGGCTTGGGGGAGGAGCTTCATACATGAAGGTTCAGGAGGTGTGTACGGCTGGCGATGTTGAGGCTTGTGAGCGGGTGAGATTGACGGAAGGTGGAGGCTTTCTCGGAAGCGTGGCAGGTGGCGCCGCAGCCGCTACCTTTTTATCCGGTGCTGCAGCCGGAACTATATGTGTAGCTTTGGGCGTGCCCACAGGAGGTATGGCGACCTTTATATGTGGACTTGTAGTTGTCGGCAGTGGTTCTTTTGCGGCTGGAGCTGTCGGTGAAACTATAGGCGAGTTTTCCGGTGAGCTACTTTATAAGGGAAGCAGATGAGTTCGATTACTTCTATTGAAGTCGTTTTAGGTGTCGCATCTGGATTGGTTGTTCTGGGGGTGTTTGTTTGGATCGGTGTGTGTCTGCATCTGGCATATACCCGAATGGATGAAATGTTGGAGTTGTTGAAGAATTCATCAGCAATTATGAACCGCGCTCCACTGATGCATGGTGGGCCCTTTGGCAAACTATTATTAGTAGGACGGATATCAGGGGTCGTTACTTTTCCAAAGATCTATCTTAAGCATGGCGCGGTTTGCATTGATGATTTGAACAAAATCCCTGCGCGACTCAAGAGAAAGCTAGCAGTATTACAGTGGTGTGTAATCTGGTTATTAGTTGGGATGTTGGTCTGTGCTGCAGGTATAAAGCTTTATGGCGGGTGAGGCATTGTGTTGACCCCATGGGCGCGGTGTTACCCGTCGCGCGCCGCCTGCAGCTGCTGGAATGGGCGAGTCGCCATGATGCCTGGATCATTGAACACGATTACGGCGGCGAGTTCCGCTACGGCCAGCGCCTCATCGATGCACTGCAGTCCATGGATACGCAGGCGCGGGTCATCTATGTCGGGACCTTTTCCAAAGCACTTTCGCCACAATTGCGCCTGGGTTACCTGGTGCTCCCGCGAGAGCTGGTTCATGTGTTCCGCGAAGCCAAGCGGCTGACCGACCGTCACTCACCGCGCTGGGAGCAGAGCGTGCTCGCTTCGTTGATCGACAGTGGTGCTTACGAACGCCATGTCCGTCACCTGCGGCGAGACAACGAGCAACGGCGAAAGGCGTTGCTGGAAGCTGTCGATCAGCAGCTTAGGGATTACGGGAAACTGGTCGGCATGGCGGCGGGCTTGCACGGTGTGCTGAGGTTGCCGGGGCTTCGTGCCGAGGATGAGGCGAAAGTGCAAGCAACGGCTCTGTAGCGCGGCGTAGGGGTATGTCCGTCGTACCCGTTGCATGCAGGTGCCACATCGGGGAAATCTGCAAGAGGCGCAGCCTTGATCCTGGGCTATAACGGGCCTTTCGGCTGAAGCCATTCATCAGGGCATCGGCGGACTTGCAGGTGGGATTCGCCCGGTCATAAAGGAGCGCTCGCAATAATGGCGGGACTGGGTACTCGACAAAAAAGAGGCGCTCCGCAGAGCGCCTCCCCATGCCGGTTACTGCTCGCTGACCGGCTTCGAGTCAGCAGCCTCAGCTCCCCCGATCATGATGCGTTTAGGCTTCGCTTCCTCCGGTACGACCCTGAGCAGGTCGATGCTCAGCAGACCGTTGGTGAGCTTCGCACCCTCCACCTCGATGTGATCCATCAAGCGGAACGACAGCCGGAATGCCCGCTGTGCGATACCTTGATGCAGGTAAGTGACGGCTCCGTTGCTTTCTCGCTTGTCACCGGTGACGGTCAACACACCTTTTTCAACCTGAATGTCCAGATCCTCTTCGGCCAGGCCTGCTACCGCGATAACGATCCGGTAGTGGTCATCACCGTGCTTTTCGACGTTGTGCGGAGGATAGGAAGTACCGGCCTCACTGCGAAGCGCCGATTCAAAAAGGTCGTTGAAACGGTCAAAGCCGACCGAGTGGCGGAAAAGTGGGGCCAACGAAAGGGTAGTAGCCATTGCAAAATCTCCTGAGGTTTCTCCAAGTGATTTGAGGCGCGGCCCGCATTCGGCACCACGCAAGAACCTAGGTATGTGCCGGAAGCAAAACTTCAAGAGCTCAAAAAAATTGATTTTATCTATCAATTTCAACGAGTTAATCGCCGTTTTTCAATGTATTGAAGTTACTCGTTGAGTCACTACAGGGCCTGGGGGTGAATTCAATCAGCCGTTCTTGAATCCCGGCAGTCCCTGAGCTTTGCGCCATTCCTTCAGGGTACTGGTGACCCCCTCGGCGGAGTTATCCGCGCCGGGCTCAGGGTGGAAAATCAGGTCGTAGCCATCTGGATGGCCTGCGAGCTTGCTGAACCTTTCAAGCAACTCGCCTAGCTCATCGTCCGTCCCGCCCTTGCTGACGGTTCGTATGATGTTGACGAAGGAAATGAATTCGGCTTCGGTCAAATCAGAAATGTCTTCCATGTAGTGCCTGTTTTCTTTCGTGAGGGTCAATGTGGTTTCGTAGGGCGTTGATCTTCAAGCTTTTTGCGTCTTAGGCCAGCCAAGCGTCTCGATCTGCGGCTGGCTTGGCCGGGGGCACTTTCAAGGGCTCGGTTCTGGGCTCGTGATCCTGCCTCAGCCACCGACCTCAGCGCCGCTCACCGCCTTTTGAGAATCTCCTTAAGGTCCTGCCCGAACTCCTGCGCTAGGGTCCCCTGTCTCCCGGATGGGAGGTTTTTTCACTCATAGCGCAGGATGCCAAATGATCGCTTCTTCTCGCCTGGGCGACAGCCATGTCTGCCCGCTGCCGGGACACGGCACCACGCCCATCGTTACCGCTTCCAGCAACGTCATCATCAACGGCATGGGCGCGGCCCGGGTCGGTGATCTTTGCGGCTGCGGCGCGGTGATTACCACAGGATTTCCTTCTGTGCTGGTCAATGGCCGGCCCCTGGCCCATGTGGGCAGCCTCACCAGCCACGGCGGCAGCATCGTCAGCGGCTCTGGCGATACTTTTGGCGGCTCGCTTTTCGCGCCCGCCGAGGGCGCCGCCATCGTCAACTTCGCCACGCTGGGCGCCGTCCGCGCCGATGGCTCGGTGGATGAGTCGCGCATGGCCACGCTGCTGGCCGATCCGGCGCTGACGGAAAAAGCCCAGGCGGCCCATGCGCTGGTAAGCCCGTTGGCCGCTTCCAAGGCGGCCCTTCAGGAGGGTGTCGAGCCGGGGTTTCATATCGTCGAGCAGCCCATGTCCCGCTCGGTACTGGAGTCCATACTCTTCGCCACGCCCGATAGCGCGGTGCTGGAGAAGTTTCGCCGCCTCAACCCGCAACTCAGCGACTACGCCAAGCCCGGGCAATTGATCGTTCTCAGTGATCCGGCCAACTACCAGTGCACCCGTGAGGAGACCTGGCTGATGGAAGCAGCGGAAAAGGTCAACGCGGCACTGGAGCCGATGAGCGATGAAGAGGCCGCTTTCCTGGCGCGCCATCGTGATCTGCTGGAGTCCTTTGCCTCCCAGGGATCGACCGCGATGGGCGTCGGCGCCGCGATCTTCGCCAAGAACCTGGAGGACGTGAAAGCTTCGCTGCGGGAGATCGAGGGCTTGCATCGGCGTACTTTTCAGCAGCATGGGCATTTGCGTTCTGTCGAGTTTTTTGCCGAGCGCAAAAGGTTGCTGGCGCAGTTGGATACTCGGTTGACTGCCTTTACCCGCAAGGGGATCAGCTTTCCCGAGCATCCCAAGTTGAAAGCGGCGCTGGGGATTTCCAGCCGCAGCCTGGTGCATCACTGGACGTTGGCTGGGGCACCGGGGCAGATACCGGGGTATGCGACGAATATGCAAGGCGTGGCAAAGGCGTCTCAGTATGTAAAGCACTTGGGCTGGCTGGGTGTCGGGTTGGGTGGGGGCGCTTCGTATCTGAAGGTTCAGGAGGTGTGTACGGCGGGCAATGTTGAGGCTTGTGAGCGGGTGAGATTGACAGAGGGAGGGAGCTTTATTGGGACGGTGTTGGGCGGCGCGACAGCTGGCACATTATTGACGCCGGTGGCCGGTCCCATTTGCTTGGCATTGGGTGTACCAAGTGCTGGAACAGGGACTTTGATATGCGGGCTTGGCGTGGTGGGAGTCGGGTCTTGGGTTGCGGGTAGCTTGGGGGACGCCTTGGGTGAAGGTGTGGGAGAGATAGTTTATGAGAGCAGTCGATGAGTAATGAGGTATTGCGCACGATATTTCTCTATCTGGGCTTGACGGAGTTTGGGGCGCTAATTGTCTGGCTCGGAGTTGGTTTGTATATGGCATATACCGAAATGGATGAGATGCTTGCGCGACTTAAAAACTGCCCCGCAATCATGAATAGAGCTTCGCTCAAGCGCGCCGGGCCAGCGGGGAGGCTGTTTCTAATGGGGAGTGTTGTTGGAGTGATTGCCTGGCCTGCGATGTACATCCGTGATGGGGGCGCAAGCATCGAAGATATCAATAACTTTCCCCGACGCCTTAGAAGGAAGCTGGTGGTCTGGTACCGAGCCGGTGCAGTTCTCTTGGGGGGGCTTCTTTTGCTGTGGTCTGTCGGTCAATACATGGGCTGGGTTAAGTGAGCGGTTGATGGCACTTTATGTGCTTTACGTTTTAGGTGATGGTCGACTGATTCTGTTGCAAGCTCCGTCATTATAGGATGCGGTGTCCCTACCCTGTGGGCCGGAGCTCTGGTTTGTGGACTGATAGTAGTAGGGGTTAGTTCTTATGCTACTGGCACTGCAGGTGGTCTGGTGGGGGAAAGGTCGGGGAAAGGATCTATGAGATGCAGAAATGAATCTAACCACTACCGTGCATGATTTTTTTGTACTTCTAGGCGCTGTTGCTCTATCTGGGATTTTCGTTTGGGTGGGTGTCTGTCTGTATTTGGCATATACCCAGGTATACGAGTTTCTGGAGCGCCTTAAGCACTGTTCTGCCGTGATGAGCCTGGCTCCGCTTAGGCAGGGCGGTCCTTGGGGAATATTGTTGTTGGTCGGTGGTGTGACGTCGATTGTTACCTTTCCACGCGTATATCTTAAGCATGGCGATGTCAGTGTTGAGGACCTGATTAATTTTCCGCGGAAATTGAAGAATAATTTTGCCGTATTGCAGTGGGTCGGGCGCGGACTTATTGTGGGACTGCTGATATCTGCCGTAGCGATAAAACTAATAGAGCTTGGTGTTTGATTTTTGGGAGGAAGACTAAATGCAGTCTGTAGGTAAACTCTTCGGTGAACTGGGATTCCATTGATGATTTGAACAGAATTCCTGCGCGGATGAAGGAAAAGCTAGCTGTATTGCAGTGGGGGGTAATTTGGAAGTTAATTAGGGGGTGTTAGCGCGATGTACATTGACCTTCTTGAAGAAAATCTTTTAACGCAGCCTGATAAATAGTTAATGGTTGATTTTCAGTGCTGAGCAGGGCGAATGGAAGCGCTGTCAGGTGTGAAAATACCGTTGAATTTATCGAGTAGGTTTTCTGTCTGCAAAAGCCGTGGTTGTTGTTTAGTATGTAATCGAACTTGAATACTCTTGATCTTGTACACCAGCTAGGAATCAAGCCAAGACTCAAACCGGTCAAGTAATCTTGTACGCAAGCTCCTCCAGATGAAAACTCTGAAATTTTTATCTCTAACTCTGGAGTGGGTGTGGGTGTGGGTGTGAGCTGTGAACTATTGTCTTGTGCATTTGGAATGATTTTCTGTGTCGCCTCGTATGCGCTTTTTCTGAAGCGACTGTCTTTCCATGGCGAGTCTATTTCATAAGTGAAGTTGGAGATTGTTTCTTTTGTTTTGGGTTCGAAGTGTTCATTGATTGGCGGCTTGGAGGTATAGGATGTGCAGCCGGAGCCCACCATGGCAAAGCAGATGACAACCAAGCTGTTAATTATCAAGTGACTCATCCTGAGCTCTCCCTGGCTATTGGTTGCCCGATATTCATGTAGTGGGTTGTTCATTGGGTGCCATGTGTACGTCAGCTTGATCCTGAGTCACCGCGATCGAGTCCCGAAGATACGAAAAAAGGCGACGCAATGCGTCGCCTTTTTGCTTGCGCTGGGGGCTTGCAGAAAACCGGTTCCACGCCCGCTGTTCTGTCGCTGTCGTCGAACTCAGCAGCCGGAAGCCTTGAGTTCCGTGCCGATGGTGACCGCGCTGACCTGGACCTTTTCAAAAGCCTTCTGCGCGGCGGCGTCGTATTTCCGATCGCAGTTGAAGCGTGTCTCCATCACGTAGTCCTCGCCCTCCGCTTTGCGCATCTGCGCCTCCCACTGGTTGGCGGCGTCGAGCGCGGGATCCGAGGCCAGGACCACCTCCAGCAGCACCTCTCTGAAACCTATGGCGCGCGGGCCTTCCCAGTGGGCATAGACGGAAGGGTCGGCGGCGTTGCCGCACATGCTCAGGCAACTGGCGCTGTAGCTCAGGCCGCCACCGGACGATGCGTTGAAGGCGCCTACGGTGAGCGGCTTGCCGGGAGCCGGGGCGAAGGTGCCGACGAACTGGGTCAGGTCGGCCTGGCACTTGGGCGTCAGTTCCATGCGCAGTTTGCTGACGGTGCCACCTTCGACCGTGGCGGTGATGTCGCAGCCCTGGACTTTGAACTTGTGCTCGTCGCCGAAGGATTCCCGAGGGATTCCGGCGACGGATTCAAAGTAGCGCTGATTGGTGCCCAACATCTCGCCGTTGAACACTTCGGCCACGGAAGCGGCGTGGGTAACGTCGATAGACAGGGCCAGTGCCGAGGCAAAAAGGCCGTAGGTCAGCTTGTTCATGGGAGAGTCCTTTCAATGGCGCGGTCAGTGCCTGTGGTTATCTTCAGGCGGGTTCGGGGGGCGAGAATAGCTCATTCGATCGAAGCGACGGAGGCTTTGCTGCCCAAGCGAATCAGTTCATTGGAGAAACACAGGCCGAGGATGATCAGTGCCGCTCCTGCATACAGGCTTTCACGGGGAACTTCATTGAGTGCCACAAACGCCAGCAGCGCGGCGAACAGTGGCTCGGTCAACTCCAGCGCTTGCACTTGGGATGGCTTGAGATATTCGATGGCCTTGGTGGTGCAGAAGAAGCCGAGGATGGTCGGCAGGGTGGCCAGTGCCAGCAGGGCGGTGATCGCCAGTGGCGACAGGTCGCCCATCGTGAAGCCGTCGGCCGCCGCCGGCATCAGCAGGTACAGGCCGCCGAAGAACAACAATTGGCGGGTGAAATGCAGTCCTCCCGACACCCCCATGCGTTTCATGGCAACCGAAAAGGCCCCGTAGCCGCAGCCGGCCATGCAGGCAAGCGCCGCGCCTTGCAGGGTAAAGCCCTGTTGCAGGTCGCCACCGAAGATCACCGAGATCCCGGCAATCGCCAGTGCGGCGCCAACGCTGGCGTTCGCGGTGATGGCGTCCTTGAGAACAATGCGCCCCAGAATGATCGAGGAAATGGAAGCGCTGGCCATCAGGACCACCACCACACCTGCCGCTGCGTAGTGTCGATAGGCGGAGGTTTCGAAATGGAACAGCACAAAGATGCCAAGAAATGCGCAGATAGCCGCCTGGATCCATTGGCTCGATCGCGCCGGGCGCTTGAGGAAAAACAGCAATATCGACAGCAGCACGCAACCCAGCAGGGTCTTGATGACGGCAACACTGCTCGCGCTGAAGCCATCATGCGGATTTCGGTGAACGTGACCGAGCGTTTCGCTAATACGTGACCGGTGCTTCCACCCCGGTTGCGCGGGTTCTGGATTGTAATCGCATCGGTCACGATGCGGCTTGTTCCTCGGCTTTTTTTCGGCGCAGCGACTCGCCTTTCATCGTCAGTCGGTAGGCGTTGTGCACCAGGCGGTCGAGGATGGCATCGGCCAGGGTCGGGTCGTTGATCCAGCCGTGCCAGTGCTCGATGGGCAGTTGGCTCGTCAGGATGGTGGAGCGGCTGCCAGCGCGGTCGTCGATCACCTCCAGCAGGTCATGCCGGGCTCCTTCCTCCAGCGGGGCTAGCGCCCAGTCGTCCAGCACCAGGACGTCGACCTTTGCCAGCTGTTGCAGGGTACGGCCGAAGCTGCCGTCGCCATGAGCGATGCGCAGTTGTTCCAGCAGGCGCGGGGTGCGCAGGTACAGGGTGCTATAGCCCTGGCGGCAGGCCTGGTTGCCCAGGGCGCAGGCCAGCC
Organism: Pseudomonas saponiphila; assembly: GCF_900105185.1. Taxonomy (NCBI): domain Bacteria; kingdom Pseudomonadati; phylum Pseudomonadota; class Gammaproteobacteria; order Pseudomonadales; family Pseudomonadaceae; genus Pseudomonas; species Pseudomonas saponiphila. The sequence goes on along the minus strand of NZ_FNTJ01000001.1, from coordinate 3,879,255 downwards.
AGGTTTTGCCGGCACCGGTCGGGCCGGTCAGCAGCAGGTTGTGCTGCTGGCGGATCCAGTCGCCACTGGCCAGGGTGGCGATCAGACGCTCGTCCAGGGCGCGTCCGGTGCGGCGGTCGAGATCTTCCAGGCAGGCGTTGGCGTACTTGAGCTTGGCCTTCTTGCGCAGCCGTACCAGGCGCTGGTTGTCACGCCAGGCCAGTTCGCGGTCGAGCAGTAGGCCGAGGCGTTCATCGAAGCTCAGGCTGTGGCTGGCCGGCAGCGTCCATTGCTCTTCCAGGGCGCGGGCCATGCCGTCCAGGCGTAGCTGGTGCAGTTGATTCAGGGTGTGTTGCGGCATCATCGAACAGCTCCTGTTGCGGGGGTTGGTAGTAGTCGGCGCCACGGACGTTCTCGTGGTCGCCGGGTAAGGTCGTTTCGGCGGCACGCTGGGGCAGCGGCTGTTGATCCAGGCCTTGCTGGAGCAGGTTGCGCACGCTGCGCCCGGTGAAGGCGCGCAGGTGTACGGCACGTTCGGCAGCGGCTTCCAGGCGTGCATTGCCATAGCGCCGGGCCAGCGAGAGCAGGCCGAGGCAGGCGCGGTAGCCCATCTCCGGGTGCGGCTTGTGGGTCAGTTGGTGATCGATCAGTTGGCGCGTGTAGGGGCCGATCCGCGCGCCCCAGTCGAGCAGGCGTTGTGGCGTCCATTCGCGATGCGCCTGGTGCGCCGCGGGCATGTGCTCGCGCTGGGTACTGTAAGCGCCGCGTCGCCCCAGCAGCAGGTGGCTGGCCACCCGCCGGTTGCCATGCAGCACTTCCAGGGTGTGTGCCGTCAGTCGCACGTCCACGTTCTGCCGGGCCAGGGCGGAGGGCACGCTGTAGAAGCTGCCATTGACCTCGATGTGGTAGTCGATGCTGACCTTGCAGCGCTTGAAGGTGGCGACCTCGTAGGGATGCACCGGCAGCGCTCGCAAGGCCGGGCGATCCAGGCGCTCGAACCAGTCGCGCCGGCAGCCATCGAGCCGCTTGAACGGGCGCCGATTCAGATCCTCCAGCAGCTCGGCGATGGCCTGGTTAAGCGCATGCAGGCTGAAGAACTGCCGATGGCGCAGCCGCGCCATGATCCAGCGCTCGACCACCTGCACCGCCACCTCGGCCTTGGCCTTGTCCTGAGGCTTGCGTGGCCGTGCCGGCAGGATCACCGTCTGGTAATGACGCGCGCACTCCAGCGTGGCCCGGTTCAGGCCCGGCTCGTAGCGATCCGGCTGGGCGACCAGGGCGCGCGGATTGTCCGGCACAACCATTTCCGGCACGCCGCCAAAGTAGGTCAGAGCCTGGCCCAGCGAGGTCAGCCAGTCCACCTGGGTTTCGCCTGGCGTCGCGCAGGCATAGGTGTAATTCGAGGCGCCCAGGGCGGCGACGAAGATGTGCGCCCGGCGCACTTCGCCGGTGGCCGGGTCGACCACCGGCAGCGTCGGCCCGGCATAGTCGATGAATAGCTTCTCGCCCGCACGGTGCAGCTGACGCATCGAACGTTTGAGCGTCTGGGCGTAGCGCCGGTAGTGCTCGACGAACTGGGTGTAGCGGTAGGTCGGCTGGCCCGCATGCGCGGCGAGATATTCCTCCCACAGCAGCTGCAAGGTCACGCCCTTGCGTCGCAACTCGCGGTGGATGCTCAGCACATCGGGCAGCACTCGCTCACCGCGCGGCTTGTTCGTCGACGTCGGTGCAAACAAGGCGGCCGCCAGCGCGGCCTCGTCCATGGCCACCAGCGCCGGCCAGTCCAGCCCGGCCACCCGCGCCGCCGCGATGTACTTGCTAACCACGCCCTTGGACAGCTGCAAGGCACGGGCAATCTTCTCGTGGGACAAGCCGGCCTCAAACTTGAGGCGCAGACATTCTTTGATGTTTCGCATGGCTACTCGCGGCGCCGCCATCTTCCTCTCCCGAAATCGGTCGAGGATGGCGGCGCATCAGGTCATGCGCAACGAAGGGGAAGGCTTTCGCTAAGTCGTGACCGGCGATTTCGGTAAGCCGTGACCACCTGTTTCGGAACAGGCGGAAAATCGGTCACGTTGCTACCGAAATGAGCGGTCACGCGTTAGCGAAATGACCGGTCACGATCAACCGAAACGGCCGGTCACGGTGCTCCGAAATCCGCAGCCATCATTCATGAGGACTTTGCTGAGTACACCGATCGTGGCGTTCAGTGCCGCAGCACAGAGTGCAAACATGACGCCTTTGCTGAAAGTGGATTGCATCGATGACGATCCCTGTCGCTGAGTTGTTGTTCGAAAGAATGCCGCCCTGTATCGGCGGCGCACAGCCTGAGTGGACGAAGGTACCAGCCATCCCAGCAGTGATCGGGGCTTAAGCTCGATCACCCGGCAGGATGCTGTCGACCTTGAACGCAGAGGCCAGCCGGCTTAGCCCTTGGCCATGCAATGAGCGTTGACGAAGGTTGCGGTGTGCTGCAAGGACTGGCGTATATCCGGTTGGGCTATGCCATGCCGGCTGGCAAATTGCTCGGCGGCGGTGGTATCGAAACGAGTGGCCTGGATAAAGTCCAGCGCCTCGGGTTGGGTATTCATGAAGCGCGCGACGGCAGGAATGCTCAGTAGCCACTTCAGCAATCGCAGTGGAATGTGACGCTTGGGAGACTTCAAGCCCAGAGGTTGTGCCACTTGCGCCAGCATTTCTCGCAAGTTGGGCGTTTGCGCGTCCAGTGCCAGCAGTTCCTGGCCGGCCATGGCCGGATCAAAGGCACTCGCCGTCATCAGCTCGACCAGGTAATCCACGGTGACCAGTGGCAGCCAGTGCCTGGCGGTGCCGGGCACGGCAGTCAGCTTTCCCTGCACCAGGTTACGGATCAGCGCCACCAGCGGCTGGTTGTCGAGGATATGCCCCGTGCGGCTGTGGCCACAGACTGTCGCGGGATGGACAACGGTCAGTTCCCCGCCTTTGGCGGACATGGTTTCCAGGGTCGCGAAATGCGCTTCCAGCTTGCTCGCCTCGTAACCACCGACCTCCCGGTAGAGGGCAGGCCAATCGGTTCGTTGCGGATGGCGAGGATCGATGCCGATGCGTTGCAGGTGTTCATGGTTTTTCAGCATGTAGCCGCCGATCATCACTAGCCGGCTGTTTTGCTCGGCCGCCAGCAGCGCCACACGCTTGGCGCCCTCTACGTTCACCGCACGAGACTGCTCTAAGGTAAGCCCCCAGGCGAAGTGGGCACCCAGGTGGAAGACGACTCTTGAGTGCCTCAGCACTTCTCGGTCGGCGGCACTCAGCCCGAGATGTTCTCGTTCCAGATCGCCGGCCACGGCCAATACCCGGGTGGCACAACCGCCCAGATTGTCGACTTGCTCGCGCAGTGCGGCGAGTCGCTCCGGGCGACGCATCAGCACCCGAACGGTGTGACCTTTTGCACTCAGGTGCGCCAGCAAATGTTGACCGATAAAGCCGGTACCACCGGTGACAAAGCACTCCACGCTCATTTCCCTGTTCCTTGTTGAAGGTGAGAAGGCAAGCGTAAACTGTCGACCCAACTCTAGGGTCAAGTGGTGTTTTCATGAAAATCGGTGAAATCGAGGCCCGCAGCGGCGCCAGCCGCCATACGCTGCGTTACTACGAGCAGATCGGCCTGATTTCGTCGCAGCGGCGAACGAACAACTACCGTGTCTACAGCGCGCAGACTCTGCAGGATCTGGACTTTATCCAGCGCGCGCAAAGCATGGGGTTTTCCCTGGGGGAAATAGGCGAGATTCTCGATGCGCAGCGCAACCAGATGATCGATTGTGCCGAGGGCGCCAAGCTGATTGAAAAGAAAATGGCAGAGATCAAACAGAAAATCGCCAACTTCCAGGGCATTTATCGGTATCTGGATGAAGAGCGGGCAAAGCTCGAAGCCAGTGCTGCCGAGCAACTTGAGCGGCAGCGGCTGAGCAACGCATCCAGCTGAACGGCCCGCTTCCATTACCCAGTCTTCGCCCTCCACGTTGCGCATCTGCGACTCCTCCTGGCCGGCAGGGCTTGGGCAACTGGCGCTGTAACCGGGCCACCACCGGACGACTCGGTAACGGCACCGATGGGGGGGGGCACGGTAGCCCTGCGGGCGTTGGTGTTGCGGTTTTCGCGCTTCTTGCTGGTTTTCTGTGGGCCTGTCCCCGGTCGTCTCAACCCAGGTACGAAGCCTGTGCCTTTGCGGTCGTCGTGAGTTCGTCGCGCTGTACAAGGGATGTCGGCCAGCAATAAAATGAGAAGTATTATCATTAATGCGAATCTCTCATGTCCAACCACAGCCTTTCTTCGCCCGTCGCCCAGCTGTATGCGAACCATCACGGCTGGCTGCGGGGCTGGTTGCACCGGCGCCTGGGGCACAGCGCCGATGCCGAGGACCTGGCCCACGACACCTTTATCCGCGTGTTGCGCTCCCAGGAGGATGTGCGCGAGCTGCGCCAGCCCATGGCGTTCCTGGCCACCATCGCCAACGGGCTGCTGATCAATCGCTGGCGCCGGCAGGCCATCGAGCGGGCCTATCTGCAGGCGCTGGCGGCGCGGCCGGTGGGGGAGGAGCCTTCGCCGGAGGAGCGGCATCTGATGATCGAGACTCTGCTGCAGCTGGATTCGCTGTTGGTGGGGCTGTCGTCGCGGGTGCGGCAGATCTTCTTTCTGTCCCAGCTCGATGGCTTGACCTATCCGCAGATCGCCGCGCAGTTGGGGCTGACCGTGGCCCAGGTGCAGCGAGCCATGGGCAAGGCGTTCAGTGTTTGCTACGCGAGCCTGTTTGAATGAGTGGCGCGGCGGTCGATCCGCGGGTGCGGAACTGTGCCATCGATTGGCTGGTGCGGATGCAATCCGGGCTGATGAGTACCGCGGACCATCAAGCCTTGCAGCAGTGGCGCCAAGCCTGCGCCGAGCATGAGCACGCCTGGCAGCGGGTCAGCCGTTTGCCGCTGAGGTTGCAGCCGGGGGCCGAGCTGTTGGCCGATGCCACCGCGCGCCGGGCCTTGCAGGCGGCAGGCAGCGATCCAGAGCGGCGGCGCCAGGTGCTCAAGTGCCTGTTGGCGCTGGGACTGCTGGGGGGCGTCTCCTGGCAGGGGGCGGACTCCACCCTGGTGCGTTCGGCCCTGGCTGGTTATCGCACCGGCATCGGTGAGCGCCGGCGTTGGGCCCTGGCCGACGGTGGTTCGCTGTGGCTTAACACCGCCAGTGCGGTGAACCTGGACTTGAGTGCAGGGCAGCGCAACGTGCAGTTGATCGAGGGCGAGCTGGCCCTGGATACCCCGCTGGCATCGGCGTCGCTGCAGCTGCAAACAGCGGATGCTTGGTTGTACAGCCAGGGCGCCCATCTGCTGGTGCGCCATGATCGCCAGGGCACTCAGGTGAGGGTGCTGCGGGGCCTGGTGCAGGTCAGTGCCCGCCAGCAGTCGACGCCGCTGGCGTTGCAGGCCGGTTGGCAAACCCGGGTCGATGGCCGGGGAGCAGGGCAGCCCAGCCCCATTGATGTAGTTCTGGCCCAGGCCTGGATGCGCGGCATCCTGCCCGTCGAGCGCATGCGCCTGGATCAGTTGCTGGCGGAGCTGGCGCGCTATCGCCCGGGTTTCTTGCGTTGCAGCGAAGCCGTGGCGGCCTTGCGGGTGACCGGAAGTTTCCAGCTGGACGACACCGATGCCGCCCTGGCCCTGGTGGCTAACACCTTGCCGGTGCGCATCGAGCGCAGAACCCGTTATTGGGTGACGGTGGTGGCGGCCTGAAGATTTTTTTTCACCGACGCGGGAGTTTTTTCGATCTGGCTTGGCCTTCAGGTATTGCCCACCGGCACAGGTGGGTTTCGACCCCCAGGAGCCTTGCATGATTTCCCCCGTTCGTGTCTTGCGTACCCAAACCTTTGGCCTGCTGTTTCTCAGCCTGCAACCGCTTTACAGCGAGATGGCGCTGGCAGCCGGCGAACGTCACTTCAGCATCGGTGCCGGTCCCCTGGACCAGGTGCTGGCACGCTTTGGCGCCGAGGCGGGGATCAGCATGGCCGGCAGTGCGCTGCTCACGGCAGGCAAGACCAGCCCGGGGCTGCAAGGGGATTTCAATACCGAGGCTGGCCTGAACCGCCTGCTGGCGGGCACCGGCCTGGGTTACGTGCGCCAGGCCGACGGCGGCTATGCCTTGCGCCTGCGCTTTGATGCGGTGTCGCTGCCGACGCAGAAGGTCAAGGGCGAGAACCCTGACGAAGAGGATGTGTACCGGGCACCACGGTCATCGGTGTACATATCCGCCGATGACATGCAGCGCTTTGGCGTGGTTTCAGTGGGCGATGTGCTCAAGGGCCAGCCCGGGGTGCAGGTCGGCGACAGCCGCAATGGCGGCGGCCTGGATGTGAACATCCGCGGCATCCAGGGCCAGAGCCGGGTGGCGGTGACGGTGGACGGTTCGCAGCAGGCGCTGGATGTCTATCGCGGTTATGCCGGGACCCAGCAGCGCAGCTACATCGACCCGGACATGATCAGCGACATCGCCATCGACAAGGGCCCGAGCCTGACCTCCAGCGCCATCGGCGGCACGGTGAAGATGCGCACCCTGGGTGTCGGCGACATCCTCAAGGATGGACAGAATGTCGGCCTGCGCCTGAAGGGCGATCTGTGGAACAACGGCGTTGCCCCGGCCCGTCGCGACCCCCATTCGAAGACCGAGAGCCTGTACTCGGAACCGCACCAGAGCCGCGGTGGGCTGTTCGGCTCGGAGGCCGAGTCCGGCAGTGCCGCGTTCGCCTACAGCCATGAGTCGTTCGATGTGCTGGCGGCCTACGCCCAGCGCAACCAGGGCAACTATTTTGCCGGCAACAAGGGCCAGGATCGCTACCGCACCTATGACCGCTATGGCGAGGAGGAAACCAGCGTGGCCACCACCTACAACGCCGGGGAAGAGGTGCTGAACTCCTCGTCGAAGACCCAGTCGTGGCTGCTCAAGACCACCCTGCGTCCGGCGGACGGCCACAGTTTCGACCTTGGCTATCGCCGTTATGACGGGCGCATCGGCGAGATCATGCCCTCGGACATCTTCCGTTTCGGCACCGGTGGCATCTACCAGTACCCCCTGGGCCACACCCGGATCGACACCTACACCGCGCGCTACAACTACCTGCCGGCGGACAATCCGCTGCTGGACCTGACTGCCGACCTGTGGCTGACCGATGCACAGACCAGCCAACTGAGCGCCTGGTCGGCACCGGCTTCCCAGGCCTATCGCAGCGACCGCTCCTGGAGCCGCCAGGCCAACCGCCGCACGGGTGGCGGTCTGGCCAACACCTCGCGCTTTGCCACCGACTACGGCGACCTGAAGCTGGACCTGGGTGGCTCGTTCCAGCTGGAGGAGCTGCGTCCGCAGAAGGGCGTGGTCACCACCCAGGACGACATCAACGCCAACCGCAGCTTGCGCGAAGGCTCGCGGCAGGAGTTCAGCTTCAACGGCAAGCTGGAATACCAGCCGGTGCAGCGCCTGACGCTGTGGGGCGGCGGGCGCTACACCCACTATCGCAGCAAGGACCATGTGGCCAATGCCACGGCGCGCAGAGAGGAACGCGAACACCGGTACGTGACCGTGTCGCGCCCCGACGACTATGGCTACCTGATGTGGTTCCCGGACCAGAACGGGCGGTACACCGATGCGACCGACCCACGGTTGCACAACGGCATCGTCTTCAACAACACCAACTACCCCTTCGAGGGCACGCCCTATAACCAGTACGGGGCGACCGATACCGAGGTCGGCGACTCGCAAGTGGGGCGGGTGGTCACCGGCTACACCTATTCTGGCAAGGACAGCAACAGCGGCGGCGCCTTTGCCCCGGCGTTCGGCATCAATATCGAGGTGCTGCCGGATACCTTTGTCTATGCGTCCTACACCCAGGGTTTTCGCATGCCTTCGCTGTTCGAAACCGGCTACGGCGTGCAGCAGACCACACCCGGCAAGGGCCTCAAGCCCGAGCGTTCGAGCAACTGGGAGATCGGCGCCAGCACCCTGCACAAGGGCCTGCTGGTGGATGACGATACGGCGGCGATCAAGCTGGCCTACTTCAACAACACCATCAAGAACTACATCACCCGCTACTACGACCCGAGCCCCGGCCTGTGGGGCCTGATGCGCTTCAGCAACACCGACAGCTACACCACCCGTGGCCTGGAACTGCAGACCCGCTACGATGCCGGGCGGATGTTTGCCGACCTGTCGTCCACCTACTACCTGAAGACCGAAACTTGCGACGCGGCCTTTGCCGCCACCCTGCGCGCCACCAGCAACCCCTATCGGAAAACCGCCGACACCCCGGACTGCACCCCGGGCAGCTTCATGGGGTCCTACACCAACACCCAGAACCCGCCGCGCTTTGCCGGCAACCTGACCACCGGCCTGCGCTTCTTCGACCAGAGCCTGACCCTCGGCACGCGCATCACCTACACCTCGGGCCCCACCGTCACCGCCGACAAGCCCTGGCAGACCGGCGCCACCACGCCCCAGCTGAACTACCGCGAAGTGGCGCTGGTCGATCTGTTTCTGAACTACAAGTTGAAGGAAGACGCCAGCCTCAATGTGTCGCTGCAGAACCTCACCGATCGCTACTACCTGGACCCGCTGGCGCAGAGCTTCATGCCGGCGCCGGGGCGCACGTTGCGGGTGGGGATGCAGGCGAAGTTCTGAGGGCCGGGCAGTGGCCGGCTGGTTGCGATGACTCAAGGCGACGGCCATTCGGAAGGCGCTTTTGCGGCTAAAGTTTTGAGTGCCCTAATTGAGAGGAATCCCGATGAACCTTTTGTCTTCTGTATCGCCGCCCAAGCCTGTTGCCTTGCTGGCTTATGGCGGTTTGCTGCCGTTTCTCGGGCTGGCGTTGCTGGCCTTGGTGTCACAGGCTCAGCGTCTGTTGTGGTGCCAGGCGCTGGTCAGTTACGGGGCGGTGATCCTGAGTTTCGTCGGGGCCCTGCATTGGGGCTTTGCCATGATCGCTCCCGGCATGAACGCGCAGCAGCGTCGCACGCGCTTTATCTGGAGCATCGTCCCCGCGCTGATGGGGTGGGTCGCCACCTTGCTGCCTTTGTCATGGGGTGGGCTGTTATTGATTGCCGGATTTTTTGCGCACTGGCGGCATGACCGGCAGCTCTCGCAGGTCATGCACCTACCGGCCTGGTACCTGCCGATGCGTTTGCGCCTGACCCTCGTGGCCAGCGCCTGCCTACTGCTGGGTGTGCTCGTGATACTCATCGGGAGTTAAGCGCGACGTTGGATTATCCGGCCCCGGGGCATCGGTGGCGCCCACTACTTTTGCTCCTGTTCGGGAAGGTCGCTCTGGTATTCGCCCCACTCCATGTAGGCGTAGTACTGGGTCATGGCTTCGACGTGGCTGTGGGCTTCAACTTCCCACACCATCTTGGCGTCGGGGTGAAGCAGTTTGCGTGCGGTGTCTCCCTGCGGGCCGCCCGGGCAGAATGTCTGACAGTCATCCGGTTCCATCCAGAGTTGGTAATTCATCTTTGACGCCCATGTTTTTTGCGGTTGTGCGCCCGTGAGTCTTTTGCCTCCGGGCCTCTGAGTGTGGCGGGTGCGCTATCGCCGTTTTGCTTCCATCGAGCCGACCGAGCGCAGATATTTCCCTGCCTGAGGGCTGGTGATCTTTTCTGGCTCAAGGACATACAGCGAGCTCCAAAGCGGTGGTAAACCCAGTTCCTCCATGTAGGAAGTGAAACTGTTGAAAGGCTCGGTGCCAATGTCCCCGGCAGCGAGCCAGAGCGACTCGCACCCTTGGCAAAGGTGCAGAATTTCCTGTGTTGCCCGCACTTGAACCTTGGTCACGACACCTTGTTCACATTCTGGACACTGCATATGTCGCCCTCCTTAATCGTGTGGTCGTCATCGTTGCTCTTGCGCATCCATGTAGCGTTCTACCCAGTCGATCAGCGTCGGTGCGGCGAAGGCCGTCGGCAACAGCGGCCGCGCCGTGGTGGACAGTGTGAACGCGCCCTGGATAAAGCAGGTAATGCCGGCCACCAGGGCATCGAGTTGGCGCACGCGGCGTCCGCGTTCGGCGTAGCACTGCCGGAGCAGGCCTTTGAGCAGTTTCATCTGTGTCGCTAGCGCCGCCTGATAGACCTCGCGCACGTCGGGGTCGTGCACCGACTGCTCGCCGATCATCACCCAGGCGGCAACCGCATCGGGCTGGGCATCCGAGCCATAGGCAAGGTGGGCTGCGATGTAGGCTTGAAGTCGTTGCCCGGCGGTGTGTGCTGCCGCGGCCCGGGATTCGTAGCGCTGCTGGGCGTAGCCGGCCAGCGAGTCGACCAGTGCCACCAGGATTTCGCGCTTGTCCCTGAAGTGGTAGTGCACGAGGCCGGGGGTGAGCTCCGCGTGCCGGGCGATGGCGGCGATGGTGGCCCCGGCGTAGCCGGCCCTGGCCATGACGGCCTGGAGTGCCGCGACGATCTGGCCGCGTCTTTCGTCGGTGTTCGAGCGGCGTGCCATGTGCTTCTCCAATATTGGTTGTGCGACCAGTTTAGCATTGACATCGGCGGCGTCGCACCCTAGCGTTGCCAATATTGGTTGTAGGACCAACTTTGGAGAATCATGATGAATTCCCTGGCTGAAATGCTGGTGGCGCGCCCCCAGGCTCCCTCGGTTGTGGTCGAGCGGCCTCTGGGTGAGGCGGTGCGGTGTGTCCTGGTGCACGGGTTTCTCTCGGCAAGCGAGTGCGATGCCCTGGTGGCCGCCACCGAGAAGCTCGGGTTTGCCAGCGCAGTGTCCGACTATCCGACCTCCTACCGCGACAACGACCGGATCGTGGCGGACGATCCGGCCCTGGCCCAGCGGTTGTTCGCGCGCCTGCGCCAGTGCTTGTCGCAGGCAGCGGGACTCGCTGCAGTGATGGACGAAGAGGGCTGGCGCATGGTCGGCGTCAATGAACGGCTGCGCTTTTGCCGCTACCGGCCCGGCACCCAGTTCCGTGCTCATCAGGACGGTGTCCACCATCGCCAGTCCAGCCAGTCGCGCCTGACCTTCATGATCTATCTCAACGACGATGCCTTCAGTGGCGGTGAGACGCTGTTCTTTGAGGGTCGCTCGGCAGCCATGTCGGGTCGCGATGCCACGCTGCGCCTGCGGCCCCGCAAGGGCAGCCTGATTCTGTTCGATCACGGGCTCTGGCACGCGGGGGCCCCGGTGGACTCGGGCCGAAAGTACCTCATGCGCAGTGACCTGATGTACCAGCCGCAGCATTCTCGGTCGATCGACGGCCCGTTCCAGCCCGGCCACCAAGGGTACGTCTGGGCGCTTGCCAGCCTTGGCGAACGGGGGTTTGCCAGCGCCGGGCGCGACGCCAGCATTCGTCTCTGGAGTCGCGAGGGCGAGTACCAGGGCCGGCTCGACGGACACAGCCAATCGATCCTCGGCTTGCTGGAGATCGCGCCTGGCGAGCTGGTGTCGCACTCGCGTGACCGGACGATTCGGCGCTGGTCCTTGGCAAGCGGAACCTCGACGCTGGTCGGCACCTCGGATTCGGCGCTGCTGTGCTGTGCGCGGCTCGCCTGTGGCCGGCTGGTCAGCGGTGCCGCCGACGGCCGCGTGACGCTGTGGAACCTGGCATCTGGCACGGCGGACGAGCATCAGGCCCACGCCTCTTGGGTCTGGGCGATCGCGCCTTTGGGCAACGGTGGTTTCGCCACCGCCGCGGAAGACGGGACGGTCAAGTTGTGGCAAACCGAGCTGCGCGACTGCGTGCAAGTGATCGATCTGGGGCGTCCACTGCGGACGCTGGCGAGCTGGGTCGATGTCGATGGCCGCGTCACCTTGGTCGCGGGTGATCTTGACGGCATGCTGCACCTGCTGGCGTGCGGCCAGGCACTGACGCTCGTGGAGCGCTTTGCCGCCCATGACGGGCCGGTGCGGCGCGTGCGCTTCGAGGCGCGGCAGGTGCTGCTGAGCTGTGGCGAGGATGGCCTGGTCCGGCGCTGGCAACTGCCATCACGGCAGGGGGTGGTCATCGGCTCGCACGACAACTTCGCCACCGATGTGCTGCCCAATGGCTGCGGTCGCTGGATCAGTTGTGGCTATGACGGACGGATAAGGCAGCATGGCGCCACGGGCTAGCGTTCGGCCGGGCAGCCGCCCACCTGATGGGCCTCGCCGCTGCGTATACCCACCAGGAGAGGGTGATCGGCGCGGCTTGCACCCTGGGCCCATTTGCCCAAGCGCAGTGCGGCCCGATCCCCGGTCCTGGTCGCATAAATTTGAAAAGCCTGGAATTGCCCGCCAGAATCGCCCCCCGATCCGGCCCGAGTGCCGGAGTTTGGTGGTGAAAAGGGGCAGCAGTTGAAGCAACAGACATTGTCCATGCGCCTGGCGCGTGTAGCGGCGCAGGTGCCGGCTGGCGCGTGCCTGGCCGATATTGGTTCGGACCACGCTTACCTGCCGGTGGCCTTGCTGCTGCGCGGCAGCATTACGGCGGCGGTGGCCGGCGAAGTGGCCTTGACTCCGTACCAGGCGGCCTTGCGCACGGTGCGCGACAACGGCCTGGAACAGCAGGTCAGCGTGCGCCTGGCCGATGGCCTGGCGGCGATCGAGCCACAGGACCGGATCAGCGCCATCAGCCTGTGTGGCATGGGCGGCGAAACCATTCGCGACCTGCTCGACAGCGGCCAGGCGCGCCTGAGCGGCCAGGAACGCCTGATCCTGCAACCCAACGGCGGCGAGCAGCCGCTGCGCCAATGGCTGATGGACAACGGCTACCGCATCCTGTGGGAGGAGGTGCTGCGGGAAAACCGCTTCGACTACGAAATCATCGTCGCCGAGCGCTCCGGGCCGGTGAGCTACAGCGCCCGGGAGCTGTACTTCGGCCCACTGCAAATGCAGCTTCGCAGCCCGGCATTCCTGGCCAAGTGGCAGCGTCTGCTGCACCTGAAGCAGCGTACCCTGGAGCGCTTCAGTCGGGCACAGGCGGTGCCGGAAGAGAAAGTGCAGGACATGGCCCGCCAGGTGCGCTGGATCAGCGAACTGCTGGCCTGACTCGATTCATTCAATTGCCTGCAGCCCGCAAGACGCAGCGAGCTGGCCCGTGACCCTGTGCTCAGAGCGAGCGCTGGTTGACCCGGGCCATCAGTTGCTCGGCACTTTCCTTGCGCTCGGAGTAGCGATCTACCAGGAAGGCCTGCTGGTTTCGCAGCAGGAGAGTGAACTTCACCAGCTCCTCCATCACGTCCACGACCCGGTCGTAGTAGGCCGAGGGTTTCATCCGGCCGTCCTCGTCGAACTCCATGTAGGCCTTCGCCACCGAGGACTGATTGGGGATGGTGAACATGCGCATCCAGCGGCCCAGTACCCGCAACTGATTGACCACGTTGAACGACTGTGAGCCTCCGCACACCTGCATCACCGCCAGGGTCTTGCCCTGGGTCGGGCGCACGGCGCCGAGTTCCAGGGGGATCCAGTCGATCTGTGCCTTGAACACCGCCGACATCGCGCCATGGCGCTCCGGCGAGCACCAGACCTGACCTTCGGACCATTGCACCAGGTCCCGCAGTTCCTGGACCTTGGGGTGCTCCACGCTGGCGTCGTCGGGCAGTGGCAGCCCGGACGGATTGAACAGGCGAGTCTCGGCACCCAAGTGCTGCAACAGGCGCGCGGCTTCTTCGACCAGCAGGCGGCTGAACGAACGGGCGCGGGTCGAGCCATACAGCAGCAGGATGCGGGGCTTGTGCTCGGGCCTGGCGAGCTCGCCATCCAGCAACGAGAGATCAAGGTTGGGCAGTTGTTCTGACATGTGTCCTCCGGCTCACAGTGTGCCAATGCGGTCCAGTTCGTGTTGCAGTTGCTCGCGGTCGAGGCGGTGCAACGGCAGGTCGAGGAAGGCTTTGCAGCGTCGCTCGATGTGCGCCAGGGTGGCGCGGAAGGCCGCCTCGACGGTGGCTTCGTCGGCGCTGATCGCGGATGGATCCTCCAGGTTCCAGTGGGCCTTGAGCGCCGGGCCGAAGAACACCGGGCAGGCTTCGCCGGCAGCCTTGTCGCAGACGGTGATCACGATGTCGGGCGGGTTGTCGGCGAAGGCGTCGTTGCCCTTGCTGTACAGGCCGCCGGTGGCGATACCGGCCTGCTCCAGGGCATGCAGGCTGCGGGGCAGTACCTGTCCCTTGGGAAAGCTGCCGGAACTCAGGGCCTGGAACCCCTGGGGGGCCAGGTGGTTGAACAGGGCTTCGCAGAGGATGCTGCGACAACTATTGGCTGTGCACATGAACAGGATTCGCATGGGTCATTCCTTGCGCTGTGGGCGGATGTCAAAGGCTCAAGACTCACGGGTTTGCGTTATCAGCAGCAGGCGGCGCGGACCGGGCGCCCCTGCATGTTCTGCAGGCGCAAGGCGTTTTGGCGCAGCCAGTCGCTGTTGGCCCGAAAGGTCACTTGCAGGATTTCCCCGACCCAGGCCGGCAGCTGAGGGTTGAGGCGGTAATAGACCCATTGCCCCTGGCGACGGTCGAGCAGCAGGCCGCTGCTGCGCAACTGGGCAAGATGACGGCTGATCTTCGGCTGACTGTCGTCGAGGGCGCACATCAACTCGCAGACACACAGCTCACCCTGGTTGGCAATCAGCAGGGTGGCGCGGGCGCGGGTTTCGTCGGCAAGGCTCTTGAACAGCTCAAGAGGCGTGATCATGGAACGTAGCTCGTATATATGGGTGTGCGAATATATGGAAATTCATATGTATTGTGCAAGTGTTGCCGGGACGGCTGTTCGGCGGCGGCGGGGATCAGGAGCTGACCGCTCAGGCGGGCGACACTTGTCGCTGGCGAAATCGGGTCTATATGATCGCCACGTTGTGTCATCCGCGGCCGGTTTGGCCGGCGGCAGTTTCGGACTCTACAGGGACGTGCGATTGATGAAATGCAGATTCGGGAAAGGTCTGGGCGATAGCCTGGGCAAGACGTTGGCGGGTTGGGGCGTGGCCGGCCTGGTCCTCGCGTTGCCGTTGCTGGCCCAGGCCGGGCCGGCACCGATTCCCCCCGGTGCGGTGCTGGCGGTGATGCACAATGTCGAGGTGCCCGACCAGGATGAGGAGGCGGAACTCCAGGACGGCGTCACCGCGACCTTCTGGTACGGCCAGGAGCTGGACGTCGACGGCAAGCACTACTACGCCACCTTTGTCTGGCACACCCGGGACAGCGCGGCCCGCCAGGGCGAGGATTTTGCCGCCCCCGAGGTCCAGGTGCGGCTGGCGGATGCGACCTTCGAACTCACCCACCCGGGCCAGACGCCGGCCTATTCCATCCGCAGCATCGAACGCAAGATCGGTTTCTTCGGCGGCCGGGAAAAGCCCGAGGAGGTTGACAGCAAGCGCCAGGCCGTGGAGCACCGCACCGCCGATGGCCGGCTGTTGCTGGCGGTGCCCACCGCCACGTTCGACAACGGTGTGGTGACCAAGGGCTACACGATGTTGCTGTTCAACCCGAACAAGAAGCCGGAAGACGATGGCTGGGTCTGGTCCTATCTGGGGCAGGTGCGCACCGGTGAGGACAATTCCGCCGCTTGTGACGAGGGTGCGGTAATGCCCTGTATCGGCAGCGACGGCGAGTTGAGTTTTGTGGCCGGCCAGGGGCCGTTGCCGCAGGTGCAGGTCAAGGTTAGCGGCACCACCTTCCAGGGCCCGGGAAAAATCCGCTCCCTGGCTGCGGCCGATAACCTGACCTACGTCTACGACAGCAAGAGCCAGCAGTACACCAGCCAGGAACTGGCGTCGCGGCAGCCGTGAATTCGCCGGCGGCATGAGCGGCCGTCAGGGCGCGGGTCGTGCCCCAGTCCTTGCGCCGCACCAACGCCTGCCAGGATGGGCCCCGGCATCGGGTATGCTGGCGGCCGATGAACCTGAGCAGAGGCACGGAACATGACCCGCCCGCAGTTGCTGGAAATTGATGTGCGCGACCTGGGCTCGGCCCGTGAGCTGCACCTGGCCTTGCGCGATGCCTTGGGTTTGCCCCTTTGGTATGGCTGCAACTGGGATGCCTTCTGGGATGCCATTTCTGGTCTGGTAGAGATGCCGCTGCAGTTGCGGATCACGGGCTGGCACAGCCTTTCCCGACGCTTGCCGGACGATGCGCGGCTGATGGAACAATGCCTGCGGCGCCTGCAGAGCAAGTACCCGGCATCGGCCGCGCAACTGCAGTTCGATTGAGACGCAATGCTAAAAGCCGCGCTCGGGCGATTTACTAATGCCGCGCAATCCTCTATATATTTTCCCCTCGGCGCCGACCTTTGCGGCGCCACCGGGTGATAACAGGAGGATGCTATGTCACCGTTAAACGTGTAACCGCAACGCTTTGCCCCATCGCCACACCCTCGCTTGAACATCTCGAAACACGCTGGTCCCAGCGCTGGCTGGAAGAGGGCACCTACGCCTTCGATCGCAGTGCCACCCGGGACGCGGTCTACTCCATCGACACACCGCCACCTACGGCCTCCGGCTCGTTGCACGTCGGCCATGTGTTCAGCTACACCCACACCGATATCATCGCGCGCTTCCAACGCATGCGCGGCAAGGCCGTGTTCTATCCCATGGGCTGGGACGACAACGGCTTGCCCACCGAACGCCGGGTCGAGAACTACTACGGCGTGCGCTGCGAGCCCCTGGTGCCTTACCAGCCGCAGTTGCAGCCACCGGCCCGGGTCGCCGAGCGGCGCGCCGACTATGCGCCGGTCAGCCGGCGCAACTTTGTCGAGCTGTGCCACCAGTTGACCGCCGTCGACGAGCAGGCCTTTCGCCGCTTGTTCATGCAACTGGGCCTGTCGGTGGACTGGGGCCTGACCTACGCCACCATCGATGAGCGTGCGCAACGCGTCAGCCAGCGCGCCTTGCTGCGCAATTACCGGCGCGGCGAACTCTACAGCCAGCAGGCGCCCTGCCTGTGGGACCTGACCTTCCAGACCGCCGTGGCCCAGGCCGAGCTGGAGGAGCGGGAGGTGGCCGGGGCCTATCACGAGCTGCGCTTTGAGGGCATCGACGGGCCGGACCTGAGCATTGCCACCACCCGTCCCGAATTGCTCGCGGCCTGTGTGGCGCTGGTGGCGAATCCGGACGATCCGCGTTACCAGGGGCGCTTCGGCCAGCGGCTGCGCTCGCCGCTGTTCGAGGTCGAGGTGCCGTTGCTGGCCCACGCCCTGGCCGACCCGCAGAAGGGCAGTGGGCTGGCGATGGTCTGTACCTTTGGCGATCTGACCGATGTGCTCTGGTGGCGTGAACTGCAGCTGCCGACCCGCTCGATCATCGGCGCGGACGGTCGGTTGCTGGCCCAGGTTCCCGACTGGCTGGCCACCCCGGCCGCGCGCCAAGCCTATGCAACGCTGGCCGGGCGCAGCCTGCCCCAGGCGCGCAAGACCTTGCTGGCGCTATTGCGCGAATGCGGCGCCTTGCTTGGCGAACCGCGACCGATCCGGCACGGGGTGAAGTTTTTCGAGAAGGGCGACCAGCCCCTGGAGATTGTCGCCACGCGCCAGTGGTACCTGCGCAACGGTGGGCGCAGCGCTGAACTGCGCCAGCAGTTGCTCGGCCGCGGCCAGGCCCTGGAGTGGCATCCGCCGTTCATGCGCAGCCGCTACGAACACTGGGTCGGCGGCCTCAATGGCGACTGGCTGATCAGCCGCCAGCGGGTGTTCGGCGTGCCGCTTCCGTTCTGGTATCCCCTGGATGCCCAGGGCGAAGCGGACTACGACAGGCCGATCCTGGCAGACGAGGCCTCGCTGCCGGTGGACCCGACCCTGGATACGCCAGCGGGCTACCGCCCCGAGCAACGCGGCCAGCCCCATGGCTTTATCGGCGAACGGGACATCATGGACACCTGGGCCACCAGCTCCCTGACCCCGCAGATCGCCGCCGGCTGGGAGGAGGGCGACGACCTGTTTGCCCGGGTCTACCCCATGGACCTGCGCCCCCAGGGCCACGACATCATCCGCACCTGGCTGTTCTCGACCCTGGTGCGCAGCCACTTCGAGGCGGCCACGGCGCCCTGGAAGCATGTGGCGCTGTCGGGCTGGATCCTTGATCCGGACCGCAAGAAGATGTCCAAGTCGCGGGGCAATGTGGTCACGCCCCAGGGCTTGCTGGAGCAATACGGCAGCGATGCCGTGCGCTATTGGGCGGCCCTTGGGCGCCCGGGCAGCGACACCGCCTTCGAAGAGCAGCAGATGAAGATCGGCCGGCGCCTGGCGCTGAAGTTGTTCAACCTGTCGAAGCTGGTATTCGGCGTGCCGGGCGACCCGCAGGGGCCGGTCGAGCAGAGGCTGGACCAGGCCATGCTGCAACGCCTGGGGGCGGTCACCGCCGCCGCCGAGGCGGCGCTGGAGGGCTACGACTACAGCAGCGCGCTGATCGGCATCGAGGGTTTCTTCTGGTGGTTCTGCGATGACTATGTCGAGCTGGTCAAGCGCCGCGCCTATCGCCTCGAGGGGCACTCGGCGCGCAACGCCCTGGCGGCGGCCTTGAGTGTCCTGCAACGTTTGTTCGCGCCGTTTCTGCCCTTTGTCTGCGAGGAGGTCTGGCGTTGCTGGCAGCCGGGTTCGGTGCACCGTGCCCAGTGGCCCGAGGCGCAGGTGGCCGAGGACTTTGTCGAGCCGATGCTGGAGGCGGTCAGCGCCACGCTGGCGGCCATTCGCAAGGCCAAGTCCGATGCCCGGCAGTCGATGAAGGCCGCGGTGGCGCGCGTTGAGCTGGTGCAGCGCGCGCCGCTGCTGGAGTCCCTGCAATGGGCCCGTCAGGACCTGATCGAGGCGGGGCAGGTGGCCAGCCTGGTGTTCATCGAAGGCGCGCAGCCCCAGGTGCGGGTCTGGTTGCAGGATTGACCTGCTGCCACCTCTGCGCCCCCATGAAGCGTCAGCTTCGTGGGGGCGCCCCGGCAGGATGAATCTTGTCGTGATCCGAGCGGCAAGCGGTTTATGCTGCCCGGGCGCAGTAGGTCGCAGCCCATGGAGAAACCGGTGAGCATCAAAGACAATGCCGAGGATTATCAGGACCTGAAGCGGGCCGTCAGCCTGCTGGAATCCCCTTCGTTGACCGCGCGCCTGTCCGGCCTGCTGGGCTCGCCGATTGAAAGCGCGGTCAAGGCGTTGCCCAATTGGGTGTCCGGAAAAATCAATGGCGCGGTGGTGGCCGCGCTGCACACCTCCGCCGATGCCGCACTGTGGAGCCTGGAAAACACCCCGAAAAAACAGGCGTCGACGCTCCTGCACAAAGTCTATGCCGCCACCTCCGGCGCAGTGGGCGGCGCTTTCGGGTTTGCCGCGCTGTTCGTCGAATTGCCTATTTCCACCACCATCATGATGCGCTCGGTGGCCGATGTGGCTCGCAGCGAAGGCTTCGACCTGGAGGATTTCGCCACCAAGCAGGCGTGCATCGAAGTGTTCGCCATGGGCGGCAACAGCCAGGCCGATGACGCCACCGAGACCGGCTATTACATCACCCGCAGCTTCACCACCCAGGCCATGCAGCAGTTGTCCAAGGAACTGGCGGCGATTGCCGCCAAACAGGGTGCCGGGGCGGCCGGCCGGTTGTCGCCGGGGCAGGTGGGCAAGTGGCTGGCGCTGCTGATCGAGAAGGTCGCCAGCCGTTACGGCGTGACCATTTCCAGCAAGTTCGCGGCCCAGGCGGTGCCGGTGATCGGCGCCTTTACCGGCGCCACCATCAATGCGCTGTTCACCGACTTCTATCAGGACATGGCCCGCGGGCACTTCATCGTCAAGCGCCTGGAGCACAAGTACGGCTTCGAGCAGATCAAGGGCGAGTATGCGCAGATTCTGGGCCGGCGGTTGGCAGGCTAGGGGGGCTGCAATTGAGCGATTTTCCGGTTATTCGCACCCCGCGCCTGATCCTCAGGGAATTGGTGCCGAGTGATATCCCGGCGCTGTTCGCGATTCACAGCGACGCCGAGGCCATGCAGTGGTTCGGCACCGACCCCATTACCGATTACCAGCAGGCCGAGCAATTGCTGGCGCTGTTCGCCAGCTGGCGGACCTTGCCCAACCCGGGCGTCCGCTGGGGTATCGAACGCCAGGCCGAACCTGGCCTGCTGGGCACCTGTGGCCTGTGCAAATGGAACCGCCAGTGGCGCAGCTGCGCCATCGGCTTCGAGCTGGCGCGTGCAGCGCAAGGGCAGGGGCTGATGACCGAGGCGCTGGAGGCCATCCTCGACTGGGGCTTTGCCCACATGGCGCTGAACCGGATCGAGGCCCAGGTGCACCCGCAGAACTGTGCGTCCCTCCGATTGCTGGAACGGGCGGGATTTGTCCGCGAAGGGCTTTCACGTCAGGCGGGGTATTGGCTGGGGGCGCATCATGATCTGGTGCAGTACGGGCTGTTGAGGGCCGATTGGCCCAGCCCGGCGCCGCTCGTCGCGCGTTTTGTGTAACCCCGTGGCGTGACAATCAAGCGGGCGCTGGCCGCTTCAGCGGTTGCCCGGCGTCGGCACAGCGCTGTCCTCGACGGGCTCAAGGTGGTGGTAGGAGGGAAAGACCCTCCTGTGGCTTATCTGCAAGCCTGTTGGTTGCGCGAGCCCGTGGGTTTTACTGGAGCCCCAGGTCCGACGTTCGCCGCAATAGGTATGCACCACCTCCGAGCTGTCCCAGAACAAGCGCTGCAGCAGGGCTTCGTATTCGGCCAGCCATGAATCTTCGAAGGTGTAGCTGTCTTTGGGGGCGCAGGCGAAGTGCACCATATGCCCGTAGTAGCAATGTCCCCGGCTGTTGGGCAGCAGGCTGAAAAGCGCCCTGGTGATCTGCGCCCCTGTGACCGGCAGGCTGTGCAGAACCGCGCGATTGTGCGCCTCGGCGGCCGGTGAAGCGTCAAAGCAGTGGATGTAGCCATACAGGTGGCCGCTCATGGGGTCAGCTGCCTCTGTTGTCGGTTGGTTGGCGGCAAACGTTGTTGCGGGCCAGCCGATCGATCGCTTGCACACCCGCGCGCATCTTTTCCACGGCGCTGGCATTGGCCGAATGGATATGAATCTTTGGGGGACAGAACCCGTGCAGCGCCACCGCTTCTTCGATCCATAGGATCACGTCGTAGCCGGTGCCGCGTGAGTCATCGCCGAGGTCGTGGTCGAGGCTGACGGCTTCGACGCCGCCGGTTTCGAGCAGCGCGATGACTTCGTCCGGCCAGTAGGTGCGAATCCAGCCGGGCGGGGTCTGGCGTTCGTCGTCGAGGTAGATTTTCATGGGGCTGGTGACTCGTTCGGATGCAGTTCAAGCATTGGCGTCGTTCGCGATGACATACAGCACAAGGTGCAGCGAGTCGTCGGTGAGTAGGGGGGCTGAGCGTCCGGATGAATGTTCGCCCGGTTGTATACCCCGATAGTGCGCAATAAGTCATTACCACGTTCAAGGTCGCGCGGGATTTTTCCAGCAGTGGATTAGTCCGCCGCAGTTGTGTAGAAACGCTCCATTATTCAATCCGGCACTCGCTGCCAGCCCAGGTAAACCTTATGCGGCCCAATGCCGAACTGCGCTTGTTTGCACTGCCGGCCTGCGCCGGTCTGGTCTATGCCGTGACCAAGGGCCTGATCAAGGGCTGGAATGGTACGCAGCTGTTTTCCGGGTTTCTGTTTGGCAGCGTGATAGCCATGGTCCTGGGCATTCCCCTGTTGCTGTGGATGGACCGGCGCTGGCCGCAAGCCAGGACACGCTATCTGTGGCTCGGCCTGATCCTGAGCCTGGTCGCGACCTTGCTGGTGCGCACCTCGTGGATGCAGTTGCTGTTGTTGCCGCTGGCCGGCGGGTTGGTCCTGGGCGCTCTGTACAGCCTGGTGATCCGGGGTATCGACAAGCTGCCGGTGCCGCTTCATGGGCGGGCGCGGCAAGGGTGGCGGGTGCTGGCCGTGCCGCTGTCAGGGGCGCTGACGCTCGGCGGGGTGGCAGTGACGCTCTATCCAAAGGGCGTGGAAAGCCTGCCGGTTTTCTCGCTCGGGGCGCTGATCGGTGCGTGGATTTCGATGCTGGTCTGCTGGCCGATGCTCTGGCTGGTGGAGCGCTTCCTCGCCACCGGCTGGCGCTATGTGATCGGTGGCGGACTCAGTGGCCTGCTGATCTGGCTGCTGTCCGGGGCCCCGGGATTGTTCGCCGAATCACTGAAGGGGGCTTCGGGTCTGGACTACTGGATCCCCTTGTTCAACCGTGGGGTCTTTCCGTTCCTGCTGCTTGGACTGCTGGCCGGGATGCTGTTATCGCTGTTCAACGGCCTAGGCCCGCGGCGCCCCGTGACCACCGGCGAGTAATCCGCCGGCGCCGCGTCATTGACCCTCTACTTGCAAGGATCCGCTCGATGAACCTCAGCCCCATCACCCATGTCAGCTTTGATGCCGAAATGCTCTGCCTCGGCTGGGCCGATGGCCTGCAACTGCGTCAGCCGCTGAGCCGCTACCGATGCCTGCACGAGGCCACGCCCGAGCAGCGGGCGCAGTTTCAGATCGAGCGCCGAGGGCGTTGGGTGTCCTGGCCGCAGTTGGGCGAGTCAGGGGTCAGTGTCGAGGCCATCGATTGGATCTGGGAGCACCTGTGCAATGAGTCCATGGCGCGCTTGCGGGCGGTGGAGTGGCAGCTCGACCGCTTGCCGGCGGACGATCAGGCCATCGTCGCGCTCTGGCGCCTGGAGGCGGACGGCTACAACGGCGGCTTCCTGCAGTTCTTCTGCAACTGGGGCGAGCAGACCTGTGAGCTGGCGCTGGACACCCTGGCGGCCATCGGCGCACGCAACGCCCGGGGGCTGGTCAGCCGCCAGCGGCAGTTGATCGCCCACCTTGAGGGCCATCCGCAACTGGAGCAACGCTGGGACATTCCCGGGTTGCTGAGCGATGAGCAGCATGAGCTGATCAGCGGCGAGCTGGACGAGCAGCTGTGGTCGGCGATGGAGGAGGTGCCGGCGTTGGCGGTGAAGTATTTTTACCTTGGTTGATGCTCGCTGCGCTGTGTTCTAATGCCGCGCCCCGTACCGGCAAATGGACTTTATCCCGTGTCTGAACCTCGTATTCGCGCGCTGGCGCTGTGTGTCTTCCACCACCAGGGCAAGATCCTGGTCAACCAGTTCGTTGATGCCGACACGCAACAGACGCTGTTCCGGCCGCTGGGCGGCGGTATCGATTTCGGGGAGCACAGTGCTCGGGCGATTGTCCGGGAAGTGCAGGAGGAACTGGGGCAGTCGATCAACCACCTGCGGCTGATCGGCACCCTGGAAAGCCTGTTCACCTTCGCCGGCAAACCCGGCCATGAAATCGTTCAGGTCTACGACGCCCGCTTCGACGATCCGAGCCTTTACCAGCGCGCCCATCTCGATGCCCGGGAAAGCGACGGCGCCCCCTTCGTTGCCCGCTGGCATGACAGCCGCAGCTTTAGCGAAGGCACGCCGCTGGTGCCCCAGGGGCTGGGCGAGCTGCTGAAGAACGCCGGCTTGCTCGACTGAGGGAAAACAGGCCGGACGCTCGCTCCTGGCCTGGCGCCACGAAACACCTGGCAACGCATCCCCAGGCCGATCGGCCGCGGCCTATGTCATTCGGCAGATGTGCGTCTTTACCCGCTTCTCGATACTCGAGCCTCCCTGGCACAGCCCGCCGTGATCACGCCTGGCGGGTTGGCCGTTGTTCGAGTAGTGGAGTGATGCATGCGTAAATTGACCCTTCTGAGTACCAGCCTGCTGTTGTCTTCCCTGGCCGTTTCCACGGCCCAGGCCTTCGAAGCCGGCGACATCATTGTCCGTGCCGGCGCGGTGACGGTGGACCCGCGCGAGAGCAGTTCCAGCGTCAAGGTCGATCGTGGCGCCCTGGCCGGCACCAACCTGGGGGGCAAGGCGAGCCTGGGCAGCGATACCCAATTGGGCCTGAACTTCGCCTACATGCTGACCAACCATCTGGCGGTGGAACTGTTGGCGGCGACCCCCTTTGAACACAACGTGAGCCTCAGTGGCACCGCCGGCGGTATCGCCGATGGCAAGCTCGGCTCCCTCAAGCATCTGCCACCGACCCTGAGCCTGCTGTACTACCCGATGCACAGCAAATCGGCGTTCCAGCCCTATGTGGGGGCGGGGCTCAACTACACCTGGATCTACGATGAAAAGGTCGGCAGCCGGGCTTCGGCCGCCGGTTTCGACAATTTTCGCGCCGGCAACTCCTGGGGCTGGGCGGCACAAGTGGGCATGGACTACATGCTTACCGACCGGCTGATGCTCAACGCGCAGATGCGCTACATCGACATCAACACCGATGCCTATGTGAACAACAGCCAGCTTGGGGTGCGCTCCAAGGTGAATGTGGATGTCGACCCGTTCGTGTACATGGTGGGGTTGGGCTACAAGTTCTAGGCCATGGGGCGGGACGCTGCGCCGAGGTCCGGCGTCCCCAGCCCGGTGAGCGTTTTTCAAGGGAATGTTTTTGTGGCGCCATGGTCGATTCGATATGGCCCGCTCATGACCCGTCGGTTGTCGCCTACGCGCCCGTGCGCCGGCCTCGGTGCGCTGCTCTGTCGCTCAATGGCTCGGGGCTGGCGTTGATCCAGGGTCCATGACTTGCTGGAAGAGTCGATCATGCACTTCATCACAAGGCTTGCCTGCTACGGTTTGATGTTCTATATCGCCCAGCTGCTGGCCGCCGAGCCGCAAGCTGCAATTCAGGAAGTCGCCAAGGACAAGGCACAGGTTCTGGAGCAGAAGGTCGCGGACAAAGAGAGCCCCAAGGCCGAGCCCCAGGCGGCGCCCATCACCAGGACTGAAGTCCAGGCCGTGGATCCCGCCGGACAGGCACCGGTGGACGATGCCATCACCTGTCTGTCGCGGACCCTGTATTGGGAAGCCAAAGGCGGCGAGTCTGCCGATATGGAAGCGGTGGCCGATGTGGTCCTGAACCGTCTGGGCCATGAGGGGTTTCCGTCTACCGTGTGCGAAGTGGTCAAGCAGGGTTCGGAGAAAAGTCCTTGCCAGTTTTCCTGGTGGTGTGACGGCCGTCCCGACCAGGTGCAAGAGGAAGAGCGCTACACCATCGCCAAGGAAATTGCCCGCAAGGCGCTGAATCAGCAGCTCAAGGACCGCACCGGCGGTGCCCTGTACTTTCACGACCGCAGCGTTTCACCGCAGTGGGCCAAGAGCTATATCAAGACCACTGAAATCGGTCATTTCCTGTTCTACAAACCCAAGGATCTGGCGGCGCGCTAGCAGCGCCGGGCGCGGTGGCGTTCAGTTTGTCGGGCCGTGCTGACGCAGCCAGCGCTTGCCCAGGGGCGTCAGCCGGTGCCGGATGGATTGGCTGAAGCGTTTGCGAGAAACCTGATGCAGCAGGGTTTCGCACAGCTCGCGATCCAGTGGAAAACCCGACTCCAGCCAGATCACGGCACGTTGCGCCCAGTATTCCGAGTCGGACTCCAGGGCGGTCAGCAGTAACTGGCGCAGGTTGACCGCCTGGGGCGGCGGGTGCTTGATATCCCGCTCGGCCAGGGCGCCGGGCAGGTTGGCCGCTACCGACTCGTAGGGGCTTTCCAGCAGCGGCAGCAGCCATACGTAGCACCAGTGCTGGCTCATTTGTTGGTCGATCCTTCATCTTGGGGCGCTGCTGCGCCCGGGGTCAGGGCAGCTGCGGATAGTGATCGGTGATGGCATGCCAGCTGGCCTTCATGGCCACGCAGTGGTACTTCTGCTTGGGGGCCGTGAATGGCGTATCCAGGGTAGCGATGGCGATTGAAATCCACTCGGCGTATTCGCCCCGGGCATCTCGCCAGAACAGCGATGAGCCACAGTGGTAGCAGAACTGGCGCCATACGCCGGGGGAGGACTCATAGCCCTTGAGGGCTGTATCGGGGTCGCTGAGGTGCAGATTCGCGCGCGGCGTGCTGGCGTAGGAGGCAAAGGCTGCACCGTGGCCCTTCTGGCATTTGTGGCAATGGCAGTGGGTGACGGCTTTCAGCGCGCCGGACACTTGATAAGTCACCGCGCCGCACAGGCAGCTGCCTTGATACCGGTTTTGCATGGTCAGGGTTTCCGAGGTTTCGGGTCAGCGTTGCCGCAAGTGGGCGAACCCTTTATAAATCGCCAGCGGCTTATCGCGGCCGCGGTCCTGGGGGCTACCCGCAAGGAGCGACATAGTGAGTCAATCGCCTTGCTCTCTCAACACTTGTGTTCGCGGTTTTTCGCGCATGCAGGGCCCCATGGGCAGGGCGACGCCGCCCTGCGCGCAGCGCCGGCACCGAACGGCAGGAAAGGGCCGGGCAACCTGTAACGCGCCCTGGCCGACGGTCGGGCAGAGGAGAGAAGCATCATGCAGGCATTGGAAAACCGCATTCCGCCACCGCTGGTCGCGGTGCTGTTCGGGGTCTTGATGGGACTGTTTTCGCGCTGGTTGCCGGGCCTGGATCCGGACCTGCACACGCGCCTGCTGCTGGCCTTGCCGCTGGTGATGGCCGGGCTGCTGTTTGTCCTGGCCGGGGGGCTATCCTTTCGCCGGGCCAGGACCACGGTCAACCCGCTCAAACCCGCCAGCGCCTCGGCCCTGGTGACGTCGGGCATCTACCGCTACACCCGCAACCCGATGTACGTCGGCTTTGCCCTGTGGTTGCTGGCCTGGGGGCTATACCTGGCCTCGCCCCTGGTGCTGCTGGGCGTCCTGGGGTTTGTCCTGTACATGAACCGCTTTCAGATCAGCCCCGAAGAACGGGCGCTCGGGCAGCTGTTTGGCGCTGATTTTGCGGACTATCGACAGCGGGTGCGGCGCTGGCTGTAGGTCGCACGCCTCTGTGCTCGCGGCAGAGGCGTGACGGTTGTCTCAAGCCGCCACTTGCGCCTGAATCTGCAGCTGGCCATCCACCTCCTGGACCAGGCCGCTGGCGACGAACAAGGGTAGCAGCCGTTTGTGCAGCTCGGGTTCGACAAACTCTTTCACCGTCGCCAGGTCGAGGTTGCCGCTGCCGGGCAGTTCGGCCTTGGTGAAGGACAGCCAGGCTTTCTTCAGGGCCAGCAGCACGTCGCTGCCGGCGGTGGTGGCGAAGCGGCGGTTGGCTACCTTGCCGGCAAAGTTGAAGCTGTGCGAGTGCTCGTAGCCGGTTTCGTCTCCCTGGCTGGCGACGCAGCGGCCACAGGTGCAAGGGCCGTCGGCGAAGGCGGCGCGCAGGTAGCTGTTGAAGTCGACGATGGGCTTGAGGGCCAGGCGCTTGTCGACTTCGAACAGGTCACCGGTCATTTTTGCTTCACTGCTCAAGGTCAGGTTCCTCAGGGTCGGGCGGTGTATTTCCAAGGGGCGCACCATACCAGCCGGATCGGCCGAGGGGTACTTTTCCGGCGTTGCCCGGTGCTTGGCCAGGCATGCCCTCTGCTAGGATCCATCAGGTTCTGTGGCGGGCCGACGAGCCCTGATCAATCACTGTGCCTGTACCTCATCGAAGGATGACCCATGTCCATCTACGCCATCACCGTGCCCTGTTTCACCCAGATGCTGCTGGCCCTTGGCGGCTTTCTACGCAAGGGCGAGGAGCGTGCCCGGGAGCAGGGGTTCGACCCTCAGGTTCTGCTGCAGTCGAGGCTGGCGCCGGACATGCATGATCTGGCGGCCCAGGTGCGTTTTACCTGCACCCAGGCCCGGGAAGCGCTGCAGCGCCTTGGCGGGCAGCCGCTGAGCGTGTTGCAGGCGCCGGTCAGCATGGTCGAGGCCCTGGCACAGATCGACGATACTCTGGCGTTCCTGGCGGCCGCGGATCACGAGGTAATTGATCGCAGTGGCCCGCGAGCCATCGCCATCGAGCTGCGCGACGGTATCGCCTTCGACATGAACGGCGAAGAGTTCGTCCGCAACTGGGCGATACCGCAGTTCTATTTCCATCTGGTCACGGCCTACAACATTCTGCGGCATAACGGCGTGCCCCTGGGCAAGGCCGATTATGCCCAGCATATGTTTGCCTATTTGCGTCAGCCGTAATGAGCGTCGCCGCGCTGGCCGATCATTCTCCGGCGATCGTCAGGTAGCCGCGGATGGCGCGCATGACCCGGCGCTCCAGGTCCAGGGCGTCGGTTTCGCCTCGCTCACCCGCGGCATCGATCATGCCGTGGGTCAGGGCGAACAGGTCATGGGCCACGGTGGTCACGTCATCGAGCACCCATGGTGCATCGGCCAATTGCAGGGCCTCGACCAGGGTTTGATGAATGACCTGGGCCACTCGCTGGTGCCGCTCCTGCAACGGCAGCCGTCGTTCCTCGAAATCGATGACCCGGGCCAGTTCCGGCCGGCGCAACTGGTGGGTCACCGCGGCCTGGACCATGGCGCGGATGCGCTCCAGAGCGTCGGTGAGATCGCTAGCCGCCTAGATGTCGTGCAGCAGTTGCGCCGTCTCTCGTTCGATCAGGGCCACGGTCAGGGCATCACGATTGGGAAAGTACTGATACAGCGACCCGATGCTGACCCCCGCCCGCTGCGCCACACTATGTCCGTCGCCGTGCTCAGCGTGTTCATGCTGGTCAAGACCACCCCGGAGTGGCTGGGATTCTCCGTCGAGGAGCGCTTTGATCTGATGCGTACCCAGATGGAGCCGATTCTGCAGAAACACTCGGCAGAGGTGTCCATGCGCTTTTTTGATATCGAGTTCTATTCGGCTCGGGTCACCGATCTCTGGTGGTGGGAGGCCAGCAGCCATCACGCCTATGAGCTGTTGGTGGAAGAACTGCGAGAAACGCCGTTCTGGGATCGCTACTTCAAGGTCGTGGAAATTCTCCCCGGAGTGGAGAATGCCTATGCCAAGAACTATGGCCAGCGGCAATTGCTGGCCTCCTGAGGCGCCTGTTCCGTCGTTGCACCCTCCCGGTTGGCCGGGAGGGTTTTTGCCGTTTGCCCGGTTGCCAGCACCTGCGGCCGTTGGCTGCTACAGCGCCGGACGTGGTAGGTGCAGCCACTCCTGCACTGCCGGGTGCTGCCACTGGCGTCGGGCATAGTCCACCAAGTTGGCCGGCACCGGGTCGCCATTGAGAATCAGCCGGTTGAGCATCAGCGCCAGGTCGACATCGGCGATGGACCATTGTTCGAACAGGTACTGGCCGCCATCCGCCAGCAGCTCTTGGGCCGCCGCGATCAGCTGGTTCGCCGCTGCTGCGGCGGCCGGCGACAGCGGTCCGCCGCGGTGGCCATAGAACACCACCAGTGTCGAGCGCTCCTGGCGGATGGGCAGCAGGTCGCTGCGCAACCAGGCCTGGACCTGGCGGGCTCTGGCGCGTTGTCGCGGGGTGTGGGGATAGACCGGGTTTTGCGGGAACAGCTGCTCCAGGTATTCAGCGATGGCCGAGGATTCGGACAGGGCAAAGCCTTCATGCACCAGGGTCGGCACTCGCTGCGTCAGGGACAGCCGGGCGTAGTCCGCTGTGCGGTTCTGGGCCGTCTCCAGGTCGATCGGCAGCAGTTCGAAGTCGATGCCCTTTTCCCGCAGCACCACGAACACGGACAGGGCATAGGGGCTGGTGAACTGGGCATCGACGTACAGGCGCGGGCGGGCGTTGGTCACGGTGGGATCTCCAATGGGGAAGGGGACACGCTAAGAGATCCCGGGCGATAAAGAAAATGCACGATTTTTATCCGTGCATTCCTTTCTGGAATACTGAGTCGGCCAAGCACCCCTCAGGGAGCACAAGGTGCCCTTGTTCCAAAAAACGCGCCTGATCAGGCATCCCCCGACCCGGGACGATTGACCTGAGGTGCGCCTGTACCGCATGACGGGCCAGCAGTGGCAGGCACTTTGCCTTGATCGATAAGGCAATCTGCTGGCCCCGCACTGGCTGATGTATCGGCAAAATCACTTTATTTTCAGGTGGTTAGGTGACCGATAAATGCGCCATGTGTTGATTACGCTGACTTCGTGCGCCCTGTTGGGCGGTGCCGGGATGGCCCAGGCCAAGGAGCTGCAGGCCAATGATCGCTATGTCTGCAGTTGGGGCGCGGGAACGGCCGCCAGGGCCCAGGAGCTGAAATTGTCCGGGGTGTCGCTGTACGCGGCGCGGCAGAAGATCCAGACCTACAAGTTCAGCAAGGGCTGGATGCGCATGATGGCCCTGGGAATCACCGAGCAGACCTACGACAGTGCCTCGCGGATCAGGCCCGAGGCCCTGCGCAAAAGCTTCTACGAGGACTGCGTGCGCTACAGGCTGGCTCGGCGCTAGGGGCATGCAGGCGCTCAGGGATGGGCGAGCGAGCCCCGGCGGATCCTTCTGATCCGTATTTTTCTTGCGTATCTGCGTCTGTTATCAGAACAGCTAAGGTTTGAAAATGGCGCGCCCGCCCGGCCTCCCGGCTGGAAACCGGGCCCGCTGCACCGCATACCTACTGTTCAGGAGGCCTGATGACTAAGATGGCGTTTTTCTTGTTTGGATTTTTAGCCTTGACCATCGCGATCGGTGCGCTTGCCACTATCTCTCCGACCTAGACCCCAAGCCGTTTGCAGCACCCGTCGCCAGGTAAGGCGCAAGCAGTGGCAGGTCTCTTGAGCCTGCCACTGTCGTTTCTGTCACCGGGCCCAACGCTTGGCCCCGGCCACGCAGAGAATCACCGCCAGAGTGACCCCGAGCATGCCCAGGCTGACCTGTTCGTGCAGCAGGCCGGCGGCCAGGGCCAGACCAAAAAACGGCTGCAGCAATTGCAGTTGGCCGACCGCGGCGATCCCGCCCTGAGCCAGGCCGCGATACCAGAAGACGAACCCGATCAGCATGCTGAACAGCGAGACGTAGCCCAGGCTGAACCAGGCCGGCAGGCTGATGCCGTTGAAGTCGGGCGAGGCGCTGAAAAGGGTCAGTGCGGCCATGATCGGCAACGACAGCACCAGGGCCCAGCAGATCACCTGCCAGCCACCCAGGGTCCGCGACAGCTTGGCGCCTTCGGCATAACCCAGGCCGCAGACCAGCACCGCCAGGAGCATCAGCGCATCACCCCGTGGCGAGGCCGTGAGGCCCTGGGACAGGGCGTAGCCCACCACCAGCAGGCTGCCCAGCAGTGAAAACAGCCAGAACACCGGGCGCGGTCGCTCGCCGCCACGCAACACGCCAAACACCGCGGTGGCCAGAGGCAGCAGGCCAAGAAACACGATGGAGTGGGCCGAGGTCACGTATTGCAGGGCCAGGGCGGTCAGCAGCGGAAAGCCCAGGACCACCCCCAGGGCGACGACACCCAGGGGCAGCAGTTGTGCCGGGCTCGGGCGCCGTTCCTTGAACAGCAGCAGGAGGCACAGGGCCAGAAGCCCGGCGAGGCTGGCCCGGACCACAGTGAGGAACAATGGCTCGAACTCCAGCACCGCGACCCGGGTTGCCGGCAGCGAGCCGCTGAAGATCAGCACCCCGATAAAGCCGTTGAGCCAGCCGCTGGCGGAGGATTCCAGGGCGGGTGATTGCAGGTTCGATGTTCGTGTCATTGAGGGAGTGCTCAAGAGTTCAGGGGCCGCCACGGCGGGGCTTGTGTTGCAGGCATCCTAGGATTGAAGATCAGCACAATCAAAAAATTGTCATGGATACAACGCCCTATGGCCCGTGCTCGCTACAAGCAACTGGTGGACGCCTTTGCCGCCGACATCCGCGCCGGGGTGCTGGCCCCGGGCACTCGCCTGCCCACCCATCGCCAACTGGCGGCGCGGGAGGGACTGGCGCTGGTCACCGCGTCCCGGGTCTATGCCGAGCTGGAAGCCATGGGCCTGGTCAGCGGCGAAGCCGGACGCGGCACCTATGTTCGGGAAACCGCCCTGCCTCCCGGGCAGGGGGTGGATCAGCCGGCCACCACCGCGGGCACCCTGGACCTGAATTTCAACTACCCGGCGCTGCCCGGACAGGCTGAGCTACTGCGCAGCGCCTTGCGCCAGCTGGCCTTGGCCGGCGATCTGGAAGCCTTGCTGCGCTACCAGCCGCACGCCGGGCGGGCCCATGAACGGGCGACGCTGGCACGCTACCTGGCCGGTTGCGGGCTGGCGGTTGCCGGCGAGCAGGTGTTGATGGTCAGTGGCGCCCAGCACGGCCTGGCAACCACGGTGATGGCACTGCTCAAGCCCGGCGATGTGGTGGCGGTGGATGCCTTGACCTACCCCGGGTTCAAGGTGGTGGCCGAGGCCCACGGGCTGGAGCTGGTGGCCATTCCCCTGGGCGATCGGGGGCCGGACCTCGACGCTCTCGAGGCGCTGTGCCGAAGGCGAAGGGTGCGGGCGGTGTATGCCATGCCGACCTTGCACAACCCCATGGGCTGGGTGCTGGACCTGGCCTGGCGCCAGCGGCTGGTGGCGATTGCCCGGGCCCATGGACTGCTGCTCATCGAAGATGCCGCCTACGCCTTCCTGGCGCCCGACCCGCCGCCGCCCCTGGCCGCCCTGGCGCCGGAACTCACGGTTTACGTCTCGGGGTTTTCGAAGAACGTGGCCACCGGCCTGCGGGTTGGATACGTGGTGGCGCCCTTGAAGTGGGTGCCGCCGATCGAGCGCGCGATCCGTGCCACCACCTGGAACACGCCTGGGGTGATGACCGCCCTGGCGTGCGCCTGGATCGAGGATGGCACCGTGGCACGGCTGGAGCAGGAAAAGCGCGAGGATGCCAGGGCCCGCCAGGCCCTGGCTGGTGCGGCCCTGGCCGGGCTGGCCAGTGTCGGCCATCCCCATTCCTACTTTCTCTGGCTGCCGTTGCCCGAGGAAGTGCGGGCCGATCAGGTGGCCATGGCCCTGTTGCGCGAGCAGATATCGGTGTCCACCGCCGAGCCCTTTGTCGGCGCTGGGCCGGTGCCTCACGCCATTCGCCTGGCGCTGGGTTCGGTGGACATGGCCGATCTGGGCCTGGCCCTGGCCAAGGTCCGGCAAGTGATTGAGCGTTACGCGTTCTGAAGCGGCAAGCGGCAAGCGGCAAGTTTGAAGCTTTGAGCTTGAAGCTTGAAGCTTGCCGCTGCTGGCTTACAGCTTGAACTGATTCACTAGGGCGTTGAGGTCTACCGCCAGGCGCGACAGTTCCTGGCTGGCGGCATTGCTCTGGTTGGCCCCGGCCGAGGTCTGGGTCGAGAGGTCGCGGATATTGACCAGATTGCGGTCCACTTCCCGGGCCACCTGGGCCTGCTCTTCGCTGGCGCTGGCGATCACCAGGTTGCGTTCGTTGATCATGGTGATGGCCTGGGTGATCTGGTCCAGGGCCAGCCCCGAAGCGCGTGCTGCCTCCAGGGTCAGGTGCGCCCGCTCGTTGCTGTTGCGCATGGCGCTGACCGCGCCCTCGGTGCCTTCCTCGATGGTGTTGATCATGCTTTCGATCTCCTGGGTCGACTGCTGGGTGCGATGGGCCAGGGCCCGCACTTCGTCGGCGACCACGGCAAAGCCGCGTCCGGCGTCCCCGGCCCGGGCGGCTTCGATGGCGGCGTTGAGGGCCAGCAGGTTGGTCTGCTCGGCAATCGAGCGGATCACTTCCAGGACCTGACCGATATTGCGCACGTCCGCCGCCAGGTGCTCGACCTGTTCACAGGTCTGGGTCACGTCCGTCGCCAGTTGGCCGATGGAGTCCACGGTGTGCTGTACCTGCTCGCGGCCGTGGTGGGCGGTGCGGTCGGTTTCCTGGGAGGCTTGTGAGGTGCTCACGGCGTTGCGCGCCACTTCCTCCACGGCCGCGGTCATTTCGTTGACGGCGGTGGCGGCCTGTTCCACTTCATTGCTCTGCTGGTGCAGGGTCTGGCTGGAGTGCTCGGTGACCGCGTGCAGTTCTTCGGCGGCCGAGGCCAGTTGGTTGGAGGAGTCGGCAATCCGCTGCAGGGTGCCGCGCAGGCTCGCCTGCATGGTCTGCAGGGCTTGCAGCAGGCGCGCCGGTTCGTCCTTGCCGCTGAGCGTGATGCTCTGGCCGAGGTCGCCGTTGGCGATGGTTTCCGCCACGGCCACGGCCTGGCCCAGGGGGCGCACGATGCTGCGGGTCAGCAGCAGGGCCAGGGCGATGGTCAGGGTCACCACCACCAGCATGATCAGCGCGACGGTGCTGATCGCACCCTGGAACACCTCGTTGCTGTGTTCGGCCGCGGCGACGCCACCGCGGGTGTTGGTGTCGATGATCTTCAGCAGCTCCTTGAGCATGGTGTCGGCGTTGGCCAGGTACGGGCCGGCGTCGACGATATCGATGGCGGCTTGCTTCTGTCCCTGGCGCACCAGTTCCACCACTTGATGCTGATCCTTGCTGTAGGCCGCCTTGGCGCTGAGAAAGCCTTCATAGGCTGTGCGCTCCTCGGCCTCGGTGATCAGTTTTTCGTAGACGCCTTGCTGGTGGGCGAGTTGCTCGTCGAGCTCGCCGACGCGCTTGAGCAGCGCCTGTACATCGTTGCTGTCACGCACTACCAGCATGCGCAGGGTGATGGTGCGGATCTGGGTGCTGGTCAGGGCCAGGGCGTTGGCGGCAACGATGGATGGCTGCCAGTTCTGGTCGACCTCAAGGGATTGCTGGTTCATGCGCTGCATTTCCAGCAATGAGAAGCCCCCCAGGCCCAGTGCCAGCAGGGCGATCAGGGCAAAGCTCAACCCTGCACGGCGGGAAATGTTCATCGTTCTCAAGAGCATGACTGTGTTCCTTGTGGCGGCAAAAAGTACAACCGGCGACAGGCATCGCGGTTTGCATCAATGCGGCGCGCGCTGGAGCAGGCTCCATGGCGCCGTCGGTCTTTTGCACACAAGGCGGGGGGTGGCAGGCGCGTCTGGGCGGCGCCTTGTCCAGGGGTTCCGGGGTGATCGGGATGCACGGCCCGGTCTGGGAAACCGGGCAATGATATCACGGTGACATCTATTCTGGGGGGCCTGCGGCGGGGTTTTCAGCGGCCTTCGGGGTGCACAAACCCCAGGATGGCCCGCGCGCTGGCTGCCGGGTCGACTTGCATGAAGCAGTGCTGACCCTCGATCACCTGGGTGCTCAGGTGACGATTGAGGGCTGCCCAGCGTTTCACCGAACGGGCCACGTAGGGGTAGCTGTCGCGGCCGTGTATCACCAGGCTCGGGGTCTGCACCTGACGCAGGGAGCGCCACAAGTGCCGGGGGAAGCTGCTGAAGATGTCCACCTCGCGTTCGGGAGCACATTTGAGCGCCACGCCCTGGCCGTCGTCCTTCAGCGCGTACTCGACATAGGCGTTCAGGGCGTCTTCGCTCCAGCCCTTGAAGATCCCCCGGTTGACCAGGCTGGCCCTGGCCGCGGCGCGGTCCGGCCAGTGCTGGCGCCGAGCGGCGGCCTTGCGCGCCAGGCTGTGGCGACGATTGAGGCCCAGGGCCGACAGCAGCCTCAAGGAACTGATCATCGACGGGCTGAAGATCACCGGATCCAGCAGCACGGCCTTGCGAAACAGCTGCGGGCGTTCGGCCAGGATCAGGCTGGTGAGTACCCCGCCAAAACTGTGGCCGACGGCGTAGCACGGCACGTCGGCGTAGGCCCCGCGCCCAGCTTCGAACGCCTCGGCGGCCAGTTGCGCGGTGCGGTTCCAGCCGCGGAACGGGCCGCCATGGTCACTGTCGCCATGGCCCTGGACATCGCTGAGCCACAAGTCGAAGGACTCGGCCAGCAGGGCCAGCAGCGGACGATAGGCCATGGAGCAAAAGCCGTTGCCGTGGAGAAAGTGCAGCAAGGGTTTGCCCGAAGGTACGGAGCGCAGGCCGCGCAGGGTGAAGCCTTCGGGGCAGGCGTAGGACCAGGGAAGCAACTGCATGGGGCCTCTATTCGAGCGGTGATCACAGCGGGGCATTGTCGATGGCGCGGCCCTTGAGTCAAGGGCCGATCCTGACCGAGTCCATCACTACGCGGTCTTGAGCAGGCGAAACGACAGGCTGATGCGTTCGCCCGCATCCGGCGCCTTGGGGATCGCGTGCAGCCAGTGTTTCTGCAGTTCGTCGGACATGTGCAGCAGTGAGCCGCTGGCCAGCGTGTAGTCGAAGGTGGCACCGCTTTGCTTGTGCCGGAACACCATGGCCCGCGCGTGACCCAGGGAGACGATCACCACCCCGGTGCCTTCCACCAGTTGTTCGTTGGCGTCGGAGTGAAAGCCCATGGAGGACTGCCCGTCGGGGTAGAAGTTGAGCAGGCAGTTGTTGGGACGAAAGCCCAGCCGTTGCTCGATCGGCCCGCACAGCTGTGCCAGGGCCTCGGGCATCGGCACCGCCGGGTAGGTGATCTGCGAGTAGTCATAGGGCGCCCCGAAGCTGGCGGTCTTGCGCGCACGCATGCGCTCGTCCCACTGCACGCCATTCTTGAGATGGTCGAACAGCCGCTGCGGGTCGGCGATGAAGCCGGGGAAAAAGTCGATCT
The DNA here is from genome assembly GCF_900105185.1 of Pseudomonas saponiphila. Lineage (NCBI taxonomy): Bacteria > Pseudomonadati > Pseudomonadota > Gammaproteobacteria > Pseudomonadales > Pseudomonadaceae > Pseudomonas > Pseudomonas saponiphila. Next base: position 3,843,011 of record NZ_FNTJ01000001.1, on the reverse strand, counting down.
CGGGTGGATTCATGAAAGCGCTGCCAGTAGGGGAAGGAGGGCCTTTGCCAGAGGGCGGGGCCCGCTCCTTATCGGTCCGTGATGTGTGCCTGGAGGGTGCCGCCTGCCACCGACTGGATGAAGTGCGCGGCCCTGGCGCCCAGATCCGCCTGAGAAGCGCGGATCAGCAAGACCAGGGGCTCCATGGACAGCGGGTCGATGTCCAGGCGTTGCCCGCCGGAGTCGCGCAGTATCAGGGTCAGCTCGGTCCACTGCTGATCGTCGGGGGTTCTGCTGTCGCCATCGGAGTCCACATTGCAACCGGCGCCCCACAGGTGTTCGGCGACTCGGTAGAACGCCGGGCGTGGTCCGGGATGATGGAGAAGCAGGCTGTGCGCTGAAGGCATGAGGTCCGGCTCGGGTGAGGTGGCGTTCCAGGTCGGCAACGGTATCTTGTTGCCGGCGCTCGGCGCAACCCGGCAGCGGGCTGGCCGCTGCGCTCAGCGCGTTTGCTCAGCCGCCATTGGCACTGAGGATGCTCGCCACCTGGCGCGGCTGGCAGTTGAGGTAGGCCGAGGATTTCAGCCAGCGCTGGTCCGGATACCAGGAGAACATGAACTGGCCATCCTTGAGCTTGTCTATCACCTGGCGCGCCACTTGCGGGCGCACCGCCGGGCAGCCCTGGCTGCGGCCGATGCGGCCCTGGCGCTGGCTCCACAAGGGGTTCACGTAGTCGGCGGCATGGATCACGATGTCGCGGTCCCGGGCCCGGTCGTTGAAACCGGGCTCCAGGCCATCCATGCGCAGCGAGTAGCCGTGGCTGCCTTCGTAGCTTTCCTGGGTGCGGAACAGGCCCAGGCTGGACTGATAGCTGCCCAGGCGGTTGGAGAACTGGGTGGCGAAGTTTTCCCCGGACTTCTGCCCGTGGGCCACCAGATCGCGCAGCACCAGTTTCTTGCTGCGCAGGTCGAAGATCCACAGGCGGCGCGCGGTGGACGGTTGCGAGTAGTCGATCACCGCCAGGTGCCGGGCCTGGCGGGCGCCGCTGGCGACGGCGCATTGCATGGCGCTGAGGGCGCTTTTCAGGGCCTGGGGATTGAGTTCCGGTGCGGCGTGGGCGAGGCTGGCGTACAGCGCGGGGCTGGCGGCGGGGTGGGGTTTGTTGGCGGCGAAAGAAGGACTGCAAATGGCGCCCAGGGCAATGGCCGTCAGGCAGAATCGGCACAAGAAGGTCAACATGTATAGTGCATCCCCATGGTCACTTTGGCTCCTGACGTCCTGTCGTTCCCCCGGCAGGCTGGTCTATATATTCAAGGCCCGGGCCTGATTGACTTCCCCATCTGCGGTAACGATTGGCCGTCAAGCTGGCGGCCACGGATTGGAGTAAAGCAGTTGTTCAAAAAACACGCATGTTACTTGAGCCTGTGCTTGCTCGCTGCGCCATTGGTCGCGCTGGCCGGGGAGCAGGCGCCGCTGCCTGTGAGCCCGATGCAACTGGCGCTGACCCAACTGGCGGTGGCTTGTCCGGCCCTGGCCACGCGGGTGAATCCGGCCCAGCAACAGCTGTTGCAGGGCTTCTATCGGCAGCAGGGCGAGCAGCCTGTTTGGGGCGTCGAAGGTCGCTTGTCCGGCCTGCAGGCACAGCTGACGCAACTGGTGGACGACGGCCTGGACCCTGGCCGTTACCGCCTGCCGTCGAGCAGCCCGGTGGGCGACCTGTGTCACGACATCGAAATCAGCCAGCAGTACCTGCAAGCCTTGCAGGACCTGCATTACGGACGCCTGTCGCAGGCCCGCTTCGAGCCGTTGTGGCGAGCCCAGCCGCTGCCGGAGGATCGCCAGGCGGCGCTGCTGGCGATGGCCGTGCCGGGCATCGAGCACCTGGCCACCGCCTTCGAACGGGCGCGGCCCAACCTTGAGCAGTACCGCAACCTGCGCCAGGCCTATGCCCAGCGCCGCCAGCAACCCTTGCCGCAATGGCCGGCGGTGGCCGGCGGCCCGTTGCTGCGTCCGGACATGCAGGACAAGCGCGTCCCCGACCTGGCCCTGCGCCTGTACCGCGGTGGCCTGCTGCCGAGCCCAGAGGTCAGTGCGGATAATACCTACGGCAGTGAGCTGGTGAGCGCAGTGAAAAACTTCCAGCTCAGTCACTCGCTGCAGGCCGATGGCGTGATCGGCGCGGGCACCCTCAAGGAGCTCAACGTCAGCCCGGCCGAGCGCCGCGAGCAACTGCGCATCAACCTGGAACGCCTGCGCTGGCTGGCCCAGGATTTCGAGCCGAACATCGTGCTGGTCAATGTCGCCGCGGCGCAGTTGACCTTCTACAAGGACGACGCGGTGGTGTGGCAGACCCGCACCCAGGTCGGCCGCGCCGAGCGCCAGACCCCGTTGTTGAAATCCCAGGTCACGCGCCTGACCCTGAACCCCACCTGGACCGTGCCGCCGACCATCCTCAAGGAAGACAAGCTGCCGGAGATCCGCCGCGACCAGGGCTTCCTCGACCGCCAGAACCTGCAGGTACTGGACGCCAATGGCCAGCCCCTGGCCGTCGAGGACATCGATTGGGAGCGCCCGGGCAACATCCTCCTGCGTCAGGGGGCGGGGCCGCGCAACCCCCTGGGGCGCATCGCCATCCGTTTCCCCAACCCGTTCTCGGTGTACCTGCACGACACCCCGAGCCAGGCCCTGTTCAGCAAGGGGCCGCGGGCCTTCAGTTCGGGCTGCGTGCGGGTCGAACAGGCCCTGCAACTGCGCGACTGGCTGCTGACTCCTGCGGAGCGGCTGCGCACCAACGACCTCTTGGCCACTGGCCTGACCCATGAATTCCGCTTGGCCAAGCCGGTGCCGATCCTGCTCAGCTACTGGACGGTGCAGGCCGACAGCCATGGGCAATTGCTCTATGCCCCGGATATCTACGGGCATGACCAACTGCTGTCGACGGCGCTGGGCAGCAAGATCTGACGCGGCTGCGTGGGTCAAGGCAACGCGTGACGAGGCAAGCGGCTCCCGCTGGCTGGCGTAGCCGCCGCGAGGCCCGCATGGCGCTCCAGCGGGGGCTGCCTCGCTCGCCACCCGCGTCGTCTCGTCAGCAGAAAAAACGCCGCGGTGCCTGGATGGCACGCGGCGTTTTTTGTCGCGGCGCTCAAGGTTGCGCGGGGGCCAGCCGGTCGTAGATCACATCCAGCGCCGGGCCCAGATCGCCGTCGCCCTGGGCCACCGCCTTGATGCCTTTGGGCATCGGCAATGACGGATCGCCGTGCATGCCCAATGGCGGCGGCAACCCAGCCACCTGCGCCGGTCGCTCATAGATCACCCGGCCTTCCTTGACGGTCTTGAGCACCTTTATTTCGCTCAGGGTCTCGGGTTTGACGGTCAGCGGGTTGGCCGAGAGCACGGCAAAGTCCGCCAGCTTGCCTGAGGTGATGGAGCCTTTGCGGTCCTCCTCGAAGTGCTGGTAGGCCGACCACAGGGTCATGGCCTTCAACGCCTGCAGTGGCGTCACCCGTTGCTCCGGGCCGAGCACGTAGCCGCTGCGTGTGGTGCGGTTGACCGTGGCCGCCAGCACTCGCATCGAGTCGGGCAGGGCCACCGGCGCGTCGTGGTGGGTGGTGAATTTCATTCCGGCCTTGAGCACCCACTGCGTCGGCGAGATGTTCTGCGCACGCTCAGGCCCGAGTACCGACTCGCGGTGCCAGTCGCCCCAGTAGTAAGTGTGCATGGGGAACAGCGACGGGAAGATCTTCAGTTGCTTGAGCTCGGTCACCTGGTCCTTGCGCAGCGTCTGACCGTGGATCATCACCGGTCGCACATCGACCCCGGGGTAGGCTCGTTCCGCGGCGCGCATCGCGCTCAGCAACTGGTCGATGGCACGGTCGCCGTTGGTGTGGGAAAGGATCTGCCAGCGGTTGGCCAATGCCTCCTTGTAAAGGGCCTGGGCATCGGCGTCCTTGATCACGCCATAGCCGGCATAGCTGGCGTCCTGGCCTTGCGGGGGCTTGAAGTAGGGTTGGGTCAGCCAGGCGGTCTTGCCCTGGGGCGAGCCGTCCAGGGTCAGCTTGACCCCGCCGATGCGAAAGTGCCGGTTGTACACCACCGGCTGGTTGCTCGGGTGATACCAGGGCGCGACCAGCAGTTCCTTGGTGCCGGGGGTGAGGATATCCGGGTAGGACACAATATCCGCCAGCAGCTTGCCGTCGCCGGCGGCCTTGATCGCGGTCCGCACCTGGTCCGGCGAGGAGCGGCCGTCCTGGACCGTGGTGTAGCCATAGCTGATGTACAGCTTCTGCCCGGCGCTGAGCATGTCCACGGCCTGGTCGGCGGTGAGCTTGGGGAAGATCTTGATCAGGGCGTTGAAGAAGGCGTTTTCCTCCAGCACGCCGTTGGGTTCCTGGCTGCCGTCGACGCGGCGGATCACCCCGCCTTCCGGGTTGGCGGTGGAGGCGTCGATCTTTGCCAGCTCCAGGGCCTTGCTGTTGAGCACCCCCAGGTGGGACGACTGGTGGACGATGGCAATAGGGACGTCTTTGGACACCGCGTCCAGGTCGTCCTTGGTCGGATGACGCTGTTCCTGGAGTTGGGAATCGTCATAGCCAAAGCCGAACAGCACGCCGAACTGCTTGGGGATCGGCGATTGCTGCTCGAAGTTGCGCAGGGTTTCCTGAAGCTTGGGGATGCTGTCGTTGGCACCATCCGGCGGTGGCAGCAGGTTGGCGCTGGCGGCCTGGAAGCCCACCATCGACACATGGCCGTGGGGATCGATGAAACCCGGCAACAGGGTGGCACCTTTGAGGTCGAGCATCTGCGTGGCCGGGCCCTGGCTCTTCAGGACTCGCTGCTTGTCGCCCACGGCGAGGATCTTGCCGTCCTTCACCGCCACGGCCTGGGCATTGGGCTGCTGGTCGTCGAGGGTGATGATCGGGCCGTTGAACCAGATGGCGTCCGCCACTGGCGGCGGGCTGGCCGCCAGGGCGCTGGCGCTGGCGAGCTGCAGCGCCGCCACGAGCAGCGCGAGGGAGGTCTTGTGCATGTCGGTTCTTCCTTGAAGCGGGCAGAAGGGCTCTAGCCTAGACGCAAAGCGCCGCCGCAGGTGGCTTGTTTGAGGTATCTTGTGCGGCCTTTTTTTCCTTGCTCAAGGTCCTGCATGCCACTCGACAAACGCCGGCAAGCCGCCATGGAACGCCAGCTGGCCGCCACCCTGACCGAAGCCTGCGAGGCCGCCAAGGCAGAGATCGTCGGTTTTTCCTGGTTGACCCACGAGGTGAATTACGCCGCCTTTCCGGCGAGCCTGGTGGTGGCCTGGATTTTCGACACCCAGGCCCACAAGGAGCAGGCCCTGGCGGCGGGCCAGGGCTCGCGGATGATCGAGCTGACGGCCCGGGCCCTGGGCGAGGCCGATGTGCACCTTGAGTCGTTGGCGGCCCATGTGTTCTTCGACAGCGAGGAACAATGCCAGCGGATCAATGGCGGTGATTGGGCACAACGCCTGAAGCGCCTGCGCCCGGGCCGGGGTTGAGCCATGGCCAAGGAAATCGACAATCCGTGCATCGCCCTGTGCCAGCTCAGTGGCGACCTGTGCCTGAGTTGCGGACGGACCAAGGACGATATCCGCAAATGGAAGCGCATGAAGCGCCCGGAAAAGATGGCCGCGGTGCAGCGCGCCAGTGCGCGGCTCAAGGCCTTGCAGAAAAAGAAGGGTTGAGGGTGGTGTGTTTGCCCCGCGACCTTGCCAGGCATCAGCCCTGAAACTGTCCGGCTCCCAGGCGTCGCACGCTTAGCCAGAAGTTTTTCTGAGGCTCGAACTGGAGCAAGTGGATGGAGTGCTCGTCACCCAGCTCATCCTCCACAATTACCCTTGTGTTCCAATCGAACTGTGGAGTCTGGGAGATGCTGTAGTACGGATAAGGGCTATCGATCTCGAAGTGAATCGAATAGACCTCCAACGGCGGGCACGAGACGCTGCCTTGTTCATACAACTGCCAGACCTGGCGTATTCCGGGTTCACACAGTTGTTCGGCAAAGGCCAGGGCCTGGGGGATGTCGTCCCAGGCGGCCTGTACCCCTTGCTGTGCAATCGCGAGCCTGCGCTGCGGTGGTTCGTTGTCGGGGTGCTGGATATAGACCAGGCGCCCGCCGAACTGCAACTCACATTGCATCACCCCAGTACCGGTCTCCCAGTGACCGAGCATCGTCCCATTCAGCAGATCGATTTGCATAGCGTCTGATTGCCTAAGCCGTCTGCCGACGCATGGCCAGGATGGTGCTGCCGAAGAAAATGAAGGTCGAGCCCACCACGCGATTGACCCACTTGGACAGTGCCGGCCGGGTCAGCACGCCCTTGGCCCGGGAAGCGAGCACGGCATAGATGCTGAGAGAGATCAGCGACAAGGCCATGAAGATCAGGGTCAGGATGAAGAACTGCGGCAGCAGCGCCGCGTGCTGGTCGATGAACTGGGGGAACAGCGCGGTGAAGAAGATCGTCGCCTTGGGGTTGGTAGCGGCGGTCAGGAAGGCCGACTTGAACAGCTTGAGCCGTGGTGGCGGGGCGAGCTTGCCATTGTCGCCGCTGCTCGCGCTCAGCAGTTGGCTTTTGCTGAACAGCTGCTTGGTACCGAGGTAGAACAGATAGCCGGCGCCGACGATTTTCACCGCGTTGAACACCCACTCGGAACTGGCGATCAGCGCGCCCAGGCCGAGCATGGCGGCGGCGGACATGCAGAACAGCCCGCTGATATTGCCCAGGGATGACCACAGGGTCGACTTGGCGCCGTAGGCCACGCTGTTGTGCAACGCCACCAGGGTGGCAGGGCCGGGGCTGGCAATGGCGATCGCCGCCACCAGGGTGTAGGTCAGTATCGAGTGTGCATCCATGGACCGGACTCGTCTTGCAGAAAAAGGGGGCTTGATTCTATAGCGGTGGTGGCGAGCTGTAAGCCAAAATTCGTAGTCGGCGCCGTGGCGGCTTTGGGAGTGGTCAGTGCTGTATTTGCTTGGCAATTGTCATGGGCGTCTAGAGCGCATTGCGGTGATACACCACCAGATCGCACGACGACGCAATGATCAGCGTGCGGCCGCTGTAGGAAAAGCCAAAAGCTCTGTATCCGGATTCAATAGCCAGTTTGTGGAAAACCGCAGGTCGATTGATCTCGGCGCCATACAGCCAAGATCCGGGCTCTACCAGCAGCAGGTGATGTTCGGGCCATGCCAAGCAGACGCTCTCGACCTGCCAGCCGTCGTTGCTGCCCAGGGGCAGGCTGCCGCCATTGATACCCGACATCGCAATGGTTTTGCCCGCTAAAGGCCCAACACCCCGGGCCTCGAGGTAACGGTCACTTTCGACGTTCTCTGTATAGTCCCGGGCAACTTTTTCACCCGTCAGGCAATCGATGACACTTCGCCCGGCGCTGGAGGTCACCAGCAACAGTTCAGACTCGCGATCGAAACCGACTTCCAGCAGGCTGCCGGCTGCTCGCTCAGTGACTAGCCGCCAGGGTTCCGGAGGCCGGCTGATGGGGCATTGAGCGATGGTGCGACGCAAGATGTCCAGGTGCGCGGTATTCATCAGGTGCTCCGTTGACGGGGCTCTGATCTATCGATTGGTCAGGCACCGGCTTGCTGGTCGAGGGTGATTTACTGCATGGCCACGTCGCTGAACTTGAGGGTCAACGGGTCGTTGTTGCCGTCACGAAATACCAGCTTGATGGCCGGGGTTCTACTCATTTTGTCATTGCTTTGCTGGAAGATCAGGGTGACCCGGGTCGGCACATTCCGAATCAGCTGGAAGTCCAGCCAGGAGTGGGACTCCACTTGGCCCACGCGGATGGAGTTGAAGGTCAGTGGCCCGCCGGATTCGTCGAACAGGCGGGTGCCGTTATCGAAACTGAAATTGCGATCAAGGTTGAGGTTGGTCAGCTCGAATGAGCAGGTCGGCAAGCGGCCGATATTTTCACAGCCTTCCAGTTCAAAACGCACGTTATCCAACACCTCAATACGTCTGCCCAGCAGGTTGTTGCCTTCGTTTTCGACAATTTTGGCCTGCAGCTTGGCAAATTCGAACGAGGGCTTGGCGTACTCGGTGCCGAGGATGAAAAAGCCGAATGAAAGGACGCAGGCCAGGCCAAAGTGCAGCAGGCCGCGAAGCAGAGGGTTGAGGTTGCGCATTTGCCAGCCCAGGGATATGGCCCCAAGGAACAGGAAGGTGCTGACCAGCAGTACGACGTTCTTCCAACTGACGAAGCTGAAACCGAAGACACTGGGGTCGGGGACCGCATAGGTAATCAGGGCCCATAGGGCGCTGAGGACGACCCCAAGTCCCGCCATGCCCCGGGTAATCAATGAGGTGAGTTTCTGGGTGCGGGTTGAGGGTGCAATTGAATCTTGAGATGACATCAAAGGTACTGGCTCCTTGTTCCGTAGCCGGATCATGCGTCCTTGCAGGCGATTGTCGGGCCGTCGCTCGGCTGAACCTCTTAGGTGAGGGGCACGGCTCGGGTATGGCGGGTTGCCATTATCCAGTAACCAGAGCGAGGGTAAAGCAGCGTCTGTTCTTGGCGTCCTTGGGGCGCAGTAGGACGCTCCGGGCAATCCAAGTGTCCGGGCGTTTTACATCATTGCTGCAATCGATAGTTATCATCAAAAAGTGCAGGTTCCGTTTTTCTGACAAAGGAGGAAGATAGCGCTTACACCGTGCTTGCTGCAGAAGGAAATACCCGATGAAAATCTCGACTTTAGTGACCCTTGTGGTGCTTTTGATCGCGGGAACCGGGGCTTCTGCTACCACCCTTGCTGCTGACGACGCCTCCTGCCACTTCCTGCCCATGGCCGACAGCAGTGCCGATCTGCGGCACGCCCAGTCGGTAGGGGTGCTGTACAGCGAAAACACCCTCAATACCCTGCAATACCTGGAGCACTACCACTCGGTGGCGCTGAACGGGGCGAAAAATGCCGGGCTCGACCCGCGCATCAGCGCCGCCTTTGTCGACAGCTCCGACCCGCAGCGGGCGATCAACTGGCTGATGGCGTCGTTGCAGAAACACTTCGCCAGCGTGACGGTGTATGACAACCTCGACGCGCTGGTCCAGGCCCGCCCCGATGCAGTGGTGATGCTCGACACCTACAACCAACTGGTGACCAAGGGCAACAGCAAGGTGGAAGCGCGGTTTATCGCCAAGTTCTATGACGCCAACCTGCAATACATCGGCCAGGCCGAAGGCATCCAGTCCAAGGTGCTGCCGTCGGTCTGGGTTCGCGGCAAGGCGGCGCCGGAGATCGCGGCGCAGATCAATCAGCAGACCGAACTGCAGGTCGACGCGCTGAAGCAGTTCGATGCATCGCTCAAGGCCCTGGTGACCCAGGGTGAGGCCGGGCAGGTGGCGACCAATCGCTAGCCAGGTGCTTGCCGCAAGCTGAAACGCCCCGATCGATCGGGGCGTTTGCATTTGGGGGGCGGTGTGAGCGCGGTCGACGGCCAGTGTCTGCAGGCCGTGCGCCGCGCCCGAGGACTCAAGGCGCGCCGAACATCGCGGTCCAGTAGATCCCGGCGTCGCTTTTCGGGTCCACCGCATAGGCCGCGCCCAGTTCGCGGTAGGCCGGGTTCATCAGGTTGGCGCAATGCCCTGGGCTGGCCAGCCAACCGTCCAGCACCTTGCGCACGGTGTCCTGGCCGGCGGCGATGTTCTCGCCCACCTGCTGGCCGGAGTAGCCTGCCAGTTCCGCGCGGTCGCCCGGGGTACGACCGTCATGGTCCTTGTGGTCGAAGTAGTTCTGGTTGGCCATGGCCCGGCTGTGTTCCATGGCGGTGGTGCCCAAGGTGGCATTCCAGGCCAGGGGCCCGGTCGCCGCAAAACGCTGGTCGCCACATTGCCGGGGCTGACTGCGCGCGCTGTTGATCTGTCCCAGTAGTTGCTGGCCTTCGGCCTGCCAATCGCCGAGGCGCGCCGACAGCAGCGGCCGGGCAAGGACGATGCGCCACTGGTTGGCCTGGCGATTGACGCCGATATCGACGAATTGCGGGTCCAGCACCACTTGGCAGAAGCTCTCGCGCACCGCTTGCATCGCCGCCTGGGCGTCCCGTGGCCCGGAAAGGCTGATGGCCTGCACGTTGACCATGGGGTAGGCCGCCCGTGCCAGGGCCTGCTGCAGGTCGCCGACATTTTCCACCGGCAGGATCAGCCGCGTGTCGCCGGTCAGTGGTGGCAGCTCCGAGGAGGCCTGGTTGGCGCAGCGTTGCGGCTGGCTGCGGTAGGCGTTGATCGACTCGATCAGTTGCGACTGATCATCGGCGGCGGCGCCTGTGGCCGCCAGCACGCCCAGCGACAGGGCGGCGGGCAAGAGCAGTGAGCGCATGGGCATGCAAGTCTCCCGGAAAATGGACAGCGCCCATGATGCACCCGGCGCCGGGGCATTTCATCCGCTGGCGGATGAATTCGGTGTTAACCGCCGCGCTTCAGTAGAAGTCGTAGTACAGCGCCCATTCGCCGCTGCCAGGGTGCTTCCAGAACATCAGGCTGCCGCTGTGCACCACGTTGAGGTTGATCTTGGCGTCGGAGGAAATCTGCATCACGAACTCGAAGCCGTCGCCGGCATCGATCCCCGACTGGCAGAACGATGGGTAGCCCCCGAGCTTGTGCTGGTAGCAATGGCTCACCAGGTCGTAGTAGCACTCGATCTGCCCGGAACGCTCCAGTTCGAGGATTTCCCGCTCCAGGTCCTCCGGCACGCCACCGCCGTCCCACAGCGGAAAGTCCGCGGGCACGGTTTCGGCCTTGACCGGGAAGGGTTTGAGAAAGGCTCCCGGGGCGCTCAGCTCCTTGCGCACCAGCACATCCTCGGCGCGGTATTCGCGAATCAGCCAGCGCTCGCCCATGGGCTCCAGGGGCTCGGGGAAGGGGTTGGCGACGAACACCGTGAGCACCCGCACGCCTTCCAGCAGCGGGCTGTGCCAGGGCAGGGCCGGCAGGTGGAACTGGGCGAACGGCAGCAGGGTTTCCCCGGCACTGTTGCGTGGCAGCTCTTCATCTTCACGAAACAGAAAGACCCGGCCCAGCCAGCTTTCCTCGTCGCTGTGGGTGGGGCGAAAGCCGCCGGGGGTCAGTTGCAATGCCGGCTTGGCCAACTGGCGCTGGATTTCCTGAATGTCCATGGTCAGGGCTGATTTCCTGTCAGGGGAAGGGGGCGGGCAATGTAACAAAGGCGACGCGGAGGCAGTAGCGCGGCGTGTTCAACGCAGCTGTCGCGGCGTGGCGTTGAGCAGCTTGCGCATCAGCCGGCGCAGGGCGGTGGCGTCCTGATAGCCCACCTGTTCGGCGACGCTTTCCACCGAGTACTTGCTGTTCTGCAGCAGCGCCCGGGCGCGGTTCAATTGCACGCGCTGGATCAAGCGCAGGCTGCTGTGGCCGGTGGCCTTGCGCACCTGACGGCCCAGGGTGCGCTCGGACATGCCGAACTGCGCCGCCAGCTCGCCGACGCTGGGCAGCCTGGGCAGGCAGGATTCGATATGGGCGGTGAGACGAGCGATCAGGGCACTGCCCTGAGCCATCATCGCCGGAACCGTACAAGGCGCTTGCAACTGGCGCCGATCAATCAGCAGCACCTGTCCCACGGCGTCCGCCAGGGCCGGAGAGAATCGCCTGCGCAGCAAGTGCAGCACCAGGTCGGATTGGCCCAGGGCGGCACCGGCGGTGGTCAGCGGCGGATCGACGATGACCATCTGGTCCGGGTCCACGTGGCAGTCGGCGACCCACTCCTGCAGCAGCGGCGCCAGCCACCAGGAGGTGGTCACCCGGCGCCCGTGCAGCAGCCCGGCGGCCTGCAGCAGGAATACGGCGGAACAGGAGGCCGCGACTTCTGCGCCGTTCTGCACGTGATGGCGCAGGGCCTGGAGCACGGGCGCCACATCCGCTTGCTGCAGACGCTGGGCGATGGCCTCCGGGGAGTCCAGGCCCAGCCCCGGCAGAATCCAGCAGGAGCGGTCGTCGGCCGTGGCATCCAGGGCCTCGACTTCCAGCAGCAAGCCTTGCCCCAGGCGCACCAGGCCAGCCTGCAGTGCGCAGACCCGCCAGCGCGGCGCGCCCAGCCCCAGGCGCGCAGCCAGCAGGGCGGCGCAGGACAGCATGTCCAGGGTCAGGGCGACGCTGGAGGCAAAGGCATCGGGGAGCAGCAGGACAGTGAAATCGTTCATTGGCCGATTATGCATGAAAGATGTCGAATCGGTCGCTGTTGGCCAAACCGGGCAGGGCGCTCAATAGCGGCTCATTTTTTTTCGAGTGGTGATAGCGATGCCCAACATCCTGATCAAGATTCCCCAGGGCGCCTTCAATGCCCAGCAGCGTGAGCAGCTCCTGCATGAGGTGACGCAAGTGGCGCTGGACGTGGAGCAGGTGGGCGCGGACCCGCGTCAGCGGGCGCTGTGCTGGGTCTTGCTGGAGGAACTGGCCCCGGGCACCTGGCGCTGTGGCGGCGTCGATCTCGGGGCCCAGGCGCTGCCTTGCCTGGTCCAGGTCAAGGTGCCCGCCGGCGTGCTCGATAGTGCCCGGCGCCAGGCCTATGTGGCCGGCTTGCATCAGGCCCTGGCCGCGTGCCGGTCGGCGGAGGACGGGCGGGTGTTGATGACTTCGATCCTGCTGGACGAGGTGCCCGATGGCACCTGGGGCGCCAACGGCACGCTGTGGCATCTGGCGGATTTCACCCGGGCGGCGGGGTATCGGCACTTGTCCCCGGGCAACGGCCAGTAGTTCGGGTTCCCGGCCCGGCCTCAGGCGTCGCGGCCGTGGGCCGCCGCCGCGAGCTGCGAGGTATCGACCCGGACGAAAATCGAGTCGCCAATGGCGGTCAGCACATCGCCGGCGTACACCTCGCAGATCACCCGGCTCTTGCGGCCCACGTCGCCGTCGACCCGGGCCCGCAGGGTCAGCGGCATGCCCATGGGCGTGGGCTTGATGAACTTGATGCCCAGGTTGCCGGTCACGCAGTCGATGCGTGGCAGGCTGCCTGGTTCACGTTGTTCGTGGCGGTAGTGGTAGGCCATGGCGGTCCAGTTGGAGTGGCAGTCCACCAGCATGGCGATCAGGCCGCCGTAGACCAGGTCCGGCCAGCCGCAGTACTTGGCTTCGGGCAGGTGCTCGGCGACCACATGCACGCCGTCTTCATGCCAGTGGCTCTTGATGTGCAGGCCATGATGGTTGCGGCTGCCGCAGCCGAAACACACGCCCTCGGGGGCGGTGGTGTCTTGCAGGGAGGTTTCGTGCATGGTTGTTCCTTGTTCTTGGATTCAGAGCTTGACGCCCATCAGAGTGGCTATCGGCGAGGAATTACCCGGAAATTACCGGGTTCTTCCCGGACTTTTGCGTACTGAACAGCCCCTGCCTCTGACAGTAACTTGTTTGCGGTGTTCTCCAGCAACAACGCGGTCACCGGTTTGATGATGCATCGCTGTACATCAGCCGGGGAGTTGATATCCGTCAGGCGCAGGCTGTAGCACCAGAAACTGGGTGCCCAGCGGAGCAGGTAGGGGGATTCCAGGTCAGGCTTGTCGCGGTCCTCGACATCCAGCGGAAATGTCATATGTATGTCATTGAAGTCGATGGCGGCGCCAAATCGACCTATGTGGATCAGTGGTTCATAGTTGTCGTGGGCATTGATACCCATACCAGCAAGGCTGATCTGCACAATCAGATAATCGCCAACGGAGCGCTTGGGCCTGATGATCAAGGGCAGCGAACTGGAAATATCGGTGAATACCCAACCGTGGGCGTCTTGCGCGTTTACCTGGAGCCACTCGCCTCCAACGCGATAGCGTCGGGCAATTTCCGAAGTCAGTAACAGTCGACTCAGTTCCTCTCTGATCAGCTGAGCCAGGCGGTCGCATTCGGCGCCGAGCTTGGAAACAAAAGAGATATTCTCGCTGATTGCCTTGCCTATATCCGACATCGTAGTCATGGCTGGGAGCTCCAGAAGAAGGAAGTTGCTTGCTTGGAAGAAGGGATAAGCGTGGGTAGAGGGAGTTCGCCGAAGCCGTTCACCGGAGTCCAGAAAATCGTAGGTGTTTTGATTGGTTGCGGGGGGCGGAGCCCGGTGAACCCCTGGAATCGCTTGACGCCCAGCTGTTCCAGAAAGTGAGCGGCCTGTATCGCCCAACGCCCCAGTAGCACCGCCTCGGGACTGCTCAGATGGCGCAGTACACCGAGAATGGAGGTCCATGGACGCAGTAGAAGGCGGCCGTTCCATAGGTCATGGTGGCTCAGGGCATTCAAGCCGGCGCTGATTTCCGGAGCAATGAACAGGTGGTAGGCGTCATCGCGTTCGCTGGGCAGGAGAAACTCCTGCCATTGTCGATGTAATTGATCATTACCACTCAAACCTGAGTTCCATTTGAACTCCACCAGAAGCAGTCGGCGTTCTCCGTGGGGCCAGTGCAATTCGACAAACAGGTCCGGCTCGATGCCTCGGCGTGGCCAGAAATGCATCTGGGCACGACTTACGGGTTCTCGAGGGAAGGGGAGCGATTGCTGCTGCCCTGCCTGTTCAACCACCGCTTTCCAAAAAGCGCCGATGGCTTCGGCTGGCAGATAGTCCAGTGGCCCCATGATCAAGGCGGTGATTTCATCTTCTTCGCAGACCCGGGTTTCACCTTCTTCTCGGTGTCTGCGGATTTCGGTGAACGTGACCGAGCGTTTCGCTAATACGTGACCGGTGCTTCCACCCCGGTTGCGCGGGTTCTGGATTGTAATCGCATCGGTCACGATGCGGCTTGTTCCTCGGCTTTTTTTCGGCGCAGCGACTCGCCTTTCATCGTCAGTCGGTAGGCGTTGTGCACCAGGCGGTCGAGGATGGCATCGGCCAGGGTCGGGTCGTTGATCCAGCCGTGCCAGTGCTCGATGGGCAGTTGGCTCGTCAGGATGGTGGAGCGGCTGCCAGCGCGGTCGTCGATCACCTCCAGCAGGTCATGCCGGGCTCCTTCCTCCAGCGGGGCTAGCGCCCAGTCGTCCAGCACCAGGACGTCGACCTTTGCCAGCTGTTGCAGGGTACGGCCGAAGCTGCCGTCGCCATGAGCGATGCGCAGTTGTTCCAGCAGGCGCGGGGTGCGCAGGTACAGGGTGCTATAGCCCTGGCGGCAGGCCTGGTTGCCCAGGGCGCAGGCCAGCCAGGTTTTGCCGGCACCGGTCGGGCCGGTCAGCAGCAGGTTGTGCTGCTGGCGGATCCAGTCGCCACTGGCCAGGGTGGCGATCAGACGCTCGTCCAGGGCGCGTCCGGTGCGGCGGTCGAGATCTTCCAGGCAGGCGTTGGCGTACTTGAGCTTGGCCTTCTTGCGCAGCCGTACCAGGCGCTGGTTGTCACGCCAGGCCAGTTCGCGGTCGAGCAGTAGGCCGAGGCGTTCATCGAAGCTCAGGCTGTGGCTGGCCGGCAGCGTCCATTGCTCTTCCAGGGCGCGGGCCATGCCGTCCAGGCGTAGCTGGTGCAGTTGATTCAGGGTGTGTTGCGGCATCATCGAACAGCTCCTGTTGCGGGGGTTGGTAGTAGTCGGCGCCACGGACGTTCTCGTGGTCGCCGGGTAAGGTCGTTTCGGCGGCACGCTGGGGCAGCGGCTGTTGATCCAGGCCTTGCTGGAGCAGGTTGCGCACGCTGCGCCCGGTGAAGGCGCGCAGGTGTACGGCACGTTCGGCAGCGGCTTCCAGGCGTGCATTGCCATAGCGCCGGGCCAGCGAGAGCAGGCCGAGGCAGGCGCGGTAGCCCATCTCCGGGTGCGGCTTGTGGGTCAGTTGGTGATCGATCAGTTGGCGCGTGTAGGGGCCGATCCGCGCGCCCCAGTCGAGCAGGCGTTGTGGCGTCCATTCGCGATGCGCCTGGTGCGCCGCGGGCATGTGCTCGCGCTGGGTACTGTAAGCGCCGCGTCGCCCCAGCAGCAGGTGGCTGGCCACCCGCCGGTTGCCATGCAGCACTTCCAGGGTGTGTGCCGTCAGTCGCACGTCCACGTTCTGCCGGGCCAGGGCGGAGGGCACGCTGTAGAAGCTGCCATTGACCTCGATGTGGTAGTCGATGCTGACCTTGCAGCGCTTGAAGGTGGCGACCTCGTAGGGATGCACCGGCAGCGCTCGCAAGGCCGGGCGATCCAGGCGCTCGAACCAGTCGCGCCGGCAGCCATCGAGCCGCTTGAACGGGCGCCGATTCAGATCCTCCAGCAGCTCGGCGATGGCCTGGTTAAGCGCATGCAGGCTGAAGAACTGCCGATGGCGCAGCCGCGCCATGATCCAGCGCTCGACCACCTGCACCGCCACCTCGGCCTTGGCCTTGTCCTGAGGCTTGCGTGGCCGTGCCGGCAGGATCACCGTCTGGTAATGACGCGCGCACTCCAGCGTGGCCCGGTTCAGGCCCGGCTCGTAGCGATCCGGCTGGGCGACCAGGGCGCGCGGATTGTCCGGCACAACCATTTCCGGCACGCCGCCAAAGTAGGTCAGAGCCTGGCCCAGCGAGGTCAGCCAGTCCACCTGGGTTTCGCCTGGCGTCGCGCAGGCATAGGTGTAATTCGAGGCGCCCAGGGCGGCGACGAAGATGTGCGCCCGGCGCACTTCGCCGGTGGCCGGGTCGACCACCGGCAGCGTCGGCCCGGCATAGTCGATGAATAGCTTCTCGCCCGCACGGTGCAGCTGACGCATCGAACGTTTGAGCGTCTGGGCGTAGCGCCGGTAGTGCTCGACGAACTGGGTGTAGCGGTAGGTCGGCTGGCCCGCATGCGCGGCGAGATATTCCTCCCACAGCAGCTGCAAGGTCACGCCCTTGCGTCGCAACTCGCGGTGGATGCTCAGCACATCGGGCAGCACTCGCTCACCGCGCGGCTTGTTCGTCGACGTCGGTGCAAACAAGGCGGCCGCCAGCGCGGCCTCGTCCATGGCCACCAGCGCCGGCCAGTCCAGCCCGGCCACCCGCGCCGCCGCGATGTACTTGCTAACCACGCCCTTGGACAGCTGCAAGGCACGGGCAATCTTCTCGTGGGACAAGCCGGCCTCAAACTTGAGGCGCAGACATTCTTTGATGTTTCGCATGGCTACTCGCGGCGCCGCCATCTTCCTCTCCCGAAATCGGTCGAGGATGGCGGCGCATCAGGTCATGCGCAACGAAGGGGAAGGCTTTCGCTAAGTCGTGACCGGCGATTTCGGTAAGCCGTGACCACCTGTTTCGGAACAGGCGGAAAATCGGTCACGTTGCTACCGAAATGAGCGGTCACGCGTTAGCGAAATGACCGGTCACGATCAACCGAAACGGCCGGTCACGGTGCTCCGAAATCCGCAGTGTCCGAGGTAACGCTTGAACAGGCGGCTTTTTCCGTGACAAAAGGCGTGCAGCATTCCGTTGGCTTCTTAGGGTTGGATCGGCCGCTATCATGGCGTTTTGATTCTGCGCTGGCTAGAACTCCAGGGACGAGCCGTTCGCTGAAGCACAGGCCTCAGCGGTTGCCGTATCACGGCGGCAGGGCAACCTCTACGCATTCTCCAGCCCAGCGTCGTTGTGACGCATTGATTGCGGCGGGTGTCGTAGTGGGTCGCGGTTTGTCCGGGGCCCAGGGCAGCCGCTCCGGCCAAGACAGGCTGATGCCGTAATGATATTCTTGCGCTGAATCGGTTCATCGTTTGTGCGGAAATACCTCCCCCGTGCTTTGCTTCAAGTGGCCTGATCGGGTCCTTGCAAATGGGCGGGAGTGTCCGGGCAAATCTGCCGAATGCAATATCAGGCAGTGTTCGTTGACCTTCTTTGGTTGAACCCGACCCTTCTTTTCCTGCTGGCCCCGTGCAGATGGGTGCCGGCATTGTGCGTCGTGCCCAGGCCGGTGCCGGTGAAAGGAGTGGGGCTGCGCAGCCGGCAGGCGGTGCCCCGTGATGTGTCCCGAGAAACAAGTGTCACTCAAGTAGCTGAAGCCAAAAACGACAAGAAGTCAGCGCCCGAGCGATATAAAACTGAGGTCGAGCCAGTCTCGTCGGCCTTGTGTGCCCACCCTCCAGTTCTTTATGAATGCGTGTGTCCAGGGCCTGCGAAATGCCTGTTTCGCCAGGTGCCGAGTGCGCAGGATCGAGGATGGGGCGGCGGATGGCGTTCTATCGTAGGTACTACAGAATGTTGAAGAAAGTGAACACGGCCCTGATCGGGCTGGCGATGTCGATAGGCCTCACGACCGCGCACGCGGCTGAGCCGAAGAAAGTGGATGTGCTGCTGATCGGTGGCGGCATCATGAGTTCGACCCTCGGGGTCTGGCTCAATGAGCTGCAGCCGGATTGGTCGATGGAGATGGTCGAGCGCCTGGACGGCGTGGCAGAAGAAAGCTCCAACGGCTGGAACAACGCCGGCACCGGTCACTCCGCTTTGGCCGAGCTGAACTACACCCCGGAAGGCAAGGACGGCAAGATCGAGATCGCCAAGGCCATCGAGATCAACGAAGCGTTCCAGATTTCCCGGCAGTTCTGGTCCTGGCAGGTCAAGAATGGCGTGCTGAAGAACCCGCGTTCGTTCATCAACTCCACGCCGCACATGAGCTTCGTCTGGGGCGATGACAACATCAAGTTCTTGAAGGCTCGCTACGAGGCCCTGCAGGCCAGCCCGCTGTTCAGCGGCATGCAGTACTCCGAAGACGCCGAGCAGATCAAGAAGTGGGTGCCACTGATGATGGAAGGTCGTGATCCGGCGCAGAAGATCGCCGCGACCTGGACCCCGATCGGCACCGACGTCAACTTCGGCGAGATCACTCGCCAGTTCGTCGCCCACCTGCAGGCCCAGCCGAACTTTGCCCTCAAGCTGTCCAGCGAAGTGCAGGACATCGAGCGCAATAAAGACGGCTCGTGGCGCGTGACCTACAAGAACCTCAAGGACGGTTCGAAAACCGAGACCGACGCTAAGTTCGTGTTCATCGGCGCCGGTGGCGGTGCCCTGCACCTGCTGCAGAAGTCGGGCATTCCCGAGGCCAACGAATACGCCGGCTTCCCAGTGGGTGGCTCGTTCCTGGTGACCGACAACGCCACTGTGGCCGAGCAGCACCTGGCCAAGGCCTACGGCAAGGCTTCGGTGGGCGCACCGCCGATGTCGGTTCCGCACCTGGACACCCGCGTGCTGGACGGCAAGCGAGTGATCCTGTTTGGCCCATTCGCCACCTTCTCCACCAAGTTCCTCAAGGAAGGTTCGTACTTCGACCTGCTGACCAGCACCACCACCCACAACTTCTGGCCGATGACCAAAGTCGGCATCGAACAGTACCCGTTGGTGGAATACCTGGCCGGCCAGCTGATGCTGTCGGATGACGACCGCTTCAACGCCCTGAAGGAATACTTCCCCAACGCCAAGAAAGAAGACTGGCGCCTGTGGCAGGCCGGTCAGCGCGTGCAGATCATCAAGCGTGACGAAGAGAAGGGCGGCGTGCTGAAACTCGGCACCGAGATCGTTGCTTCCCAGGACGGCAGCATCGCCGGCCTGCTGGGCGCCTCCCCGGGTGCCTCGACCGCCGCGCCGATCATGCTCAGCGTGCTGCAGAAAGTCTTCAAGGACCAGGTCGCGACCCCGGCCTGGCAAGAGAAGCTGAAGCAGATCGTACCGAGCTACGGCACCGCCCTGAACGACAGCCCCGAGCGTGTGGCCAAAGAGTGGGCCTACACCGCCGAAGTGCTGCAACTGACTCCGCCGCCTGCGGTGAAAGGTGCAGCACCCCAGGCTCCGGCCAGCATGGCCAAGCCCGAGAGCAACCCAGCGGCCGACATGGCGCTGTAAGCTTCGGCCCCGCCCGCGTTCGTCGGGCGGGGCACTGCGGCGGCCAGCGTGCCGCCGTCTCCTGTGCCGGTTGCGAGGCCCTGCAAGAGGGCTCGCCACCTGCCGGCCCGGCCGGCATCTGCAACTTCCTCAATCCGTTTCCTGCTTGTCCGCCGACCCAGCGTGCCCGTCGCACTGGCGTGCTGCTGCGCCCGGGCGGCCCACGGCGGGTTATCATGGCGCCGCCCGCCATGCCCGGGCATGCCCCCATCCTCGGAGTCACCGCCTCGATGTCCAGCATCACCCTGTTCCAAGCCCCGCCGCCTGAAGCCATCCAGAGCCAGATCCAGCAGATGGTGGTGGACTACATCAGCGACATCAGCGCGGTGGCCATCACCCCCAGCAACCCGCTGTACAACCTGTACCAGTACGGCGTCGGCTACGAGGTGCACCTGTACCTGCAGGCCATGGACGGCTCCCGGGGGATCGCGGTGGAACTTGTGGTGGCCACCGACACTCAGGACCCTGAAAAGGTGCTGGGTTTCACCCTGTACCTGCCGCTCAAGGACGATCCCCAGGCCTGCGCCGTGGCCTACATGGCGGTGCTGCAAAGCCATCGGCGCCAGGGCATTGCCCGGCAGATGCTGGAGGCCATGCGTGGGCGTTACCCCCATGTCGAGCTGGCCTGCCACGTGGCCAAGGTGGCGTGCTTCGAGGCCCTGGGCTTTCAACTGCTGGGCGCTCGCGGCCCGCAGGTGCTGATGAATACCCAAGACCATGGCAGCGACGGCCTGCTGGCGGTACTCGACGTGGCGCCAATCTACCAGTCAGTGGAAGTGCGGCAGATCCACACCTACCTGCTGGCCCAGCACGGGCGCAAGGCCATGCTGGAAGCGGAAAAGAAGCGCGACCGGCAGCTGGACCAGATGACCCGGCAAGCCCAGGCGCTGGTCCGCGAGCGCCTGGGGGAAGAGGCATTGCAGGCCCCCGTCCGCGGACCCCGCCTGGTCTGACCCTATGGCAGTAGGCACTGCCAGTGCCGGCAGGCTCGTCCGCGCCTGTCACTGGCGGTGTTACCGCACACAACTTCCCGGCAGCTTGTTACAGGGCTTCTCATGAATTTGGGCGGGCCGGGTTCGGCTGCCCTGCATTCCTGGCGTCGGACATTTTTCTTGAACGCGCCTAACAGCTTGTCGCGCAAAGCATTTCACCTGACAGAAGGCGGGCTCGGCAGCTTTCTCAACGACCTGTCGCTAAATATGGTCACGATTTTGCATTTACATGTATATACAGGAGTGCGCTAGTCAGGGAGCGGGGCGTCGCGGTCGAGGTGCATGGCATTGGGAGCGGGGCGCCAGTGTCGAGTGCGTCCTCGGCGCCACCCTGAGCCGGCCTTAGTCGCAGCCGGGTTCCTGCAACTGGATCAGAAAGGAGGCAGAGATGAAAACCAAGGTATTCCCGGGCTGGTATCTGGTGTTTGCGGCGCACGTCTTGCTGGCGCTGATCTTTGGTGCGGCCTATTCCTTTGGGGCTTTTTTCTCTCACCTGCAGGCTAACTTCGATGCCGGGCGGTTTTCCGTGGCTTCGGTGTTTTCCCTCACCGCGTTCATCTACTACGCCATTGGCGTGGTTTCAGGTTCGCTGGCTGATCGTTTTTCCACGCGGGCAGTGGTGAGCGCAGGGGTCATGCTGCTGGCCCTGGGCTTTTTCGTCAGTAGCAAGGCCTCAGGGTCGTTGCAGCTGTTTATCGCTTCCTTCTGTTCGTTGGTCGGTTTGGGCGTTGGCCTGGTCTATGTGCCCACGGTCACTGCGGTCCAGCGCTGGTTTGTCCGGAACCGCAGCCAGGCCTCGGGGATCGCTCTTGCGGGAACCGGCGTGGGGACCTTTATCGGGCCACTGGCGGCCGGCCTGTTGATGCAGCATTTCTCCTGGGAAACCACCATGCGCCTCTTTGCGCTGGTGATCCTGGTGAGCGGACTGTGGGTGGCGAGGCTGGTCAGAGGCCAACCGCAGGAACTCGGCCTGCTTCCCGATGGGGATCGACCAAGTGCTGGTTCGGCGGGGCCGCAAACCAGCCAGCAGAGCGGGATGCGCCTAGCCGAAGCCCTCGCGAGTGCGCGGTTCTGGTGGTACTTCGGGGCGATCTTCTGCGGTTCGGTGGGGCTGTTCATCGCCTTGGTGCACATCAATCCCTATGCCCAGCAATTCGCCATCTCCACCACCCAGGCCAACCTGCTGATCGGCTTGATCGGCGCGGGCAACGTGGCCGGCCGGCTTTTTCTCGGCACCCTCGGCGACCGCCTGGGCGCGCGCCGCCTGCTGTTGCTACTGACCGGCGCTCTGGTCGCTCTCAACCTGTTCTGGGTCGGTGCCCAGGGTTTCGTGACGCTTGCGCTGTTTGCCGTGCTCTTTGGTGTGGCGAATGGCGGATGCATTGCGCTCTACCCCTCGGTTGCCGCCACCTGGTTTGGCACCAGGCACCTGGGAGCGATCCTGGGTGCGCTGTACGTCTCGGTAGGTATTGCCGCGCTGGTGGGCGGCAGCCTGGGGGGGCTGCTGTTCGACCTGTATCAGGGGTATGCCGCGTCGATCCTGCTGGGGGCGGCCTGTGCGTTGCTGTCGGTGGTCCTGATCCTGATTGCCGGTCGCCAGGGTGTGCATTTGCCCGCAGCGGCCGCCTCGTTGCGCTCCTGAGCCTGCAGCGCGATCCCTAGTGCGCGCCGGTCGGTCTTCGGCATCGTTGTCCCGGCCGCGGATGAGCTGCTGGCAATGCTTCTTGGCAGTGCCTGCCTGTGGACCAAGTAAAGGCTGAGCTGCCCGGCGAGAACCTGCGCCAAAGCGCTGGGCAAGCTTGTTTTTGCCCCATGGCCTGGTTAATCTCGCACAAACCTGCAAGATCGGGCATAAACATGCAAAACCAGCACCCGGCAGCCGAACTGCCATCCCTGCGTCGGCAAAAGATCCTCCTGCTCCTGGAACGCGACGGCAAGGTCATGGCCGCCGAGCTGAGCCGGCACTTCGCGGTGTCCGAAGACACCATCCGCCGCGATCTCGCCGAACTGGATGCTGCCGGGCTGGTGCAGCGGGTCCACGGCGGCGCGCTGCCAAGGCCCAAGGACAGCGGCAAGGACTATTTCACCCGGGTGGGTGAAGTCAACGAGGCGAAACTGCGTCTGGCGCAATATGCCGTGCAATGGGTGCAGGACGGCCAGACGGTGCTGTTCGACTCCGGTTCCACCACCTTGCATATCGCCCAGTCCCTGCCGGCCGACATCCGCCTGACCGCGGTCACCGCCGCGCCGATGATTGCCGTGGCCCTGGCCGAATACCCCGGGATCAAGGTGATTCTGGTGGGCGGCCAGCTCAATCCGGCCACCCTGTCCGCCAGTGGCCATGAAGCACTGCGGATGATCCAGGGGATCAAGGCCGACCTGATGTTCACCGGGGTCTGTGCGATTCACCCGGAGATAGGCATCAGCTCCCTGCATTTCGATGAGGTGCCGATCAAGCAGGCGATGTTCGACAGTGCCGCCGAGGTGATTGCCGTGACCACCGCCGACAAGCTCGGCGCCATGGAGCCCTTTGTGGTGGTGCCGTGCCAGCGCTTGCGGCGACTGGTCACCGAGCATGAAGTGCCTGAGGCGGATATCCAGGGCTATCGGCAGTTGGGGATCGAGGTGCTGCTGGCTTGACCCGTTCCAGGGTGGCCGGCAACAGGGCAGGCAGGGCGGTGCGGGCCGGTTCGTGGCATGTCGCAATGGCCGGCGGCGTTGTTGTTCCGCGGCCTAGTTCCTGGCTCGCGGTTGGATGCATTCTTCGGTCATCCACTGCGTCATCTGCCGCAGGCGGCTGCTGAAACCGGCGTTGGCGAGGGTTCTGGCTTCGGCGGTCTGGCGGAACTCGGCGATGGGCAACGCCATGTCGGGGTAGCGCTGTACGAACAGCCGCACATGTTGATCCAGGCTGTGGGGCCAGCTTGGCTCCTGCTCCGAGCGCAAGAGGTTGGTGGCGCGCAGCAGTTTGCGCGCGGCCTCGCGTTGCAGGCGCAGGATCTCCGCGGGCTGCCGCTCGCCCTCGATGCGCTCGGCGTAGTCATCAAGCACCCTCTGGAAGTCGCCATTCACGGCCCAGGCAATTTCCCGGCTGGGCCTGAAGGGCGCAAAGCGCTGGCGCAGGTCATGGCCCCACAGGCAGCGGCAGTGGTGCTTGAGCCAGTAGCCCCAGCTGTGGCGATTTTCCGCGGCCAGCACCTGGGCCAGGTGGCCGATATCGAAGTCGATCTTCGCCACCAGCGGGTGCCGCGCTTGCAACGCCTGGTGCAGGTTCTCCAGGTGGCGCAGCGGCTGTGGGGCGGCGGGGTGTTGCAGGATCAGGCACAGGTCCAGGTCGGAAACATAGGCCCTGGCGGTGCCACGGGCGACGCTGCCGTACAGGTAGAGGCTGTGCAGCGATGGGCCGAGCGGGTCGCTCAAGGTGGCGCGCAGGTCATCGAGCAAGCCGTGGTATTCGGCCTGCAAGGGCGGTTCGGCGGGAAGGCTGATCAAGCCATCGGCGTCGACGCCGAATGCGCTACTGGATTGCATGGGGTGGCCCGTGATTCGAATGCAGCGGCCACCTTAGCAGAGTCTCCACAGGCCACCAGGGGCGCTGTGGAGGGTTCAACATCGCGTCAGTTCTTGAACGCCGAGTGCTTGTGGCCCTGGTCGCACAGGGCGAACACCACCACCAGCACGGCGGCGACCGCGAGGATGATCACCACGCCGTCGGTGGAGTGAGTGGCCGAGGCGGTGACCAGGGACAGAGCCCCCAGCGGCGCCAGGCCGCCGGCAATCGCGGTGCCGATTTCGCGCCCGGTGCCAAAGCCCGAGGAGCGGGTGGCGGTAGGGAACTGGCGGCTGAGGAACGAGCCCTGGGGCGCGAACATCATCGGCGCCAGGATGCCGGTGCCGACGCCGATGGCGATGTAGATCATCAGGCTTTCACCGGTGTTGAGCAGGGCCAGGAACGGGTAGGCGAACAGCACCGAGAACACCCCGCCGAGGATCAGTACGGTTTTGCTGCTCCACTTGTCGCACAGCCAGCCGAAGAACGGCACGGCGACGATGGCGATCAGGCTGGCGATGGTCACCGACAGCGAAGTGACGTGCACATCGACGTTCTTGTACTGGGTCAGGTAGGCCAGGGAGAAGGTCTTGAAGATATAGCTCAGGGCGTTGTAGCCAATGGCGACGAAGAACACCACCGCCAGGCCCTTGAGGTCGTTCTGGAGCAGTGCCTTGAGTGGCGAGGCCTTGGCTTTGCGGCTTTCCTTGCTCAGTTCCTTGAACTCCGGGGTTTCCGGAATGCTGTTGCGCACCCACAGGCCGACCGCCACCAGGACGATGCTGCAGACGAACGGAATGCGCCAGCCGCCGGCCAGCAGGAACTCGTTGCCGTTGATGGTCAGCAGGTAGATGGTCAGCGACGACAGCAGCAGGCCCAGGTTCAGCCCCAGTGCCGGCCAGGCGCCCTGGCTGCCGCGCTTGCCTTCGCTGGCGTGTTCATAGGAGGTGACCGCCGCGCCGGACAGTTCGGCACCGGCGCCCAGGCCCTGGATGATGCGGATCGCCACCAGCAGGATCGGCGCCCAGATGCCGATCGAGGCGTAGCTGGGGATCAGGCCGATCAGCGCGGTGCATACGCCCATCAGGCAGAAGGTCAGCACCAGCACCTGCTTGCGGCCGAACTTGTCCCCCAGGTAGCCAAACAGGATGCCGCCGAAGGGGCGGGCGATAAAACCGATGGCAAAGGTCGAGAAGGCCATCAGCGTGGCGCTTTTCGGGTTGCTGTTATCGAAGAAGATCTTCGAGAAGACGATGGCCGCCATGGTGGCGTAGAGGTAGAAGTCGTACCACTCCAGCATCGAGCCGAAGATGGTGGCCGCCGCGACCTTGCGCAGGCGTTTCTGGGTTTGTTGTGGGGTTTCCGCTGCAGTACTGCTGGTTTCAACTGCGCTCATTTCCGTACTTCCTCATGAATCATTGTATTTATTGTCGAGTTGACGTGAGTCGTGCTCGGCGCGCCCAAAAGGGCATACCGAGGTAAATCCGGGCGGCACAAGGCGTGCCGCGCCTGTGTTTCAGTCGGCCTGGAAAATCTTGTCGGCGATCATCGAACCAATGGGAATCGCCGAGGTGGCGGCGGGCGAGGGCGCGTTGCACACGTGCAACATGCGCGGGGTCTGGGCGAACAGGAAATCGTGCACCAGGCTGCCGTCACGCATCACCGCCTGGGCGCGAATGCCTGCCTCATAGGGCAGCAGGTCCTCGATCTGCAGGGACGGGCAGTACTTGCGGCACTGCTCCAGGTAGCCGGACTTGAACAGCGAGTTCTTCATCTCGGTGGTGCCGGAGCCCAG
Source organism: Pseudomonas saponiphila (assembly GCF_900105185.1). Classification (NCBI taxonomy): domain Bacteria; kingdom Pseudomonadati; phylum Pseudomonadota; class Gammaproteobacteria; order Pseudomonadales; family Pseudomonadaceae; genus Pseudomonas; species Pseudomonas saponiphila. The sequence goes on along the minus strand of NZ_FNTJ01000001.1, from coordinate 3,816,919 downwards.
GTTCTGCCAGATGGTTTTCCAGAACCCGGGGAAGCTGGCGTACTGCGCCACGTCGCGCCAGTTGATGGAGAACTTGCGGTAGTTCTCCCGGCCCAGGCCCAGTACCGCGTTGGGGCCGACGGTGACGCTACCGTCGATCATGCGGGTCAGGTGCACGCCGAGGAACGGCAGCTCCGGGTCGGGGATCGGGTAGATCAGGTGATTGACGATGTTGTTCTTCGCCGCCGGCAGACGGAAGTACTCGCCACGGAAGGGGATGATCTGGTGGTCGATCTTCACCCCGGCCATCACCGCCAGGCGGTCCGATTGCAGGCCGGCGCAGGCCACCAGTTTCTTCGCCCGCCAGCTGCCGCCATGGCTGCTGACCGTGACGCTGTCGGCGCTTTCCTGGATGGCGGTGACGGTCTGGCTGAGGCAGATCTCGCCGCCCTCGCGGCGGATCACCCGGGCCATGGTTTCGCAGACTTCGCGGTAGTCGACGATGCCGGTGGCGTCGAGGAACAGTCCGCCGAGGCCGACGATGTTCGGTTCGCGCTGGCGCAGTTGCTCGGCATCCAGGCGCTCGACCTTCAGGCCGTTCTGTTGCGAGCGCTGGTACAAGGCCTCCATGCGTTCCATTTCCAAGGCATTGGACGCCACCAGCACCTTGCCGCAGACCTCGAACTTGATCCCGTGCTCGCGGCAGAACTGCTTGGTGGCCTCGGCCCCGCGCTTGCACAGGTCGGCCTTGAGGCTGCCCGGCGCGTAGTAGATGCCGGCGTGGATCACCCCGCTGTTGTGCCCGGTCTGGTGCCTGGCCAGGACGTTTTCCTTTTCCAGGATCACCAGCGAAGCGCCGGGCTGGCGCTTGAGGATCTCCATCGCCGTGGCCAGGCCGACGATGCCGCCGCCGATGATGCAAAAGTCGTAAGTCATTGTTCTTGGATACCTTGGCTCTGATCTGTTTAGGTCTGGTTATCAGGTTGTCAGACTAACTAATCCGACAAAATCCCGCGCTGCAGCGCTTGAAGCCTCAAGCGTGCCGCTGTGCTTAATCGATAGTGGGCAGCTCCAGGCCCAGGCGCTTGGCCGCAGCGCGCAAGTGGGCATCGGCGCAGCCGGCCGCGGCCTGGCGGTCGCCGGCGGCAATCGCCTGGTACAGCGCCTGGTGTTCCTGGGTGGCATCGGCGGAACCGCCGACCATGCGCAGCGCCGAGTTCTCCCAGGCGGCCTTGCGGGCACTGGTCAGCTGGCTGCGCAGAAAATCATGGAAGGCCACGAAATAGTCGTTCTTGCTGGCCTCGGCGATGGCCCGGTGAAACTCCACGTCGGCCAGCCCCGCGGCTTCGAAATCACTGCGCTTGTCGTGCATTTCCTGCAGGGCCTGCTGCATCCGTTGCAGGTCGGCGGCGTCACGGCGCTGGGCGGCGATCGATGCCGCCTGGGTTTCGATCCACAAGCGCATCTCGAACATCTGCGCCAGGTCCGGCAAGCGCCCGTTGCCCTGGGGAAAACGGAACACGGTGCCGGCCGGGGTCTTGGAAATATACGAACCCAGGCCCCGCCGGGCGATCAGCACACCGTCGGCCTTGAGCTGGGCGATGGCTTCGCGAATCACCGAGCGGCTGACGTTCAACTGCTCGGCCAGTTGCTGCTCGGTCGGTAGGCGCGATTCGGGGGCCAGGCGGCCGGAATCGATCTCGCTGCGGATCGCATTGACCACGCGGACAACGAGGGAGTCAGGTCGCTGGAGTTCGAGCATGGGAAGGAAAAACCGTGGCAGTCAGGTTGTCAGACAATAGCCGTTGAGATTTTTTGCTGTCAAGAAAAAACCACGGTGCAAGGGCGGGGCCGTCGTGGCCAATCCGGGTTCAGGCCGTCAGGTGGCAGCTGAAAATCAGGTCGTCGAAGTCTTCGCCGCCCTGGCGGAAGGCTCGCTCGTCGCGGCGCAGGAAGACGAAACCGCACTTTTCCAGGACCTGGCAGGAGGCGGCATTGCCGTCGGTGACGGTGGCCATCAGGCGCTTGATGCCCAGGTGTTGGCCAGCGTGCTCCATCAGCCCGCGCAGCGACTCCGCGGCCACGCCCCGGCCTTGGTGATGGCGGGCCAGGAGGTAGCCGACCTCGGCTTCGGCGGCGTCTCGGTCGCTGATTCGCAGGCCGGTGAGGCCCAGGTCCTCGCCGCTCTGGCGGTCGCGGATCACCAGGCACAGCCAGTGTGTCGAGTCGAAGTCCCAGCGCGGCAGGCGCGAGGTGAAGCGTTCCTCGATCTGGTCACGGGACAGCGGGTCGCAGACATAGCGCAGGTTGTCCGGGTCGCTGTGCAGGCTCAGAAACAGCTCCCAGTCATGGGTGCTCAAGGGGCGCAGGTGCAGGCGGGTGGTGTGCAGTTCCAGCATGAGAGGTCCCTGATCCATGGGCAGTAAAGATCTGGCGTACTTTAACGGAGAAAAGTCTGAACGCCGTCCCGGCAATATCGCATAAGATCCCGGGCCAGGGTTTTCAGGGACAGGGCAGGTAAAGGTGAACTGGGACGATCTGCGGTTTTTCATCGCTGTGGCCAATGCCAGCAACATCACCGACGCCGGGCAGGCGCTGAAGGTGTCCGCGTCGACGGTTTCACGCAAGATCCTGGTGCTGGAGCAGGCCTTGAACGTGCTGTTGTTCATGAAGACCACCCAGGGCTATTTTCTCACCGAGGCCGGCCAGGCCTTGTTGCCCATGGCCCTGGAGGCGCAAGAGCGTTTCCAGCTGATGACGCGGCAGATGTCCCAGCCCGGTGCGCGCATGGCGGGCCTGGTGCGCATTGACTGCCCGGAGCTGATGGGCAGCCACCTGATCATTCCCGCGCTGGCGCAGTTTCGCCTGCAGCACCCGCAGATCAGCTTCGATTTCGTCAATGCTGCGCGTTCGGTCAAGCTCACTCAGAGCCACAGTGATCTGCTGCTGCGCCTGCAGCGGCCGGAGGCCGGCAACTTCACCCTGCGTCGGGTTGGCGAGCTGACCCAGGCCCTGTTCTGTTCCCCAGGTTATGCCTCGGCCCAGGGTTGCCCCGAGCAACCGGCGGACCTGGGCCAGCATTCGCTGATTGGCTGGAACCAGACACTGGAGCACCTGCCCCTGGCCCGCTGGCTGGACCAGCTCAGCGGCGGCCAGCCGCTGTGGATGCGCACCGGCAACCTGGAAGCGCAGCTCAAGGCGGTGCAGGCGGGGCTGGGGATCGCCGCCTTGCCGGTCTATATTGCCGAGCCTTTGGGCCTGCTCCGGGTGTTGCCCCAGACCCCGGTTCACCGTGCCGATATCTGGCTGTTGCGCAACCAGGCGACCCAGGGTCAGGAGCGGGTCGACCGGGTGGTGGCGTTTCTCTGTGAGCTGCTGGCGCGTCACGGGCTGCAGGGCGGGTGAGGGGCGCGAGCTAGGCGCCGCGCAGGGAGATCCACACGGCCACCGCCATCAACAGCAAGCCGAACAGGGCGTTCTGCGCCACCAGCAACCCCGGTCGGTCGCGCATCAGCACCTGCAGGCTGGAGCCCAGGCCGGCCCAGAGCAGGTGGCCGAACAGATTGACCGCGATCAGTGCGGCGCTGAGCACCAGCACCACGGCGCTGCCGGCGTCGGTGCCGGGGCTGAAGGTCGAGAACATCACCAGCAGCATCACCAGGCCCTGCACATTGCCCAGTTGCAGCAGCACGCCATCGCGAAAGCCCAGGGGCTCGTCCGGCGCGGCGGACAAGCCCCGCGAGCGCAGCAACAGGCGCAGGCCGCGCCAGAAAATGTACAGGCTGCCGGCCACCCGCAGGCCCCAGAGCCATTGCGGTTGCGCCGCCAGGCTGTGATACAGCCCCAGCCCCACCAGCAGGGCCAGCAGCCAGTAAGTCACATCGAGGCCGAGGATGAAGCGCAGCGAGCGGCGCACGCCGCTGCGGGCGCCGGAGCTGGCCACCATCAGGTTGCCGGGCCCGGCGCTCAGGGCCATGGGCAGCATGGTGGACAGCCACAACGGCCAGTTGATGTCGTGGATCGGGGGCACGGGCGGCTCCTGGAAGACGATGCGGATTGCACCGGCGCCAGCTTAAGGCGCCGCCTTGCGCGGGGTTACCACCAGGAATGGAAAACGGTTTTGCGCCCGCCGCTCATGGCTCGGCCGGGACTTGCAAGGCGCCCAGCAACCACTCGCAGAAGCTGCGGGTCAGCGGGCTGCCTTCGCTGTCGCGGTGAATCAGCCAGGCCCAGGTCGGGCCGCGCACGCTCTGTTCGCACAATGGGGCCAGCAAGCCCTGGGCCCGGGCCTGCTGGGTCAGCAACTGGCTGACCAGGGCAATGCCGTGGCCCGCGCAGGCGGCGTCCAGCAACAGGCCCGGGTCGGAGAAGTTCAGGCCGTTGCTGCGCTGGCCAATGTCCGCGCCGCCTTCCACCAGCCAATGGCTCCAGTCCATCTCCCGTTCGCCATGCAAGGTGGTGCGCAGCGCTTCGGGTTGCTCCAGCACGCTGGGGTGGCAGGCCGGGTACAGGCGATCGCTGTACAGCTCCAGGTAGCTGCATTCGGCCTGGGCGCTCAGGTCGTCGCGCAGGGTCAGGTCGATGGTCTGGGTGCTCATGTCCGGCGGCTCGAAGCTGGTGAACAGCCACAGGTCGACTTCCGGGTGCAGGCGATGGAACTCACCCAGGCGCGGCAGCAGCCAGTGGCGGGCGAAGGCCGGGCTGGTGTTGACCACCAGTTGGTTGGGCTTGCGGTACTGCTCCAGGCGGCGGATGCCCACCGCCAGTTGCTGCAGCAGCGACTGGGTGGTGCTGCGCAGATCGTGGCCGGCGTCGGTCAGGGTCACGCTGCGCCCGCTGCGGTAGAACAGCGGTTGTTCGAGAAAGTTTTCCAGGCTGCGGATCTGCTGGCTGATGGCCGATTGCGTGAGGTGCAGTTCCTGCGCCGCCTGGTGAAAGCTGCCCAGGCGCGCGGCGGCTTCGAAGCCGCGCAGGGCATTCAGGGGAGGCCAGTGTTTCAACATGATTGATAAGTCCAACTAATCAGAAATGGGCTAAATCTATCGTTTGTTGAGGTTTTTTCAAAGCCATAGCATGGGCGCCATGGTTCGGCCGGGTCGGTCGATTGATAACAAAACCTTACTTCAGAGGTGCAACGCCCATGCTTAGCAATGACAGTCAACACCCGGGTTGGAAGATGCCCGCCGAGTGGGTTGCCCACGCCGCGACCTGGATGGTCTGGCCGCACAACCAGGGGTTGTGGGAGTCGGTCTGGGGCGTGACCCTGGCCGAGGTGCAAGCGGATTTCGCCCGGGTGGCCAATGCCATTGCGCGCTTCGAACCGGTAAAGCTGGTGGTGGACCCCTCGGCCCTGGACAGCGCCCGGGCGCTGTGCACCGAGGCTGTGCAGTTGCTGGTGCAGCCGGTGAACGACAGCTGGTGCCGCGACTCCGGACCGACCTTCATCGGCCATCCGCAGCATGGGCTGGCCGGCGTCAGCTGGCGCTTCAACGCCTGGGGCGACAAATCGGCCCACGATCTGGACCGCAGCCTGGCCCGACGCCTGCTCGACGACCTGGGGCTGGACTGTTTCGGCACGCCCCTGGCCAATGAAGGCGGGGCCATCCATGTGGACGGCGAGGGCACCCTGATCACCACCGAATCGGTGCTGCTCAACCGCAATCGCAACCCGGGCCTGAGCAAGGCCGAGATCGAGGCGATCTTCCAGCGCCTGCTGGGGGTGCGCAAGACCATCTGGCTGCCCGGGGACCCGGACCATGTCACCGGCGACATGACGGATGGCCATGTCGATGGGATCTGCGCCTTTGCCCGTCCGGGTGTCTTGCTGGTGGACGCGACCCACGACCAGGGCTCGGTCTACGCCGAAGTGGTGCGCGAGAACCGCCGTGCGCTGGAGCTGGCCCGGGATGCCCAGGGCCGTCGTTTCGAGCTGATCGAGCTGTTCGAGGCCAGCGCCGCGGTGGACAGCCAGGCCGAGGTGTTCTGCGCCTCCTACACCAACTTCTACCTGGCCAATGGCGCGGTGATCATGCCGGCCTATGGCATCGCCGCCGACCAGGAAGCGGCCCAGGTGCTGGCCCGGGCCTTCCCCGGGCGGCAAGTGGTGCCGGTGCGGATCAACCACCTGGCCCATGGCGGCGGCGGTGTGCATTGCATCACCCAGCAGCAGCCGCGCTGGCCGCTGGAGGTGCAGGCATGAGCCGGTTGATCGTCGCCACCACCCAGATGCCCTGCACCTGGGACCTGCCCGGCAACCTGGAACGCGCCGAACAGCTGGTGCGCGAAGCAGCGGCCCGCGGCGCCCAGGTGATCCTGCTGCAGGAGCTGTTCGCTACCCCGTACTTCTGCATCGAGCAGCAGCACCAGCACCTGGCCCTGGCCGAGGAGTATGCCCAGAGCCGGGTGCTCCAGCGCTTCGCCGCCCTGGCCGGGGAGCTGGGGGTGGTTCTGCCCCTGAGCTGGTTCGAACGGGCCGGCACCGCCTATTTCAACTCCCTGAGCGTCGCCGATGCCGACGGCCGCCTGCTGGGGGTGTACCGCAAGACCCATATTCCCAACGCCGTGGGCTATCAGGAGAAGGAATACTTCAGCCCCGGCGACACCGGTTTCCGGGTCTGGGACACGGCCTTCGGCCGCCTGGGCATTGGCATCTGCTGGGACCAGTGGTTCCCCGAGACTGCCCGCTGCCTGGCCTTGCAGGGCGCCGAAGTGTTGCTGTTCCCCACCGCCATCGGCAGTGAACCGGGCAGTGCCGATCTGGACTCGCGGGATCACTGGCAGATGACCATGCGCGGGCATGCCGCGGCCAACCTGCTGCCGGTGGTGGCGGCCAACCGCGTCGGCCATGAAGTGGCTACCAGCGACCCGGCCCTGCACATGGATTTCTATGGCTCGTCGTTCATCTGCGACCACAAGGGCCGGCTCTTGGCCGAGGCCGACCGCGACAGCAGCGGGGTCCTGTTGCAGTCCCTGGATCTGGCCGCCATGGCCGAAGAGCGCCGCACCTGGGGCATCTTCCGCGACCGGCGACCCGAGATGTACGGGCCGCTGCTGAGTCTTGACGGGCAACACCTTCATTCACGCTGGAACGGCCGGGAGGCATGACATGCGAATCATAGGCAAACGCTGGAAACGCCATTGCGCCAGCTGGCTGGCCCTGGCCCTGGTCGCGCTCCAGGCCCAGGCCGAACCCGAGGACCAGACCCTGCGCCTGTACAACTGGGCCGACTATTTCGCCGCAGACACCCTGGCGCGCTTCACCGCCGAAACCGGGATCAAGGTGATCTACGACGTGATGGAGGGCAGCGAGGTGCTGGAGGCCAAGCTGATGACCGGCGGCAGCGGCTACGACCTGATCTTCCCCGGCGATACCGTGGCCGAGCGCCTGATGCGTGCTGGCAGCCTGCAGCAGCTGGACCCAAGCAAGCTGACCGGGCAGGACGATATCGAGCCCGGCCTCAAGCGCCTGCGGGCCCACTACCCGCGTGCCAGCCAGGCCACCGTGCCCTATACCTGGGGCACCATCGGCCTGACCTACAACGCCCGGCAGATCGCCGAGCGCCTGCCCGATGCGCCGGTCAACAGCCTGGACCTGCTGTTCAAGCCGGAGCTGGCGGCGCGCTTTGCCGATTGCGGGATCTCGCTGATCGATTCGCCGGACGAAGTACTGGCGGTGGCGCTCAACTACCTGGGGCGCGATCCGCGCAGCGCCAGGCCCGAGGACCTGCAGGCGGCCAGCCAACTGCTGGGCAAGCTGCGGCCGTACATCCGCAAGTTCCAGTCGCAGCCGGTGACCGACCTGGTCAATGGCAACCTGTGCCTGTCCCTGGGCTACAGCGGCGACATGACCCAGGCCCAGCGCGCGGCCGACGCCGCGGGCAAGCAGGTCGAGTTCCAGTACCGCATTCCCCGTGAGGGCACCACGGTGTGGATGGACACCCTGGCGATCCCCAAGGATGCCCGGCACCCGGAATACGCCTATGCCTTCATCAACTTTGTCACGCGGCCAGAGAACATGGCGGCCATCAGCAACTTCACCGGCTACCCCACGGCCAATGCCAAGGCGCGGCCGGCGGTCGATCCGCAGATGCGCAACAACCCGGATATCTACCCGGATGACGCCACCTTCGAACGCCTGATTCCCGGCCGCGACATCCCCCAGGCCGACATGCGCGCGCGCATGCGCACCTGGACCCAGTTCAAGACCGCCACCGCCGCCCGCCACTGACCGCGCGCGATGCGATTCGCCGGCAAGCCGGCTCCTACACTGCCACGTAGGAGCCGGCTTGCCGGCGAAGGCCCGCGCCGCGCCACCCCGAATCTTTTCCAGCAACGCCTTCGACAAGAGAACCGCCCCATGCCCACCCGACGTCAACTGATCAAACAGGCCTCGCTGCTGGCCGGTGTCGCCGCCATGACCACCCTCGGCCTGGGACCGCGCAATGCCCGGGCCCGCGAGCAGGACAACGGCTACCTGCCCGATGAAGGCGAGCCCCAGCAGCGGGCCTTCATGGCCTTCGGTGCCCAGGACGCCATCTGGGAGGACTTCACCGGCGACGTGCAGCAAGCCCAGGGGCGCATTGCCCGGGCGATTGCCGCCTATCAACCCTTGACCTTGTTCTGCCGGGCGCAGGAGCGGAGCCTGGCGGAGCAACTCTGCGGCTCGCACAACATCACCTTTGTCAGCACCGAACTGGACGACATCTGGATGCGCGACATCGGCGCCAACTTCATCGTTGATGCGCAAGGCGGATTGGGCGCGGTGGATTTCAACTTCAATGGCTGGGGCAACAAACAGCGCCACGCCAAGGACGCCCGGCTGGCGCGGCAGATGGCCGACGCCGCCGGTGCCCGCTACTGGCGCAGCGAGCTGGTGGGCGAGGGTGGCGGCATCGAAGTCGACGGGCACGGCACCGGGATCATGACCGAAAGCAGCTGGATCAACGACAACCGCAATCCTGGCTGGAGCAAGGCCGAGGTCGAAGAGGAACTCAAGGCTTGCCTCGGCCTGCGCAAGATCATCTGGCTGCCGGGGATCAAGGGCCACGACATCACCGACGCCCACGTCGACTTCTACGCCCGTTTCGTCAAACCGGGGGTGGTCGTGGCCAATCTGGACAACGATCCTGAATCCTACGACCACCAAGTGACCCTCAAGCACCTGGAGATCCTCCGTTCCGCCCGCGACGCCGATGGCCGCGCGCTGCAGGTGCACACCCTGTCGCCACCACTGAACCCGCGGCAGAACCGCTTCAGCCGCGACAACCCGGATTTCGCCGCCGGCTACATCAACTACTTCGTGATCAATGGCGCGGTGATCGCTCCACAGTTCGGCGACCGGGCAGCCGACGCCAAGGCCCACAGCCTGCTCGCCGGCCTGTACCCCGGGCGGCAGGTCATCGCGCTGGACATCGATGCGATCGCCGCAGGTGGCGGCGGGATTCATTGCGTGACCCATCAACTGCCCGAGGTTTGAGGCAGCCCATGAAGTGGTCTGGCGATGCTCATTGAATTGGCCTGATACAGCCAGCCACTCTGGGGCTAACCTGCGCGCTCTTCAATGACCGGGGCTGATCCCGGTGTGGATGATCAAGAGGAGCGCGCAATGAGCGATCAACAACCTGCGGTGACGGTACGGGCGATTCAGCCAGGGGATTACCAGCAATGGCTGCCGCTGTGGCTGGCCTATCAGGATTTCTATCAGGTGACGTTGAGCGAAGAGATCAGTCGCACCACGTTCGAGCGTTTCCTTGATGCCCAGGAACCGATGTATTCGGCGGTGGCGGTGCAGGGCGATGTAGTGATCGGCTTCGTCAACCTGGTGCTGCACCGTTCGACCTGGGCCGTCAGCGACTTCTGCTACCTGGAAGACCTGTACGTGGCCCCATCGATTCGCGGCAGCGGAGCGGGGAAGCTGTTGATCGAGTGGGTGCAGGCGCAGGCCAGGGAACGGCGCTGCGGGCGCTTGTATTGGCACACCCAGGAAAGCAACGAGCGGGCGCAGCGGTTGTATGACTGGGTGGCGTACAAGCCGGGGGTTATCGAGTATCGGATGGAGTTGTAAGGCGGGAGTGGTGACTGCCCCCTGCACAAAGCCAAGCGCGTTTACGCGCTGTTCGTAGGAGCCGGCTTGCCGGCGAAGAGGCCCGCGAGGCATGCAGCGCTTGGGCGGACGTCTTCGCTGGCAAGCCAGCTCCTACGCAGGGGCATGCGCCCAATCCAACCCTAATCCCCCTGCCGAAACACCAAAGCCTTCAACCCACACTGCGGATCGGCATCCGGAAACTCCGGCGGATTCTCCAAGCGCTGTTCAAAGCGCAGCCCCGGCGCCTCCTGCGTCACCCCTTGCAAAAGAAAGTCCACGCTGAACGCCGGGTCATTCATGCACGCCAATACGCAGCCATTGGCCGTCAGCAGTTCCGGCAGGCGCCGCAGCACCCGCGCATAGTCCTTGCCGAGGACAAAACTGCCTTTCTGGAACGACGGCGGATCGATGATCACCAGGTCGTAAGGCCCGCCTTGCTTGACCTTGCTCCAGGACTTGAACAGGTCATGCCCGAGGAAACTTACCCGACTGGTGTCATGGCCATTGAGCCGGTGGTTGTCGCGGCCACGGCTCAGGGCCGCCCGGGACATGTCGAGGTTCACCACGCGTTCGGCACCGCCAGCGATCGCCGCCACGGAAAAACCGCAGGTGTAGGCAAACAGGTTCAGGATGTTCTTGCCCCGAGCGTTGGCCCGTACCCAGTTGCGTCCATAGCGCATGTCGAGAAACAGCCCGTTGTTCTGCTTGCTGCCCAGGTCCACCTGGTAGCGCAGGCCCTCCTCGGTGATGGTGCAGGAATCCACCGGCTGGCCCAGCAGCCACTCGCCATGGCTGTCGGGCAGGTAGCGGTGTTGCAGCATCAGGCTGCGGGCGCCACTGGCGGCCCACTGCGGGGTCGAGCCCAGGTCTGTCAGCAGTTGCCGCAAGGCGGCCAGTTGCTCGGCCTCGGGTTCCTTGAACAGCGACACCAGCAGCACGCCCTGCAACCAGTCCACGGTCAGTTGTTCCAGACCCGGCCAGCAGCGGCCGCGGCCATGGAACAGGCGCCGGGTCTCGGTGGGCGCGGCGGCCAGGGCGGTCAGCAAGTGCTGGTTGAGGGTGGCAAGGGCGAGAGGTGTCATCAGCAGGGCCGGTCATTTTTCGGGGCGGCATTTAACCACGGGCGGGGCAGTATTCGCCAACCACGGGCCCGGCCCTTCGTGCTCAGTCGATGTCCTGCGGCTGGCCCGCGGCGCGCCAAATCGCCAGCCGCAGGATCAGCAACGCGGCCGTCCGGTCATGGTTGTGCCAGCGGTTTTCCACCCGGTAGACGGCGTTCGCAGGCAAAGCGGCGGTTGTCCCGGCCCTGGTAGCAGGCCAGGGCAAAGGTGTTGCCTTGGTCGTTGCAGTCCTGGTCGCTGAGTTTTTCGTCAGAGGATGGTGCTGGCCCATTTCTGGGTGCCGGCCAGGCGGCGTTTGACGCTGTTGATCCGCCATTGTCCGGCGACCCGCTTGAGCAGGAAGCGGTGTTCGTAGCACAGCGCCCGAACGGCCGGGTCGCGCATCAGCACTTGCGCCTGGGCGGGCTTGAGCCGTTCGCTGCCGAGCAGTTCATCGTCTGGTGAATAGGTCGTGGGAAAACCATAGGACGCGCGCGGATAGGCTCGTGGGCGCCGGGTGCAGAAACGTTCGATGAGCTGTTGCGGTTCGGCCCAGAAGCCGGCATCGAGCGCCTCATGGCCCGCCGCGTTGCCACGTTGTTCCCAGGCGGCCACGGCCAGGGTATAGGCGCGCACCTGGGTGACCGGGTCGACACTGCAGTCGCCGCCCTCCGGCGGCTCCGGCCAGGCCAGGCCAGGGGCTGGGGTGGAAGCCGGTGGTGCTCCGGCACCGGCTTGTTCGAGCAGTTGCATGACCCGGGCATGGGACCGCTCTTGGGCCAGGGACCAGGCGTTGCGCTGCTGAAAGTCCAGCGGTCGGGAATCCATTCGGTGAGGGTGGAACGGCGGCCAATGGTAACGCTGCAGGGCAGGGGCTGCACCCTGAGCGGGTACATGCCAGGGTACGCCTGGGCCGCCGAGCTGCTTGAAGTCAAGGTGCGCGGGCAGGTGGTAGTCGACGTCAACCGCTGATATAACCCTCAGGCCGCCGCACAGCCGGAATACCCCGGGCGGCCTTCTTCGCGGTACTGTCCATGACCGACGCGAGCTCCGCGCTGCAGGGGGCGTCGCGGCATTTTGTCGTCTTGATCCGAGGTTGCCTGTTCCCATGTCCATTCCCGCTCAGCGTCCACTCTGGCAGGTGTACCTGGTGTTTCTGTTGCCCATGGTGCTGTCGAATTTCCTGCAGTCGTTTTCCGGCACCCTCAACGGTATCTACATCGGCCAGTTGCTGGGCACCCAGGCACTGGCGGCGGTGTCGGGGATGTTCCCCATCGTGTTCTTCTTCATCGCCCTGGTGATCGGCCTGGGCGCCGGTGCCTCGGTGTTGATCGGCCAGGCCTGGGGCGCCAGGGAACTGCATGCGGTCAAGTCGGTGGCCGGCAGCACCTTGCTGCTGGGAGCCCTGATCGGCCTGCTGGGGGCGGTGCTGGGCATGCTCTTCGCCCGGCCGGCCCTGCAAGGCCTGGGCACGCCGGCGGATGTGCTGGACGACGCGGTGGGTTATGCCCGGGTGATGATGCTGATCATGCCGTTGCTGCTGGTGTTCGTGCTCTATACCCAGCTGCTGCGTGGCGTCAGCGATACCCTGTCGCCGCTGCTGGCGCTGATCGTCTCGACCCTGGCGGGCCTGCTCCTGACCCCGGCGCTGATTCGCGGCTGGCTGGGGTTGCCGCCGATGGGCATCCAGAGTGCGGCATTCGCCGGGCTGGCGGGCAATGTCCTGGCCATGGGCTTTCTGGTCTGGCGCCTTAGCGGCCGGGCGCACCCGCTGGCGCCGGACCGGGCGCTGTTCGCCGCAATGAAGCTGGACCGGGCGATCCTCGGCAAGGTGCTGCGCATCGGCCTGCCCACCGGGGTGCAGATGGTGGTGATCTCGCTGTCCGAGCTGGTGATCCTGGCCCTGGTCAATCGCCACGGCTCCCAGGCCACGGCGGCCTATGGCGCGGTGACCCAGATCGTCAACTATGTGCAGTTCCCGGCACTGTCGATCGCCATCACTGCCTCGATCCTCGGGGCCCAGGCCATCGGTGCCGGGCGCCTGGAACGCATCACCCCGATCCTGCGCACGGGGCTGGCGATCAACCTGTGCCTGACCGGGGCCCTGGTGCTGCTCGGCTACCTGATTTCCCATTGGCTGCTGGGGCTGTTCATCATTGATCCGGCGGCCCTGATGCAGGCCGAACACCTGCTGCACATCATGCTCTGGAGCATCCTGGTGTTCGGCTTCCAGGCGGTGGTGGGTGGCATCATGCGCGCCAGCGGCACGGTGCTGATGCCGGTGGCGATCTCGATTTTCTGCATCCTCGGAGTGCAGGTGCCGATGGCCTATCTGCTGGATGCGCACTTCGGCCTGCAAGGGGTGTGGATGGCCTTCCCGGTGGCCTACCTGAGCATGCTGGTGCTGCAGGTTGGCTACTTCAAGCTGGTCTGGCGGCACAAGCAGATCCAGCGGCTGATTTGAAGCCGTCGCCGCTCAGGCGCGCTGCGGCGCGCCTCGGCCAAAGCCGTTGACCACCAGATAGAGCAACGGGCCGATGGAGACGAAGACCGCCGTGAGCAACAGGTAGGGCAGCACCGACCGCGCCGAACGGCCGCGGGCTCGGGCGTCTTGCAGCATCCACAGCCCCGCCAGCCATGCCATCAGGTACAGGTCGATGACCACCTGCGCGGTGTCCGGTTGCGCCAGCAGTTGCAGGCCAAATTGCAGCAGCGACTGCTCGGCCTGGAGCAGGGTGAACAGGGTGTAGGCACTGAAGGTCAGCAGGGCCATCAGGGCCAGGTAGGGACGGGACATGGCGGGTTCCTTGAGCGGGGAGGGGATCAGGCGCTGCATGTTGTGCGTTGCCGACCCAGGCTCGGCATCAGGTAGAGCAGGCCGGTGGCGCCGCAGGCGAAGATCAGCGTTTGCGACAGCAGCGAGTCGAAGAGGTACAGCGGGTGCTGCTGAAGGTTGTAGTGCAGTCCGGCGTGAACCACGGCAAAGGCCGCGAACAGCTGCCGGCTGGTGCGGCGTATGGCCTGGTGCGGGTGCCCGGCCAGCCACATCAGGGCGACGCACAGGGGCACATGCAGGGCAATGAACCACGGCGGGCCCAGCGTCGGATCGAGGTCGCGCAAGCCATACAGCAGGCGCCACTCGGCCTGGGCCACGGCGTCCAGCTCATGGCCGGCAAACAACGCCAGGCATAGGCGCCAGAGGATGTCTCTCATCGTTAAACTCCTTGAACTACGCGGAGCGAACAGGCTAAGTGGCACCCCCTGGGCCACTCAATGACCTCTCAGGTCATAGACAGGCGTGGGGCACAAGCGCTCAGCTAGGCGGCGCAGGACGACAATCAGCTTCAAGGAATGAGTAGCGATGAGCGACCGGCAACAGCTTCCCCCGCCAGGTATCCTGCGGTTGATTCGTGAGGCTCGGCCCGATGATGTGCCGGCCCGGGGGTTGCTGGCCAAAGCCGGCTTTCAGCCCAGCGGGGTGGTCGAGAACCTGGACGAGGGCGACCCCGAACTGATCTTTTTCAAGCCTGTGCGCTGAGCGGCGCGCCAGCTCCTCCACCTACACCCCCAGAGGACGACAAAAACCGATGGTCGAGCCCCTTGAACGCGTTCCGGCGCCAGCGCTGTCGGTCGGTGCGCAGCTACGCCAGTTGCGGCGCCAGGCGCGCTTGAGCCAGTTGGACCTGGCGTTGCAGGCGGGCATGTCGCAGCGCCACTTGAGCTGTGTCGAGACGGGGCGGGCGCAGCCCAGCCCGGCGCTGCTGCACAGCGTGCTGAGTACCCTGGATACCCCCTTGGAAACACGTAACCGGGTGTATCTCGCCGCCGGCTACGCCCCCCCTTATGCCGCCTTGCCATTGCACGATCCGGGCCTGGAACCGGTGCGCGCGGCGCTGCTGCACCTGCTCCAGGCCAACAACCCGGCACCGGCGATTGTCATCGACAGCGGCTGGCAGGTACTGGCCGCCAACCGCGCCACCGTCGCCTTGTTCGGGCTCTTGGGGCTGCCGTTGGCGGCGGTTGAGCAAGGTTTCAATCTGTTGGCGAGCCTGCTGCTGCCCGGCGGTTTTGGCGATTGCCTGATCAACGCCGAGGAGATCCGTCAGGTGGCATGGCAGCGAGCGGCCCGGGAAGCGACGGAGCAGCCGGCGCTGGCGGCGCTGCTGGCGAGCCTGCCGTGCCCCGGCGAGTCGGCGGCTGGCGCCAGCCTGAACGCGCCGTTGCTGCTGACCCGGGTGCGCGGACCTGCGGGCGAGCTGCGTTTTCTTTCCACCTTCACCACTTTCGGCATGCCCCAGGACATCACTGTGGCGTCATTGCGCATCGAGCATCTGATCCCCGCTGATCAGGCCACCTGGCAGGCGCTGACCCAGGCCTGCGAGGCCGAGCCGTCCCGGATCGCCAAGTCAGGGGCCGACGGGCCGCTGGGGTAATCAGGGCAGAGGCTTCAGGCGTGGCGGGTGCGGATCCAGCGCCGTGCCAGATAGCCGTAGACCGAAAGGTTGATCAGCAGCACCAGGCTGCCCAGCCACAGCTGGATGCCCGGGGTCAGGCCGGCGGGGTAGATCAGCGGGATCAGGTAATGCTCGATGAACCCGGCGCCGTAGCCGTCCTGGCCGGCGGCGTGGCGCAGCAGGTTTTCCCAGCGGGTCAGTGGGCATTCCAGGTGCAGCACTTCCACCGCCACGCCCCAGGCCGCGGCGGGCAGGTGCAGCAGCATCAGCCGTGGGTGGCGCAGCACCAGCAGGCCGCCCAGTAGCACGAAGACGATGAATGTCAGGTGAAACAGCACCAGGCTGTCGGCGGCGATGCGGTAGAGCATGGGGGTTCCTTGTTCAGGGGCTGGTCCGTGGCGCGGGCAATATACCCGGGGCCAGCGGGCACGGGCAGTGGTTTCTTGCGGGCGCGGGAAACAGCCCGGTGCGCGGTGATGCTTTGGCCCGCGGCCGCGGCAGCGGCGCTACCTATACTGCTGGAACGTCGGGGCAGTCTGTTGGGCCCGATGCAGCTTCTGCGGGAGGTATCTGTCTTGCGGCCATCGATGCTCTGCTGTCGCCATTGGCTGCTGGCCGTGCTGCTGGTGTTCGCCGGCTGCGCCCACCGGGTCCCCGCGCCTGTCGCAGTGGCGCCGGTCAGCCCGGCCACTTGGCGCCAGGTCGACAACCAGTTGCTCGATGCTTCCCGCAGCGCCACGCGACAGGCCGAAGTCTACGCCCAGGGCTCCATGGAGCACTGGCGCACCCGGGTCTACCAGCAGACCGACGAGCAATTCATTCCCTGGTTCAGCGGTTACTGGACCCAGGAATGGCTGTCGCTGAAGGTCGGCTGGTATTCACTGAACAATCGGGGCGATGCCGGGCAGTCCTCCTGGCGTCTGGCCGAATACCTGCAGGAGCAGTATCAGGAGCGGGTGCTGGCGCCGGTGGCGCTGGAGATCGATGCCGACGAGATCGCCGGCGAGGCCATGGAGTTCTATGTGCAGTTGCTGCGCCAGCAGCTGGTGCAGATCGGCAACCGCTACCAGCTGCCGGCACCGCAGTTGGACCAGCACCTGGGGCAAGTCCTGGCCATCGACCTGGGGCCGGCCGCCGAACAGCGCGCCTCATTGGCCCAACTGCTGCGGGTCGAGCCCATCGCCCGCTTGCCCGCCTACGGGCCGCTGTTGCAGCAGCTTCGTGGAGCAGCGGCGACCGAGCGGGACTCGCCGGCCCCCGGGGTGGCCCAGGTGGCGCAGGTGACCAGCGACAAACTCCAGGCCCAGTTCGCTACCCGCGGTGTCGCCGGTGCAGTGGCGGCGGCGGTGGGGCGGGTGGCCGGTGCGTTGATCTCGGTGGGGGTGGCCGGGGTCCGGGCGCTGGTCCAGGACCATGACCGGGAGGGCTTGCAGGCCCAGACCCGGCGGGACCTGGGGGCGGCCTTCGATCAGGCCTGGTCCCGGCAACTGCATGACCCCGAGCATGGGGTCATGGCCGGGGTGTATTACCTCGGCCGGCAGATCGAGAGCCAGCTGCAGGCGCCGGGTGAGGACGCCGCTGGCGTCGAGTCGCCCTGAGCGTAGCGGCGATGATCAGCACGGATCAGGCACGGCCACGGATGCCAGCGGCACCTCATAGGCATCGACCCCGGCCGCATGGCGCCCGGCGATGTAGCCGAAGGTCATGGCCGGGCCCAGGTTGATGCCGCCGGAGGGATAGAACCCGCCCATCACGCTGGCCATGTCGGTGCCGACGGCATACAGCCCGGGGATCGCCGCGCCGGCCTGATCCAGCACCTGGGCCTGGGCATTGGTCTTGAGCCCGGCAAAGGTGCCGAAGCTGCCGGGCAGCACTTTAACCGCGTAGAACGGCCCCTGTTCGATAGGCGCCACGCAAGGGTTGGGGCCGGGGTGCAGGGCGTCGCCCTGCTTGCGGTTGTAGGGGGTCGAGCCGCGGCCGAACTCGGGGTCCTGGCCGTGGCGGGCGTGCTGGTTGAACTGCTGCACCGTGGCCCCCAGCGCCTGTGGGTCGATGCCGCATTGGCTGGCCAGGGCCTGGATCGAGTCGGCCCGCCGTAGGTAGCCGCTGCGCACCAGCGGGCCAACGGGGAGCGGGAAGGGGCGGGCATAGCCCAGGCCGTAGCGGCGCTGGAAGCGATGGTCGCAGATCAGCCAGGAGGCCACTTCCTCGCCAGCCGGGACTTTCTCGACCATGGCCGCGGTGTAGTCGTAGTAGCCGTCGGCCTCGTTGACGAAGCGCTTGCCGTTGGCCAGCACGCCGATCAGTCCGGGCTTGGCCCGGTCGATGATGTGGGGAAAGTGGCCGACGCTGCCGTCGGCGTGGCGCACCCGCGATACCGGGGCCCAGGCCACCGGGCTGGCGAGGTCCGTGGCCAGGACTGCGCCGGCGGCTTCAGCGAGGCGGATGCCATCTCCGGAACAGCTCGGGGGTGGCAGCGCCAAATGCTCATCGACACCCGGCGCCCGGGGAAACAGCGCCTGGCGCCGGGCCGGGTCGTTGGCGAACCCGCCGGCGGCCAGCACCACGCCACGCCGGGCGCGGATTTCCCGCCGGCCTTGGGGCGTGTCCACCAGGGCGCCGTGCACCCCCTGTTCATCCCGTAGCAGCGAACGGGCCGGCGATGACTCCAGCAGATGCACTCCCAGGTCCTGGGCCGACTTCGCCAGCCGGCCGATCAGCGCCACGCCGTTGACCAGATGCATGGCTCGGCCATGCAGCGCCAGGTCCCGCAGGTGGCGGGTAAAACGCTTGGCGACATGCAGCAGCGACTTGAACGAGCGGGTCATGCTGAGAAAGGCCCCGAGGTCGGCCCCGGCCATGATCGGCATGCCCAGGAACGAGGTTTCGCGCATGGTTCGACGCAGGCGTGCCAACAAGGGGCCGATGGCCCGGGCGTCATAGGGCGCGGCAATGACTTGATGACCCTCGATACCGGCGCCGGGCAGCTGGCCGTGGATGTCCGGGATGCCGTTGCCATCGACGAATTGCAGGGCCGTGTGCTGCTCGAAGAAGGCCACCATCTGTGGCCCGTTATCCAGGAAGGCATCGATACGCGCAGGGTCATAGCGGTGGCCCAGCTCATGCTTGAGGTAGGTGCGCGGTTGCTGCGGGTCTTCATTGATGCCGGCGCGGCGTGCCAGGGGATTGCCCGGCACCCACATCCAGCCGCCGGACCAGGCACTGGCGCCACCAAAAGTGGAATCTTTTTCCACTACTATCACTTGCAGGCCGTGCCAGGCGGCGGTCACCGCAGAGGCCAGGCCGGCAGCGCCGGAGCCGATTACCAGCAGGTCACAGTCCAGGGGTGGAAGGAGGGCAGCAGGAGCTTCACTCAAGATGGCAGGCCTTTTTTGCGGTATTTTGGAAAAATGGAATTGTGTTCCGTATTGTTGAAAAACTATTCCATAGCGCCAGGGAGGCTGTCAAACCGGTGCGCTTTATTTCGGGCAATGCGTTACGGGGCAATGCATTAGGGGCAAGGGGGGCGGCGCGATGCGGCCATGCTCCGGCGGGGCAAAAAAAACGCCGCGTTCCCGGCAAAGGGGCGCGGCGTCGTGGGGCCGTCGAAGGCCTCGGTGGGTCAGCTCACCACGCGGTAGCACGGCACGTAGGCGGCGCCGCCGGGCAGCTTCATGCGGTGCTGCTCGACGAAGGCTTTGAGCAGCTGGTCGAGGGGCTGCATGATCGCCGGGTCACCGTGGATGCTGTACGGGCCTTTCTGTTCGATCAGGCGGATGCCCTGGTCCTTGACGTTGCCGGCGACGATGCCGGAGAACGCCCGGCGCAGGTTGGCTGCCAGTTCGTGGGGCGCCAAGGCGTGGTTCAGTTGCAGGCCGGCCATGTTCTCGTGGGTCGGATCGAAGGGGCGCTGGAAGCCCTCGTCGATCTTCAGCAGCCAGTTGAAGTGGAAGGCATCGTTGCGTTCGCGGCGGAACTGCTTGACGGTCTTGAGCCCCTCGGTCATCTGCCGGGCGACCTCCGCCGGGTTGTCGATGATGATCTGGTAGTGCTGCTGCGCTGATTCGCCCAGGGTCGCCAGGACAAAGGCATTGAGCTGTTCCAGATAGGGCGCGGCGCTCTTGGGCCCGGTGAGGATCACCGGGAACGGCAGGTCGCGGTTGTCCGGGTGCATGAGGATGCCCAGCAGGTAGAGGAACTCCTCGGCGGTGCCGGCGCCGCCGGGGAAGATGATGATGCCGTGGCCGACGCGGACGAAGGCCTCCAGGCGCTTCTCGATGTCCGGCAGGATCACCAGTTCGTTGACGATCGGGTTGGGCGCTTCGGCGGCGATGATCCCCGGTTCGGTCAGGCCCAGGTAGCGGCCGCCGCTCATGCGCTGCTTGGCATGGGCGATGGTGGCGCCTTTCATCGGGCCTTTCATCACGCCCGGGCCGCAGCCGGTGCAGATGTCCAGTTTGCGCAGGCCCAGCTCGTGGCCGACCTTCTTGGTGTACTTGTATTCCTCGGTGTTGATCGAGTGACCGCCCCAGCACACCACCATTTTCGGCTCGACGCCGGGGCGCAGGGTGCGGGCGTTGCGCAGCAGGTGGAAGACATAGTCGGTGATGCCCTGGGAGCTCTCCAGGTCGATGCGCTGGCTGTCCAGTTCGTTCTCGGTGTAGACGATGTCGCGCAGGGCGCTGAAGAGCATTTCCCGGGTGCTGGCGATCATTTCGCCGTCGACGAAGGCGTCGGCCGGCGCGTTGAGCAATTCCAGGCGCACGCCGCGATCCTGCTGGTGAATGCGCACTTCGAAGTCGTGGTAGGCGTCGAGGATGGTCTTGGCGTTGTCGACGTGGGCGCCGGTATTGAGAATGGCCAGGGCGCACTGGCGGAACAGGGTGTAGATGCTGCCGGAGCCGGCGGCGCTGAGTTGTTGCACTTCACGTTGCGAGAGGGTCTCCAGGCTGCCTTTCGGGCTCACCGAAGCATTGATCACGTGTCTTTGCGGCATTAATCCATTTCCTGAAATCGGCGCCACCGCGCCCAGTGCGGTCAGTGGCGAAAAAAACGGCGGGGCAGTGAACAGAGCCACCGGTACGGGGCTTGGTTTCCAGCGGCAGGGCAAGAAAGCAAACGTCGTTGCGAGGTTATTCGCTGCTTGAATCTACCTCATGCCGGGCCGTTTTGGCGGGAAAAATGACGATCCGCCCGGGGAATCAGGCGAAGGCTCGCTGCACGAGTTGCGGCAGAAGCTGGCCGGCCGGGCCCGTCAGGCTGTACTCCTGCGGCGCGCGGCACTCCTGGGGCTGCGGATTGATGTGCACCACCCTGGCCCCCTGTTGCAGGGCCCGTTGGGGGATCTGCGCCGCCGGTTGCACCAGCCCCGAGGTGCCCACCGACAGCAGCAGGTCGCAGTCGTCGGCCGCCTGGAAGGCGGCCTTGAGGATCGCCTGCGGCAAGGATTCACCGAACCACACCACCCCGGGGCGGATCTTGCCGTTGCAGCCGCTGCACCGCGGTGGCTCCAGGCTGCCACCTTGTTCCGGCAGATCGGGGCAGGGCAGTTTTCCCTTGAACGGGCGGTTGCAGGCAAAGCATTGCGGTGTATGCAGGCTGCCATGCAGGTGCAGCACCGATGGGCTGCCGGCGCGCTCGTGCAGGTCGTCGACGTTCTGGGTGATCAGGGTCAGGCGCGGCACCCGGCGCGCCAGTTCGGCTATCGCCAGGTGCGCCGGGTTGGGCTGGGCCTGGAGCATTTTCCGGCGCCGCCATTCATACCAGCCCCAGACCAGCGCCGGGTTGGCGCGGAAGGCCTGTGGCGTGGCCAGCTGTGCCGGGTCGAAGTGCTCCCAGAGGCCGCTGAGGGCGTCGCGAAAGGTCGGGATGCCACTTTCCGCCGAGACGCCGGCGCCAGTGAATACCACCAGATGCGGGGCCTGGGCCAGGTATTGGGGATCGAACTCCATGGATGACCGCTCTTTGTGGTTGCGCTGCTATCGGGCCTGCATTATTGCGGCCCTGCTCGGACCTGTCCGAAAAAATCACCGTGCATGCATCGGGAGTGAATTTATCCTCAAGCTGCCGCTCATAACTCTAGTCAGCGGTCCTGTCCGCGCAATGCTCAACTTTCCAGGGAGTGTCAGCCCCATGTGCCCAGCCTCGTCCGTCAGCCCCGACGCCACCTCTCGCTTGATCCTGGTGGTGGAGGATGAACCGACGGTGCTGGAGTTCCTGTGCGAGATTCTGCAGGACGAGGGGTTTGCCACCCGGGCCATGGACAGTGCCGATCGAGCCTGGGACTTTTTGCAGGAGCATGCGGCGGACGTGGCCCTGTTGCTGACCGATATCAGCATGCCCGGCACGCTCAACGGCGCCAGCCTGAGCAACCTGTGCGCTGAACGCTGGCCGTCGCTGCCGATCGTGGTGATGTCGGGTTTCGAAACCCCCGAGAGTTCCGGGGTGCGCTATCCGGTGTCCTTCATCCGCAAGCCCTGGACCATCGGCCAGATCCTCGACTGCGTGGCAGGCGCGTTGAAATCGGCCCAGGGTTGAGGCGTTGCGCCTCACCCCGGCCAATCGCCGGTGTTACTCCTTGACGCTCATGAACTCCTTGGCCCAGACAATGTAGTCCTCGGGCTGGGTGTAGGTATGGGCCAGTTCGGTGGCACTCAGGTCCGAGGCCTGGGTGAAGATCTGCCGCTGCTCGCGCAGGCAGTCGTAGGTGGCCTTGATCGCGGCGAAGTAGGCGGCATGGCCGTCCACTGCGATCTTCACCCCCAGCTCGGCCAGGCGCGCATCGTCGCGCAGTGCCGGGTTGCCGTAGGTCACCAGCATCAGCGGTACGCTCAGGTGCTCGGAGATCTGTTCCAGTTGCTCGAAATCACGGATGCCGACCATGCAGATGGCGTCGGCGCCTGCACGCTGGTACTGCTGGGTGCGGCTGATGATTTCCTGCACCGGGAGGATTCCGGCGTTGGTCCGGGCGATGATCGCCAGCTCGGTGTCGACCCGGGCTTCCAGGGCGGCGCGGATCTTGCCGACGCCTTCGGCCACGGAAATCAGGTCGGTGGATTTACGCCCGAACTGCGCCGGCAGCAGGGTGTCTTCGATGGTCAGCGCGGCGATGCCGGCCCGTTCCAGTTCCACCACGGTGCGCATCACGTTCAGCGCGTTGCCGTAGCCGTGGTCGGCGTCGGCGATCACCGGTAGTTGGGCCACGCGGCCGATGCGGGTGGCCTGCTCGGCGAATTCGCTGAGGGTGATCAGGGCGAAGTCGGGGGCCGCCAGCACCTGCAGCGAGGCCACGGAACCGCCGAGGATGCCCACTTCAAAACCCAGGTCGGCGGCAATGCGCGCGGACATCGGGTCAAACACCGAAGCGGTGTGGTAGCAGGACGAGGAGGCGATCAGTTCACGGAAACCGCGGCGCAAATCTTGATGGGAAAGCCTGGACATAACAGCTCCGAGATAGGATCGAGAGATCGACCTTGGGGTCGAGTCAAATTTTGCAATCAGTTCCCTTGGTGAGCCGATGATCGAAAGGCTCACAGCGAAACGTTAGTTGGGCAGATGAAGGTGAAGCAAAGGGGGATAACAAGGCATCTGGGTCCCGCTCGGTTGGGTAAACCGGCAGGTTTATTATGCGAGGCCGACATAGCAGGACGAGGCTATCACGCTCCAACGCCGCAGTTGATGAGGAATTTGCATAGCATTATGCCGGACCGGCATTGGCATTTTTTTGTTGACCGAATATTGCGGAGGCGACCGCCCCTTGTCGATCCGCGGCAAATCAACGAAGCTGCCGCGCCTCGAACGGTGCCTTCTGCGCCGGATAACGACTTGGTTCAGGGATGCAGGCAATGACGCTCAGGGTGTTGGTGGTGGGTGGCTATGGCAATTTCGGCAGCATTATCTGCCGCTATCTGATGCACCTGCCAGGGTTGCACCTGGTGCTCTCCGGGCGTGATCCACTAAAGCTTGCGGCCAAGCTCGACGCCTTGCGGGCCGAAGGCGCCCGGGCCTGCTCAGGCTGGTGCGGCGATGCCATGGGCGGGCAATGGGTCGCGGCGCTCAAGGAGCTGAACATCGACTGGGTGATCCATACCGGCGGGCCGTTCCAGGGCCAGTCCTATGCGGTGGCCGAGGGCTGTATCGAAGCCGGCATCAACTACTGCGATCTGGCGGACTGCCGGCAATTCGTCGGTGGCATCGGCGCCCTCGACGCCCGGGCGCGGGCGGCCGGGGTAACGCTGCTGAGCGGTTGCAGTTCGGTGCCGACCTTGTCGACGGCGATCATCGATGAGCATCGCGGACGCTTTTCCCGCATCGAACGCATCGAGCACGGCATTTCCTCCTCGGCGAAAATGCCCGGCCTGTCGACCATTGAGGGGGTACTGGCCTATGCCGGTCGCCCGATCCTGCAACTCAAGGACGGCCGGCCGCACCCGGTGATCGGCTGGCAGGGCTTGACCCTGCGCACGTTGCCGGGGCTGGGCAGGCGCCTGGTGGCCAATGTCGATGTGCCGGACCTGGACCTGTTCGCCGAGCGTTACGGCGCTCACACCCTGAGCTTCAAGGCCGGTGCCGGGCTGAAGATCGCCGGGCTGGCCAACGCCTTGCTGGCGCAGGCCGTGAAGCTCGGCCTGGTGCGTGATCCGGCGCCCTGGGCCGCGCGCCTGCATCGCTGCGGCACCTGGTTCGAAGGTTTTGGCGACGGCCTCAGCGCCCTGTACATCGACGTTCACGGCCTGGGCCAGGACGGCCAGCCCCTGACCATGAACGCCCAACTGACCGCCACCCACGACCACGGCCCGGAGATCCCCAGCTGCGCGGCGGTGGCGGTGGTGCACAAGCTGCTGGCCGGCCACGTGCCGGCCCCGGGTGCCCGCTCCAGCGCCGGTGAGGTCAGCGTGCAGGAGTACCTGCGGGCGATCGATGATCCGGATCACCTGCAACTGCAGGTGAATTTCTCGCGCCCGCCGGTTTAGAGCCCACTCACCACTGCAGGGGCTTGGCGAAGTCCTTCCAGAACAGCCAACGGCGCACTTCGCGGTGTTCGCCGGTGCCGATCTGCCAGTCCGGGCGGCCGGCGTCCAGGTCGATCTTGACGATGATTCCGGCATAGGTCGCAGCCACCAGGGTCTTGCCGTCGGGGCTGATGTCCATGGCGGTGAGGGTCGAGCCGATGTAGTGCTGCCAGCGTTCCTCGCCGGTTTCGCTGAAGGCCCGCAGGTAGCCGTAGGCGTCGCCGATGATGAATTCGTCGCCCCGTGACGCCGCGGCATACACCCGGGCGCCTTCCTGCAGCACCGGGGTGCGTGGATCGTCGCTGTAGAAGTCGGTGCTCAGTCCCGGCAGGTCGGCCACCGCCACCCCCAGGCTGGCGCCGCCATAGAAATGGCAGGCGTTGAGCAGCAGGCGGTCGCCGCGCTGGTTGAAGCAGGCGAAGTGCGGATATTCGCTGGCAGGGCCGATCTGCGCTACCCGCTGCAAGCGGGCATCGAGCACCAGGTGCGAGCTGCTTTGCTCGCCGATGGCGATCCACTGGCCATCGGGTGACACCGCGCCATGCTCCATGCTCAGGCCGGTACTCAGGTCCTCGGGGGCGACGCCTTCGGCCAGCTCTTGCTGCAGGTCTTCCTGGCTCGGCAGCAAACGGGTGGCGCCTTCGGCGTGCAGGACGAAGATGCCGTCGGCGCTCACCAGCAGCACCCGGCGCCCGTCGGGGAAGGGGATCAGGCTGCTGGGCGTGGGGCGCCCACTGTCCTCCAGCTCCACGCCCGCCGGCAGGCCCGCGTGGGGATCGGGCCAGGGGAAGCTCGCCACTTGCGGGCCATTCCAGCCGTCGGTGAGCTGGATGCCGTCAGCCCGGCCCCAGGCGAAATAACGCCGCTGCGGGCACATGCCGAAGCACTCCAGCTGTTCCAGGGTCTGGATCTGCTCGTCGCTGATATGCACCACGAAGCCGCTCTCGTAGGGCGCACCGATGCGGGCCAGCAGGCTGCCGTCGGGCAGCAGCGCCAGGGTCGGAATCATCCGTCCCTGGCTTTCCAGGCGCGGGGTCAGCGGGAAGTGCGCCGGCGGCCAGTCCTGGCGGAAGGCCTGGCGCGCGGCTTCATCGTAAGGGGCCTGGTTGCTCGCTTCCAGGGCCGCCTGCCAGTCCTGCAACAGGTGCTCGGTATCGGGCATGTTGGGCTCCTTCAAGCCTTTCCAGCCCTCGCGGGTACCGGTTTCGACATAGCGGTTGATGTCGCGGGCATAGGTCAGCACGGCTTGCTGCCATTGCTGTTGCGGGGAGAGGTTGGAATTCGACAGGGACATGCGCACGGGACTCCTTGTGGCGCTGGAACAGGCGTAGCAGACCGGTGATGGACCGGAAAAGCGCGCAGTTTATCCCTTGGCGGCGGTTTTTTTGCAATGGACCCACGTGCCGCTGTTCAAGGCGCGTAGGTGCTGACCCGATTGCGCCCGGCGTGCTTGGAGGCGTACAGCGCCTGGTCGGCCCATTCGATCAGGCAGCGGTGATCCCGGGCCGGGCGGTCGAGGCAGGCGATGCCCAGGCTGATGGTGAAGGCAATGGCCTGGCCGTTGTGGATCACCTCCTGCTGCTCCACCGACTGGCGCAGGCGCTCGGCCAGGGTCTGGGCTCCGGTCAGGTCGGTGTGGGGCAGGAGGATGGCGAATTCCTCGCCGCCATAGCGCCCGGCCACGTCGCTGTCGCGCACGTGCTCGTGGATCAGTTGCGAGACACGCTGAATCACCGCGTCCCCGGCCTGGTGCCCATGGCGATCGTTGATCGACTTGAAGTGGTCGATGTCCAGCATCAGCAGGGCGATGGCGCTGCCGTGGCGGCTGTATTCGAATTCCAGGCGCTGCTCCCAGTGACCGCGGTTGAACAGTTGGGTCAGGTGATCGATGCGCGACAGGTGCTGCAACTGCCGGTTGGCCTGCTGCAGCGCCAGGCTGTTGATCGCCACGTCGGTGACGTCGTAGATCACCAGGCAGACGTGGTGGATCTCGCTGTTGGACGAACGCAGCGGCAGCAGGGTGGTGTTCTGGTACATGAACTCGCCCTGGCCGGTGATCGGTTGGTAGTTCTTGAAACGCACCAGGTACGGCCGTTGTTTCCAGATGGTGAAGGCGGGGGTGCCCAGGGCCACCACGCGACTCACCTTGCGGCGGAACCAGGGCCGCTCGACCTCGGGGAACAGCGCGAAGAACGACTGGTCGATGGCCTGTTTGGAGGGCACGCCGGAACGGTTTTCCATGAAGCTGTTCCACACCTGGACCTGGCATTCGAGGTCGAGCACCACGATCCCCACGTCGATGCTTTGGACCACCGCCAGCAACCAGTGCAGCTCACTGAAATCCATTCGCTTGGGCATGGCTCAACTCATCAGGTAGGCGAGTTTCTGTTCCAGGAGGGCCATGGAGTCCTCGGTGAACAGCAGCAACAGGTCGAAGTGGATGTTCTGTTCCTCCAGGCTGTAGCTGATCTCCACCGCCTGGGTCTGGTTCCAGCGTTGCTGGTTGAGCAGGATCAATTCGTCGATGGTGGTGTGCTCCCCCAGAACCTGGGGATGGCCCACGGAAAAGAACACGTCCAGCTGTTCGGCGATGCTGCTCAGGCAGGCACCGATCAACACGCTGGACAGGTCGATCAGCACTTCCATTTCCTGGTAGGGATCGGTGCCTTGTTCCATCAGTTGGGCGATGTCCGCCACTTCCGAGTCGTAGAACATCAGCAAGGCTTCGCCGGCAATGCCGCTGCCGATGTAGCCCTGGCAGATGGCGGTCAATTGCCGGGCACGATTGGCGTCCGCCAGGAGCATCTGCAATTCGCCGGCTTCGAGCACGTTGACGTGGGGAATCGGCAGGTGCACGAACACATCCAGGACCTTGGCGATCAGCGCCGCGGCGTAGCCCATGGAGACGTTTACGGTTTCCCGGAAGGCGTCGCGAAAGGTCACCAGGGGGGCCGGCGAGGGCGCTATCGGGTGCTTGGGCGGCGGGCTGTCCAGCAGTTGCAGTTGCTTGAGCAGGGCACGCAGTTGCTGGGGGTCGAAGGGTTTCTTGAGAAAGGCCAGGGCGCCCAGCTCGCGGGTGCGGCGCACGGCTTCTTCCTGGACATCGCCGGAGATGACGATGATCTGCGCGTCGATGCCTTCTTCCTGTACCGCGCTCAACACCTGGTAACCGTCCATGACCGGCATGGTCAGGTCCAGCAGCGCCACCTTGCCCAAGCCCCGGCGCAGCGCCTCCAGGCCCTCGCGACCGTTGCAGGCCTGGGTCACGGACACCTGCCACTCGCTGGGCAAGGTCTGCAGCACCTGCTTTCTGGCCATGCTCGAGTCATCGCAGACGAGGAGGGGGATCATCGGGGTCGGACGCTCATTCGAAAAAATCCGTGGCGGGATAGTGTTCGGGAATGTGGCGAGTTGCCGCTTTAATCAGTGTGTTGCCGGGCTGTCCGTGCCGCGCCGCACTATAGTTCGCCGAGCGTCGGCAGAACAAGTAGCGGGTCATTGAGTTATTTGTTCCAGATCATTGTTCGCTGGATTCAAGTGCCAGGTGATGGCCTGGCCTGCGCTTTCGACAGTGAGCCCTGGGCATGAAGGGCTCTCTATCCGCACATTGCTCCAGGGCGCTCGACGTTTGCCCGCGCCCTTGCGCGGGCAGCCCGGTTGCTGGCCCATATATGCAACAAAACCTTACGCGCCAGGCCGTCCGGCTCGACGTTAAAAGCGCCGCAGCGCGGATTTTGCGCCGCCTGGGGCGCTGGCGGCGCTCACGTGGGGGGCGGCGCAGAAAAATGTCAGATTTTGAGTCCCGGCCTGGACCTTTTCCGGCAATGCGCAATCATTACTGCGTGGAAAACATAAGGAGAGACGCATGTTCATTCGGTCATTGACCCTCGCTACTCTGCTCGCTGTCGCCGGACCTGTCCTGGCTGCCGACAACGATGGCCCACTGACCCAGGACCTGGGCAAATCACGGCCATTGATCGTGATCGCCCCCAGCACCGTCGACCCAACCCTGGTCAGCCTGAAAAAGTCCCTGGAAGAGCCGGCAACCCGTCAAGCCTTCAACGAACGCAACATGGTCCTGTACACGGTGATCAACACCATCGGCCAGCGCGATGGCAAGGACATCGACCCGCAATCCACCATGGCCCTGATCCGCAGCCTCAAGCTCGGCGCCGGGGCGCAGACCAAGGTGATCCTGGTGGGCAAGGACGGCGAGAAGAAGCTGGAGCACTCCGGGGCGATTGAGCTCAAGGAAGTCTTCACCGCCGTCGACCAGTTGCCGGCCGCGGAGAAGCAAGCCGTTGCGCCGGCCCCGGCTCCCGAGCCCGAAGCCAAGCCGGCCAACGCCAAAGGCGCCAAAGCGGCCAAGCCCGCCGCTGCTCCCAAGGCCCTGGACGATTGATCCGGGGGGCCGGGGCGGGCCCAGGCCGCGCTCCGGTGTCGCTCAAGCAGCGTTGAGCAACTGCCTCAGGCCCTGAACGATCTCTTCCACTTCAGCTTCATCGATCACCAGCGGCGGCAGCAGGCGAATGGTCTTGCCGCGGGTGACGTTGATCAGCAAACCGTGCTCCCTCGCGGCGATCTGCACCAGGTCCCGTGGCATGTCGCGCAACTCGATGCCAACCATCAGGCCCTGCCCGCGAATCTCCAGGACCTGGGCATGGCCCTGCAACTCTTCCCCCAGGCGCCGCAACAGCAGCGCACCCTGGCGCTCGGCATTGGCCAGCAGATGTTGCTCCTCGATGATCTCCAGCACGGTGCAGGCCGCCCGACAGGCCAGGGGGTTGCCGCCAAAGGTGCTGCCGTGGCTGCCAGGGGTGAAGAGTTGCGCGGCCTTGCCCCGGGCCAGGCAGGCGCCGATGGGAATACCGTTGCCCAGGCCCTTGGCCAGGGTCATCACATCCGGCACCACGCCTTCGTGCTGGCAGGCGAACCAGCGTCCGGTACGGCCGACGCCACTCTGGATCTCGTCGAGCATCAGCAGCCAGTTGCGCCGGGTGCACAGCTCGCGCACGGCCTTGAGGTAGCCGGCGGGCGCCAGGCGGATGCCGCTCTCGCCCTGGATCGGCTCCAGCAACACGGCGCAGATGCGTGGGCCGTGCTCGGCGGCGAGCGCCTCCAGAGCCTTGAGGTCAGCGAAGGGCACCCGGAGAAAATCCCCTGGCAACCGGCCGTAGTTCAGGCGCACGGCGGGTCCTTCGCTGGCCGCCAGGGTGCCCAGGGTACGACCATGGAAGGCGTCCCCCATGACCACCACCAGGGGCTGTTCGATTCCCTTGTGCCAGCCGTGCAGCCGCGCCAGCTTGAGCGCGGTTTCGTTGGCCTCGGCGCCCGAGTTGTTGAAAAAGGCCCGGTCCATCCCGGCCAGCGCGGTCAGTCTGGCTGCCAGCTGTTGCTGCCAGTGAATGTCGTACAGGTTGGAGCTGTGCAGCAACAGGCCGGCCTGTTCGCTGATGGCCTTGACCAGTTTGGGGTGGGCGTGGCCGATAGCCGTTACCGCGACCCCGGCGATGGCGTCCAGGTATTCGCGACCGGCCTGGTCCCAGAGTCGGCTGCCCAAACCCTTGCAGAAGCTCAGGGCCAGGGGCTGGTAGGTGCTCATCAGGCAGGCGGCGGTCATGGCGGGCGACTCCATCTTGTTGGGGGTGCGGCCAGTATCGTTAGTCACCCAGGCTAGATAAACTCGCCGTTTCTTTAATCATCTTCAAGTCAGGGTTGATAATGGATCTGTTCCAGGCGATGTCGGTGTACGTCAAGGTGGTGGAGGCGGGGAACATGACCGCCGCCGCCCGGGAATGCGGGATGTCCACCACCATGGTGGGCAACCACTTGCGGGCGTTGGAGCAGCGTCTCGGGGTACGCCTGCTCAATCGCACGACGCGACGCCAGCGCCTCACCGACTTCGGCAGCGACTATTACCAGCGCTGCCTGGCGGTACTGGGGCTGGTGGCGGATTCCGAGCGTCTGGCAGAACAGGCTCAGGGCGAGCCCACCGGCACCTTGCGCATCACCGCGCCGCTGACGTTTGGCACCGAGCGCCTGGCGCCGGCCCTCAGCGAGTTCCGGCAACGCTGTCCCCAGGTCAAGGTGGAACTGACCCTGGCCAACCAGCGTTTCGACTTGACCGACGGCACCTTCGATGTGGCCGTGCGCCTGGGCAACCTGGACAACTCCTCGCTGATCGCCCGGCGCCTGCAGGATTACACCCTGAGTATCTGCGCCGCGCCGGAGTACCTGGAGCGCTGTGGTACGCCGCAAGTCCCGGAAGACCTGCAGCACCACAACTGCCTGGCATTTGCCTACCCGGCCGGTGACGAATGGAGTTCCACCGCCACCCAGTGGCCGTTGCGCGGGCCCGAGGGCGATGTGCTGATTCCGGTGTCCGGCTCGCTGCTGACCAACACCTCGTCCGGCCTGCACCACGCAGCCCGGGGCGGCCTGGGGCTGGTGATGATGCCCGATGCGCTGGTGGAGGAGGACCTGCAGCAGGGCCGGCTGGTGCAGGTGCTGCAGGATTATCAATTGCCGTTTCGGACCATGCACCTGCTGTATGCCCAGGATCGCTACCGCCTGCCCAAGCTGCGCAGCTTCGTCGAATTCGCCCTGGAGAAGTGGGGGCGTCAGGCCGACTCTGCGGCTAGCAGCATCATCGCCGCCGACAAGGTATGAGCGTCGGTGATCCGGCCAGCGGCGATCATCGCCAGCAGCTCCTGGCGGCTGACCCACAGCACATGGTCCACCTCGCCGTCGGTGGCGGCGCTCTGCTGCTCGGTGACCTGCACCTGACACACCGCCACCGCGCTGGCGATCAGCGAGGTATTGCTGTGCAGCAAGCCCAGCTGGCGCACGGACGAAGCCTGCCGGCCGGTTTCTTCCAGCAGCTCCCGGACCGCGGCGTCACAGGCGCTTTCCCCGGCATCGATGGCGCCCCGGGGAAACTCGATGGACTGGCCGCCAATGGCCCGGCGCTTGAGCTCGACCAGCATCAGCCGGCCATCGGCCAGGGTTGGCACGGCCACCACGCCGTTGATCGCCTGGGCTTCCTTGATGATGAAGTAGCCGTTTTCGCGGACCACCTTGAAGTAGGGGGTTTGCAGCAGGCATTGGTTGTCGGGGGTGGAACTCATGGGCGCTATTACTCCAGGAAACAACGATCGAACAGGTACAGCTCGGTGGGCTTGAGGCTCTCCACCGTGGCTTGCGGGCGGCCGCCATCGCCGCTTTTCTTGCGCCCGGTTTCCTGCAGGTAACCGGCTTCGCTCATCTTCAGCAGGCGCTGGCGGATGCTGGTCTTGAGCACCGGCCGTTGCAGCACCCGGGAGAAGATGCTCACCGCCTCGGGGGCGCTGAATTCCTTGCCGAGAAACATCAGCGGCAGGCTGCTGTACAGGGATTTGGAAAACAGCCGCTCCTTGGTTTGGGCCACCAGGCTGTTGTGGTCGAACGGCAACTTGAAGGCGCCGCTGGCCACCTCGCCAAGGGCAAAGAAACCCTGCTGCGGACCCGGCTGCACCGGGTCGCTGACGATACCCAGGTAGAAGGTCGAGGACGACCAGCAGCGCGGGTCGCGGAAGGCGTCGCCCACGGTGCCCACCTGTTCCAGCCAGGCCAGGGGCATGTCCACTTTGCTTGAGCGGCGCAGGCGTTCCACGGCGTCATTCAGGCTGCGGTCCTCGACATCGCCGTTGACCACGATGCCCGGCAGCGCCCAGTGCCCGGCGAAAGGCTCGCTGTCCCGTTGGTGAAGGAGAATTTCCAGCTCGCAGCGCTCGCGGTTGTAGCGCAGCAGGCACAGGTCGATGGTGTGCAGGTAGGCGCTGGGGAGGGTGGTGCGGTCGTGCATATCAACTTCCGTGGACGGCGTAGAGGCCGTAGTTTAGCGGATTCATGCCCGGCGCCAGCCACTGTTTGGGCGGTGTTTCGCCTCGGGCCAGGCACTGGCGCAACACGCTGCTGCGCACCCCGGGCTGCTCCTCGATACAGAGGATGGAAAAGCGTTGCAGCAGCTCCTTGCCGCGATGGAACCTGGGCAACTGCCGCGCCACGTCTTCACCCACCACCAGGGCGATGCGCTTGCCGTCCAGGGCCAGGTCGTCGGCCAGGCGTTGCAGCAAGTTGAAGCTGTAGACCGGTCCGGGATCGGCCAGGGCCAGCTGGCGCTCCAGGCGGCTGACCGCCAGTTCGGCGCTGCACTCGGGTTGCAGGTGCGCGGTGATCGCCTGCAGCCAGCTGGCCCGTTGCTCGAAATCCGCCATGCGCTTGCCATCCGGGTGGCGGAAGCTGGGCACCACCAGGACCCGGCGGGCGTGGCGCGCGGCTTCGAGCATTACCTGGGCGTGTCCGGCGTGGGGCGGGTTGAAGGCACCGCCATAGAGGGCCAGTTCAAACATCTGCTTTTTCTCGGTTGGTACATGACGCGTACCTTAGCATCGCTTCTGTCTGTGGAACATCTTCTTTTTAAGCTGTCTTTATCATGGCTTTGCATCAGGTGAATAAAAATAAAGTGCGCGGGGGCTTGCCATGAAAGTACATGACATGTACTTTTTGCTCCATGCAGAGGAGAGACCCAGCATGAACAGCCAAACGATGAAGACCGCTTCCTTCGATGTCGATGCGCAAAAGAGCTTCACCCCGCTGTGCCCGGACGAGCTGCCCGTGGCCGAAGGCGACCGCATCGGTGGCGAACTGAATTTCATGGCGACCCTGGCCAGCCTGCGCATTGGCAGCAAGGACGCCCACAGCCCCCAGGCGCCCTGGGTGGTGGCCGAGCACGCACAGATGCTCCAGCCCTCCGGCCTGGAACACGCCGACCTGACCTGGGTCAGCCACTGCGTACCGGGCACCGCGGGCTTCACCTTGCTGGACGAATTGCCCACGCCCTATGACTACGACTACTTCGTGTGGAAGGGCGTGGAACCGGACCTACACCCCTACGGCGCCTGCTACCACGACCTGCACGGCAAGCTCTCTACCGGGGTCATCGAGTACCTCAACAGCCAGGGCGTGCAACAGGTCATCGTCGGCGGCCTGGCCCTGGATTTCTGCGTCAAGACCACCGCCCTGCAGCTGGCCGCCGCCGGTTTCAAGGTGATCATCCACCTGCCGGCATGCCGGGCCATCAGCGCCGAGGGCGCTACCCAGGCCATTGCCGACATGCAACAAGCGGGCATCGCGGTTGCCGCGACCCGCGAAGAAACCGCCAGACTGGCCAAGGCTTGAGGAGTCATCATGGAAAGTGCATTCGACCGTAACAACGGCGTGATCCAGAGCCTGCTGGACACCGACTACTACACCTTCACCATGATGCAGGCGGTGCTGCACCAGCACCCCAATGTCGACGTGGAATACCAGTTCATCGTGCGCTCCAGAGAGTCCCTGGTGCACCTGATCCCGGAGATCCGCCAAGAGCTGGAAAAGCTCGCTGGCCTGCAGATGCGCGAAGGCGAACAGCGCTTTCTGTTCAACAAGCGCTTTCGTGAATACCTGACTCCGGATTTCGAGCAGTTTCTCGGCCTGTTCCGCTTCAACCTGCGCTACATCCACGTGGCCGCCGTCGATGGCCAGCTGAGCATCCGTGTCCGTGGCCCGATGCTGCACTGCATCATGTTCGAGCAGCCGGTGCTGGCCATGGTCAGCGAGCTGCGCAACCGTGATAAGTACCCGGATGTGGAGCTGGAGGACGTCACCCGCCGGCTCTATCAGAAGTTCGAATGGCTGGAGAAAAACGCCAGCCGCGAGGAACTCGCCGAGTTCCGCGTCTCGGATTTCTCCACCCGCCGGCGCCTGTCGTTCAAGGCCCAGCGCGAAGTGGTGAAGATCATGCGCAGCGATTTCCCCGGAGTCTTCGTCGGCACCAGCAATGCCCACCTGGCCTATGAGTTCGACCTGCCGCTGATCGGCACCATGGCCCACCAGTGGTTGATGGTGCACCAGCAACTGGGCCGGCTGCGGGAAAGCCAGAACGCCGCCCTGGAGAACTGGGTGCACGAGTACCGCGGGCGCCTGGGCATT
Organism: Pseudomonas saponiphila; assembly: GCF_900105185.1. Taxonomy (NCBI): domain Bacteria; kingdom Pseudomonadati; phylum Pseudomonadota; class Gammaproteobacteria; order Pseudomonadales; family Pseudomonadaceae; genus Pseudomonas; species Pseudomonas saponiphila. The sequence continues at coordinate 3,782,280 of NZ_FNTJ01000001.1, read as the reverse complement.
GCCTTGACCGACTGCATCAGCACCGATTTCTTCCTCAAGGATTTCGACCTGTACTTCGCCAAGCTCTACGACGGCCTGCGCCAGGATTCCGGCGACCCGATTCTCTGGGCCGACAAAGTCCTGGCCCGCTACCGCGAGCTGGGCGTTGACCCGCGGACCAAGGACCTGATGTTTTCCGATGGCCTGAACTTCGAGAAATGCCTGCCGATCCTGCGCCACGTGCGCGGCCAGGCCAGGTTCGGTTTTGGCATGGGCACCAGCCTGGCCTGCGACGTCGAAGGCGTCGAGCCACTGAGCATCGTGATGAAGCTGGTGCGGGTGCATGGTGAGCCGGTGGTGAAGTTCTCCGACGACCCGATCAAGAACGTCTGTGAAGACCCGTCGTTCCTGCGCTACGCGGCCCAGGTGTTCAGCGTCAACCTTGCCCACTCGCCCCTGGAGGCCTGACATGAGCAACCCGACCCAAGAACGTATCGCCCGCGAACTGGGCATCGACCGGCAACTGGTGCGCGGTGGCGAGGCCGCCGAGATCGCCCGGCGCGTGGACTTTATCCAGCAAGTGCTGCGCGAGTCCGGTTGCAGCACCCTGGTGCTGGGCATCAGCGGCGGGGTGGATTCCCTGACCGCTGGCCGCCTGTGCCAGCTGGCGGTGGAGCAACTGCGCGGGGCAGGGCATGCGGCGCGTTTTATCGCCATGCGCCTGCCTTATAAAAGCCAGGCGGACGAAAGCGATGCCCAGGCGTGCCTGGACTTCATTGGCCCGGACAGCATCAGCACCTGCAACATTGCCGATAGCGTCGATGGAATGATGAGCCAGGTGCGGATCGACGGCTTGCAGCCTTCGCCGGCCCTTACGGATTTTGCCAAGGGCAACGTCAAGGCACGGGCGCGGATGATCGCCCAGTACGCGGTGGCCAACTTCAGCAACGGCCTGGTGGTGGGCACCGACCATGGCGCCGAGGCCCTGATGGGCTTCTTCACCAAGTATGGCGATGGCGCCTGCGACCTGGCGCCGCTGTCGGGCCTGACCAAGACCCAGGTGCGGCTGCTGGCCGATGCCCTCGGGGCCCCGAAGCATCTGGTGCACAAGGCCCCCACGGCGGACCTTGAGGAGCTGGCTCCGGGCAAGCTGGACGAAACGGCCTACGGTTGCAGCTATGAAGAAATTGACGCTTATCTGATGGGCGAGCCCGTCACCGACGCAGTGCGCCACCTGATCGAACGTGCCTACCTGCGCACGGCCCACAAACGCGCCTTGCCACGGGCGCCCGCGTCAGCCGGCGCATAGCAACGGACTTGTGTTGTTCGCCGGATCGCCTTCGCCGGCAAGCCGGCTCCTACAGAGCGCGCTACACCGAATCCCGTAGGAGCCAGCTTGCTGGCGAAGGTGCCTGCATGCTCGCCTTCGCCAACCAGCCGGCTCCCAGGTGCTCGCGCCATACCGATCAGCGTGAGAGCTGGCTGGCCAGCGAAGGGCCCCAGCCAACCACCACCGGCCTTCGGTTGTTCAATCCGGCCATTTGCGCAACGCCGCCCGGCAATCTTCGATCAACTCCGGCATATGCTCGCGCACCTCGGGCCAACCCAGCAGCGCCAGGGCTTCGCGGGCAGCTTCGCGCAGTGGCTGCCATTGCGGATGCTGGAAGCCGTTGTCTTCCAGGGTTACTCCGTAAGCCTCCCGGCACAGCGCTTCACAGCCGCGCAACAGCGCCTGCAAGTGCGACAGCAGATGCGGCGCCAGATTGGCCGGAAAATGCGTCACGAAACCGTCCAGGTATTCCAGGTAGTCGGACCACAGATTGCACTCGGCGCAGCAGCCGATTTCCTCGCGTTGCCGTTCGGCTTCCAGGGCGAGGAACTCCAAGGCCGGGCCCAGCTCTCCCAGCAGGATTATCTTTCGGTACTCGTCCTGGCCGTACCAGCTCCAGACATTCGAGGCGAGGGGCGCGCTGCAGTGGGACGGTGTTTCACTCATGTTGTCTGTCTTTGTCTTGGATCGTCGGCACAGGCTGCCAGCCCTCGGGCCAGCGGTCGCTGAACGAATGGCTGGTCGGCATCAGGGCCGGGTCACGGTTTTCATCGAAGCAGCCCAGCAGCAGGGCAATGCTCGGCTCGTCATCGACAGCCCCCAGCGTGCTGCCGCATTCCCGACAGAACGCCCGGCTCGAATAGTCCGACGATCTGAAGGTTGCTGGTGCGCCGCCGGGGCCGGTCCAGGTCACCCGCTCGCGGGGGAACTCGACCCACGCCACAGTCAGCGCACCGCTGTGCCGCTGGCACAGTTCGCACGAGCAGGTGTGAGGATTGGCGGCCGGTCCCTGAGCCTCGAAGCGGATCTGCCCGCACAGGCAGCCGCCTTGGTAGATCGTTTCGCTCATGTGCTCTTCCTGAGTGGGGCGGGTGTCGGTGCGAATCTAGCATGCCGGGGGGATGATTGAAGCTCGGCAGCGGCGGGCTTCCATGAGGCTGCTTGCAGCCGCTGGTGGAGGTGGCCCACAACGACGCATTCGACGCAAACAACCAGGCCTGACTCGCCGGGTAGCCCGCCAGTCAGGCCCGGCATCTTGTTGCGCCGGTATGCCGCCCGAGCCGTTCGCGGGCTGCGTCAGTGGTTGCAGGAGGGTGGTTGGTCCCTCAGCGCAGCTTTTCCAGCATCTGGTAGTACCACATGCCCGCCGCCAGCATTGGGTTGCCCAACTGGTTGCCGAAGGGCACGCGGATGTGCTGGCAGGCGGCGAAGGTGTCGTAGTGGCCGAGGTGGCCGGTCAGGGCCTCGGCCATGATCTCGCCCATGATGTGGCTGGTGGCCACGCCGTGCCCGGAGTAGCCCTGGCAGTACCAGACGTTGTCCGAGAGCTTGCCCAGTTGCGGGATGCGGTTGATCACGATGCCCATGGCGCAGCTCCACTGGAAGTCGATGGCCACGCCCTTGAGCGCCGGGAAGGTGCGCTCGATGCACGGGCGCAGTTCGCCGGCGATGTCCCGCGAGTCCTTGCCGCTGTAGTTGGCGCCGCCGCCGAACAGCAGGCGGCCGTCGGCGGTCATGCGGTAGTAGTCGAGCACGAAGCGGCAGTCGTAGACCGCCAGGTCCTCGGGGTTCAGGCGCTTGGCCAGGTCGCCCAGCGGCTCGGTGGTGACGATGCCGCCCATGGCCGGGAAGATCTTGCCCTTGAGTTTTTTCGGCTCCAGCTTGTGGTACACGTCGCCGGCCAGCAGCACTTGCTTGGCGTTGATGCGGCCCTGGGCGGTGATCACCGCCGGGTATTCACCGTGGACGATCTCCAGCACCTGGCTGTGTTCGAAGATCAGCGCTCCCAGGCTTTCGGCGGCCCGGGCTTCGCCGAGGCACAGGTTCAGCGGGTGCAGGTGCAGGTTGCGGGTGTTCTTGATGGCGCCGTGGTAGAGCTGGGTTTCCAGCAGGTCGCACACCTGGGCCCGGTCCAGCAGGCTGACTTCGTCGCCCATGCCGCGGCGCACGGCTTCTTCATAGTCGGCGCGCAGGCCGGGCAGGTGGCTGGGCTTGTAGGCGGCGTGCAGGTGGCCCTGCTTGAGGTCGCAGGCGATGGCGTATTTCTCCACCCGTTGCTGGATGATCCGGTGCCCGCGCCAGCGCAGGTTCCAGATGAAATCGTCGACCTCCTTGCCGAGGCTGCGGCCCATCTGCTTGCGCATGGCCGCGTCGCCGGAAAGGCTGCCGGTGACCTGGCCGCCATTGCGCCCGCTGGCGCCCCAGCCGATCTTGTGGCTTTCGACGATGGCGACTTTCAGGCCGCGCTCGGCCAGTTCCACCGCGCTGGCGACGCCGGTGAAGCCGCCGCCGATGATTACCACGTCCACTTGATGGCTGCCTTGCAGGGTCGGGTAGTGGGTTTCCTGGTTCAGGGTGGCGCTGTAGTAGCTGGGGCAGCGCTCGGCTGCCGGGGTCCGCGGATCAAGAGCGGTTGTCATGAACAATATCCTTAAAAGATTCAAGCTGGCGGCTGCCTGTGGGCAGCCGCCAGCGCTGGATAACGTGTCGGCGATCTGCCGCTGGCGCCTGGATGCAGCAGGCGTCGCAGATCGTGCTTGGGCTCAGGCCTGGGTCAGGTACCAGCGCCAGTCCTGCTCGCCGACTTCGGCCATGAACTGGCGGTATTCGGCGCGCTTGACCGCCAGGTACACCCCGAGGAATTCGCTGCCCAGGGCATCCCGGGCCCAGGCCGATTGCTCCAGGGCGGTCAGCGAGGTCAGCCAGTCGGTGGGCAGCAGCTCGGTGGCCTGGGCGTAGCCATTGCCTTGCACCGGATCACCCGGATCGAGTTGTTCGCGCAGGCCGCGGTGCACCCCGGCGAGGATCGCCGCTGCGGCGAGGTAGGGGTTGGCGTCGGCGCCGCAGATACGGTGTTCGATGTGCCGACTGTTGGCCGGGCCACCGGGCACCCGCAGGCTCACGGTGCGGTTGTCGACGCCCCAGGTGGGGGCCAGGGGCGCGTAGCTGTTGGCCTGGAAGCGCCGGTAGGAGTTGGCGTTGGGGCAGAACAGCAGCAGGGAGTCGAGCAGGGACGCAAGCATGCCGCCCACGGCCTGACGCAGCAGCGGGGTGCCGGCCGGGTCCTCGGAGGCAAACAGGTTGTGGCCCGCCGCGTCGGCAATGCTCACATGCATGTGCATGCCGGTGCCGGCCAGGTGGTCGAAGGGCTTGGCCATGAAGGTGGCCTGCATTCCGTGTTTGTGGGCTATCGCCTTGACCAGGCGCTTGTAGCGCACGGCCTGGTCCATCGCCTCCAGAGCATCGCCATGTTCCAGAGTGATTTCCACCTGCCCTGGGGCGTACTCGGAGATCGCCGTGCGCGCCGGAATGCCCTGCAGCTTGCAGGCCGCGTAGAGATCGGCAAGGAACGGCTCGATCTGCTCCAGCTCGCGCAGGCCGTAGACCTGGGTGCTGCGCGGACGACCGCCATCGGCGTCCAGGGCCGGTTGTGGCCGGCCATTGCCGTCGCGCTTGGCGTCCAGCAGGTAGAACTCCAGCTCGCAGGCCATTACCGGGTGGTAGCCCTCGGCCTTGAGCCCGTCGATGACCTTGATCAGCAGGTGGCGCGGATCAGCGATGCTGGCGGGCATGCCCTCCTGCGGGTGCATGCTGACTTGCACCGCGGCAGTGGGAATCTGCCGCCAGGGCAGGCGCACCAGACTGCCGGCCAGCGGGTAGGCGCGGCAGTCGATATCGCCGACGTCCCACACCAGCCCGGAGTTCTCGACATCGTCGCCATTGAGAGTCAGGCCGAGGATGGTGCTGGGCAGCGGCCGGCCGCTTGCATACACCGCCAGCAGTTCTTCGCGGTGCAGCAGCTTGCCCCGGGGCACGCCGTTGGCGTCGAGGATGAAGAGTTCAATCATGTCGATATCGGGGTTGGCGGCCAGGAAGTCACGGGCTTCGTCGAGGGCGGCAAATTTCATCGGGATTCTCGCTTGCGCCATTGGGGCGCGCAGGTTTTCAGGTCCTGCAACGACGCCGCGCACGGCTCGGTTGCAAGGGCAGAAATCAGTTCTGGGGCGTTACGCGCGAGGCGCGCGATCAGGCCGCAAGCGAGTGATCCGGAGGACGTGAGGAGTGGCGCAGACGGGAGCGGCACAGGGCCATGGGCAGGTTGACCAGAAGCTTCATGGGCGCAACCTGTCCAGCAAGTACAAGCCGATAACGGCGGCGCGGTCCTCATGAACCTCATGAGGCATGGCGGGGAGTGAGCGGGGTAGCGAGAGCCGAGCGTCGACGGCGCAACCACGGCCACTGTGCAGGGGCGCGGGAGCTGGTCTGTCGAATCCGTGATACGGGCTCAGGGGGTACATCGCCGGGTGATCTCGCTGTCGAGTTCGTGGTGATTATTCTTGATATGAACCGGGCGCTGGAGGGGGCGGATTAAGGGGCCGCTGCCTCATGGCGGACCAATACTGCAAGAATCCGCCAGCCAATGTAAGGGGGGTAAAGGGGCACAGGGCCCTGGCGAGTGTCCTTCAAGCACGGGCAGAGGTGCGTGCTAGAGCGGTTCATCCTTGTCGACAGAAGTGTCTGATTTTTTTTACAGCGCTTCAGTAGACACCGGGCAGCAGGCGCCAGCTGCGGGCGCAATAGTCTTCATATGCCTGGCCGAAATGCTCCAGCAACAGGGCCTCCTCGGCATGAATGCGCGCGATCAGCGGGATCAGGGTCAGCGCCGCCAGCAGCAGTCCCAGCCCCGAGCGAAAGGCCAGGGCCCAGCCCACGGCGTTCACCAGCAAGCCCAGGTAGCTGGGGTTGCGCAGGTGGCGATAGAGGCCGTCCACCACCAACTGGTGGCCGGGCTGGATCGCCACCAAGCCACTGAAGCGTCGGCCGAGGATGAACACCGGCCACAGGCGCAGCACACCGCCGAGGATGAACAGCAAGGCGCCGAGCCAGCGCAGGCCTTCACCGCCAAAGGTCCAGAAGCCGACGCGGTCGCTGTAGGCCGGGACCAAGCCGCTCAACAGACCAATCACCGCGAACACTGGCAGCACCCAGCGGTTGCCCTGATCTTCCCGCACGCCACTGCTCAGGTTGACCTCGCTGGACAGCGAAGCGACCACCATCAGCAGGGTGGCGAGGGTGATCAGCGTCAACTGCGGATGGCCGAAGAAGGCCGCGAAGCCGCCTATGCCCCAGATCGCCAGGCCGAGGTAGGCGAGGGCGCCGAGAAGGCTGGAGATGGCCAGTCGGGGGGAGATTTTCATGGGGGCGCCAGACGGCTATCAAAGGTATCTACAGAGTGTAGGTGTCGCCTGCGGGCCGGTTTATATAACGACCCTGAATCGGACTTTTCATCAGGCATGAAAAAGGGATGAGTCCATGACTGAGCTCATCCCTTTTCGCTGACTAGCTCAACGGGTTGAAGAGGTCAGGTGCTCAGCCAAACAAGGCAAATGCATCACTGTTGGCCGGAAGATTGATGAGTTGCCCATCAGCTGTCTGGATTTGCTCGATGGTGTCGTAACCGGCGAACCAGCCCTTCAGGCACACGCCTTCCTGTGGAGTCTGGCCACTCGCAAAGCGTGACTGGTGCAGGTAGAGATCATCGCCGACGCGGTCTGCCAGCAAGTCGTTGCTGTAAAGGGTTGACAGCACCAACTTGTCGCCACGGCTGACACCGTCGTCCTGAATGGTGACCAATGCCCGCGTATCGATCGTGTAGGTATCGTCACCCTCGCCACCATTGGCCCAGCCACTGGCGCGCAAGACCAGCTTGTCATCACCAGCCCCGCCGAACAGGGAAAAGCCCAGGCCGGTGCCCGTCAGCAGGTCGTTGCCTTCACCTCCGTCAGCCATGCCGTGCACAACGGTGATGACATCGCCCCCCGCTTCACCGTAGGCCCGGCTGCCCTGGTCGTTGCTTGCAGTGACAATGGTGTCGTTACCATTACCGCCATACAAGGTATCGGCCTGCGGCCCGTTGGTCAGGCCGTCGAGGCTGAAAGGCCCGATCTGCGAAATCAGTCCGCCGTACAGATAATCGTTGCCGTCACCACCGTACAGGACGTCATCGCCTAGCCCGCCTTCCAGATAGTTAACGCTGGCATCACCTGTCAGGCTGTCGTTGTAGTGACTGCCCACCACACGCTCGATGTTGCGCAGCACATCACCCTCGGCATCGCCACCCTGGTTCAGGTTGGTCTGCAGATTGATCGTGACGCCTGTGGTGCTGGTGATGTACCAGACGCTGTCCTGGCCTTCGCGACCATCAATCAGATCCGCACCCTTGCCGCCAATCAAAATGTCACTCAAGCGCGAGCCCGACAGCGTGTCGTTGAAGTTGCTGCCCTGGACAATTTCGATGTTGGTGTAGGTGTCACCCTGCGCGTCCCCGGTGTTGACTCCTGTATACAGGTCGATGGCCACGGCACTGTCCGACAGCTCGTAGCTGACCAGATCCTGCCCGGCAGCACCATCCAGCCCCATGGCGGAAGTTCCCCCATAGAAGATGTCATTCAGGTTGGAGCCCCTGATTGCTTCGATGTCGGTGTAGGTGTCACCTGCCGCTATGCCGGAATGTACGCCAGTCTTGAGGTTGAGGGTCATGCTCACTTTGCTATCGAGGTACCCCACCGTGTCGTAACCTGCGCCACCGAAGAACTGGTCGGCTCCCGCGCCGCCGTAGAGCGTGTCGTTGCCTGAGCCACCGGTGATGATGTTGTCGAGATCGTTGCCCCAGCCGGTGAAGGTGCTATTGCCGATAAAGGTCAGGCGCTCGACGTTGGCCGCCAGAGTAGTGCCGCCGCTATAGGTGTATGACACCCGTACTTCGTCATCGCCGCCGCCAGCCTGTTCGACGATGGTCGGTGTGATGGTGGTGTTGATGTAATAGATATCGTCACCCGCGCCACCTTCCAGGCGAATGGCCGTGGAGGCGGCGTCCGGACCGGAGGTGAGGATGTCATTGAACGCCGAGCCGATGACGTTTTCGATATTGGCGAGGGTAGTGCCTTCGGCATCCCCACCTCTGCCAACCGCGCCAATACCTGCACGTACTTCAACGTTTACTGCTGCGGAAGAGGTCGAGTAGTCGACGGTGTCGACACCAGCACCACCGTCAAAGGCCATGCCCAGGCCGTTGCCGACGAACGTGTCGTTGTAGTTCGAACCCTTGATCGTCTCGATGCTGTTGTAAGTGTCGCCAGCGGCAATGCCGGTGTTTACGCCGGTTTTCAGATTGATCGTCACGCCGACCTTGCTGTCGGTGTATCCAGCGATGTCTAGGCCCGCACCGCCGAAGAATTGGTCGGCGCCACCTCCGCCGTAAAGTGTGTCGTTGCCTGAACCGCCGGTGATGACGTTGTCGCTGTCGTTACCGTAACCGGTAAAGTTCTTGTCGCCGATGTAGGTCAGACGCTCGACGTTGGCCGCCAGAGTGGTGCCGCCGCTATAGGTGTATGACACCCGTACTTCGTCATCGCCGCCGCCAGCCTGTTCGACGATGGTCGGTGTGATGGTGGTGTTGATGTAGTAGATATCGTTACCCGCGCCACCTTCCAGGCGGATGGCCGTGGAGGCGGCGTCCGGGCCGGAGGTGAGGATGTCATTGAATGCCGAACCGATGACGTTTTCGATGCTGGTGAGGGTAGTGCCTTCAGCATCTCCGCCCTTGCCGGCTGGACCGGTACCTGCACGCACTTCAACGTTTACTGCTGCGGAAGAGGTCGAGTAGTCGACGGTGTCGACACCAGCACCACCGTCAAAGGCCATGCCCAGGCCGTTGCCGACGAACGTGTCGTTGTAGTTCGAACCCTTGATCGTCTCGATGCTGTTGTAAGTGTCGCCAGCGGCAATGCCGGTGTTTACGCCGGTTTTCAGATTGATCGTCACGCCGACCTTGCTGTCGGTGTATCCAGCGATGTCTAGGCCTGCACCGCCGAAGAATTGGTCGGCGCCACCTCCGCCGTAAAGTGTGTCGTTGCCTGAACCGCCGGTGATGACGTTGTCGCTGTCGTTACCGTAACCGGTAAAGTTCTTGTCGCCGATGTAGGTCAGACGCTCGACGTTGGCCGCCAGAGTGGTGCCGCCGCTATAGGTGTATGACACCCGTACTTCGTCATCGCCGCCGCCAGCCTGTTCGACGATGGTCGGTGTGATGGTGGTGTTGATGTAGTAGATATCGTTACCCGCGCCACCTTCCAGGCGGATGGCCGTGGAGGCGGCGTCCGGGCCGGAGGTGAGGATGTCATTGAATGCCGAACCGATGACGTTTTCGATGCTGGTGAGGGTAGTGCCTTCAGCATCTCCGCCCTTGCCGGCTGGACCGGTACCTGCACGCACTTCAACGTTTACTGCTGCGGAAGAGGTCGAGTAGTCGACGGTGTCGACACCAGCACCACCGTCAAAGGCCATGCCCAGGCCGTTGCCGACGAACGTGTCGTTGTAGTTCGAACCCTTGATCGTCTCGATGCTGTTGTAAGTGTCGCCAGCGGCAATGCCGGTGTTTACGCCGGTTTTCAGATTGATCGTCACGCCGACCTTGCTGTCGGTGTATCCAGCGATGTCTAGGCCCGCACCGCCGAAGAATTGGTCGGCGCCACCTCCGCCGTAAAGTGTGTCGTTGCCTGAACCGCCGGTGATGACGTTGTCGCTGTCGTTACCGTAACCGGTAAAGTTCTTGTCGCCGATGTAGGTCAGACGCTCGACGTTGGCCGCCAGAGTGGTGCCGCCGCTATAGGTGTATGACACCCGTACTTCGTCATCGCCGCCGCCAGCCTGTTCGACGATGGTCGGTGTGATGGTGGTGTTGATGTAGTAGATATCGTTACCCGCGCCACCTTCCAGGCGGATGGCCGTGGAGGCGGCGTCCGGGCCGGAGGTGAGGATGTCATTGAATGCCGAACCGATGACGTTTTCGATGCTGGTGAGGGTAGTGCCTTCAGCATCTCCGCCCTTGCCGGCTGGACCGGTACCTGCACGCACTTCAACGTTTACTGCTGCGGAAGAGGTCGAGTAGTCGACGGTGTCGACACCAGCACCACCGTCAAAGGCCATGCCCAGGCCGTTGCCGACGAACGTGTCGTTGTAGTTCGAACCCTTGATCGTCTCGATGCTGTTGTAAGTGTCGCCAGCGGCAATGCCGGTGTTTACGCCGGTTTTCAGATTGATCGTCACGCCGACCTTGCTGTCGGTGTATCCAGCGATGTCTAGGCCCGCACCGCCGAAGAATTGGTCGGCGCCACCTCCGCCGTAAAGTGTGTCGTTGCCTGAACCGCCGGTGATGACGTTGTCGCTGTCGTTACCGTAACCGGTAAAGTTCTTGTCGCCGATGTAGGTCAGACGCTCGACGTTGGCCGCCAGAGTGGTGCCGCCGCTATAGGTATATGACACCCGTACTTCGTCATCGCCGCCGCCAGCCTGTTCGACGATGGTCGGTGTGATGGTGGTGTTGATGTAGTAGATATCGTTACCCGCGCCACCTTCCAGGCGGATGGCCGTGGAGGCGGCGTCCGGGCCGGAGGTGAGGATGTCATTGAATGCCGAACCGATGACGTTTTCGATGCTGGTGAGGGTAGTGCCTTCAGCATCTCCGCCCTTGCCGGCTGGACCGGTACCTGCACGCACTTCAACGTTTACTGCTGCGGAAGAGGTCGAGTAGTCGACGGTGTCGACACCAGCACCACCGTCAAAGGCCATGCCCAGGCCGTTGCCGACGAACGTGTCGTTGTAGTTCGAACCCTTGATCGTCTCGATGCTGTTGTAAGTGTCGCCAGCGGCAATGCCGGTGTTTACGCCGGTTTTCAGATTGATCGTCACGCCGACCTTGCTGTCGGTGTATCCAGCGATGTCTAGGCCCGCACCGCCGAAGAATTGGTCGGCGCCACCTCCGCCGTAAAGTGTGTCGTTGCCTGAACCGCCGGTGATGACGTTGTCGCTGTCGTTACCGTAACCGGTAAAGTTCTTGTCGCCGATGTAGGTCAGACGCTCGACGTTGGCCGCCAGAGTGGTGCCGCCGCTATAGGTATATGACACCCGTACTTCGTCATCGCCGCCGCCAGCCTGTTCGACGATGGTCGGTGTGATGGTGGTGTTGATGTAGTAGATATCGTTACCCGCGCCACCTTCCAGGCGGATGGCCGTGGAGGCGGCGTCCGGGCCGGAGGTGAGGATGTCATTGAATGCCGAACCGATGACGTTTTCGATGCTGGTGAGGGTAGTGCCTTCAGCATCTCCGCCCTTGCCGGCTGGACCGGTACCTGCACGCACTTCCACGTTCACTCCGGCGGAAGAGGCCGAGTAGTCAATCGTGTCGAAACCGGCGCCACCATCGATCTTGTCTGCTCCGGGACTCCCCTTGATGACATCATTCCCGCCCAGAGCGTTGATTTCGTCATACCCATCGGTACCAGTCAGCGTGTCAGCACCGTTTGTCCCGTTGATTATTGCCATTCGCGTCTTCCTTGCTTTGATGTTGAACCCGATACCGAGAAAAAACGTTCTTGCAGCCAATTAGCTGAGATACAAATCGCTTCCATCGATTTCGGCCGCCACAGGCCAAACGTGAAGGTAAAAGATGATCAAGCTGAGATTTTTTTCGTCAGATGCCCCACCAGAAAATCGATAAACACCCGAGTCTTTTGTGGCACCCGCCGCGCCGAGGGGTAGACCACGTTGACGCTGATGGGCGGCGCCTGCCATTCACACAGCACCGGCACCAGGCGTCCGGCCGCCAGGGCCTCTTCGACGATGAAATCCGGCAGCAGGGCGATACCCATGCCGGCCTCGGCGGCCTGGGCCAGCAGGTCGCCGTTGTTGGCGTGCAGCGGCCCGGTGACGTGCACCCGCTGGGTGTCGCTGCCGTTGCTCAGTTGCAGGCTGACGCCGCTTTGCAGGTAGCCGTAGTTGAGGCACTGGTGGCTGCTGAGGTCCTTGGGCTGGAGGGGAGTGCCGGCTCGGGCCAGATAGGCGGGGGAGGCCACCATGATCCGCGGTGCCGGCGCCAGCTGCCGGGCCACCATCGACGAATCCGGCAGGCTGGCGATGCGCAGGGTGACATCGAAACCGCCGCGCACCGGGTCCACCTGCTGGTCGCTGAGCACCAGTTGCAACTCGATCAGCGGGTGCTGTTCATGGAACAGCGGCACCAGCGGCCCGAGCCGGCGCAGGCCGAAGGACATCGGCGCATTGACCCGCAACACCCCGCGCAGTTCGGCGACGCCGTCCCGGGCTCGTTGTTCGGCCTCGTCCAGGGCTGCCAGTACCTCCCGGGCGTTTTCGTAGTACTCGGCGCCGGCCTCGGTCAGGTGCAGGCTGCGGGTGGTGCGCTGCAGCAGTTGCACGCCGATGGCCTCTTCCAGGGCCTGGATCTGTTTGCTGACCTTGGAACGGGGCACATCCATGGCCCGGGCGGCGGCGGCAAAGCCGTTCTCATCAACGGTGACGACAAAAGCGCGCATGCATTCGATACGGTCCATGATTGTCCCTAATTTGGAATCAATGATTCCCGATTTTAGGGAATTGTTCCGTTTTCGACCAGGGCCTAAATTAGCCACCAAGCCGGACGCAAAGAGGCGCAAGCGGCGCCATCAGCCGGTCATGTTCGACCCTCACTCTCTGACTGCAAAAGGAACGCGCCATGTCCATTCGTGAATTGCTCAACCCAGCCAACTCCGCCCTGATCCTCATCGACCACCAGCCGCAGATGGCCTTCGGCGTGCAATCGATCGATCGCCAGACCCTGAAGAACAACACCGTGGCCCTGGCCAAGGCGGCCAAGATCTTCAACGTGCCGAGCATCCTCACCTCGGTGGAAACCGAGAGCTTCAGCGGCTACATCTGGCCGGAACTGCTGGCGGTGTTTCCCGGCCAGCAACCCATCGAACGCACGTCGATGAACTCCTGGGAGGACCGCAAACTGGTGGAAGCGGTGAAGGCCACCGGGCGCAAGAAGCTGGTGATGGCCGCGCTGTGGACCGAAGTCTGCCTGACCTTCCCGGCCCTGGAAGCCCTGGCCGAAGGCTATGAGGTGTACATCGTCACCGACGCCTCCGGCGGCACCAGCCAGGAAGCCCACGACATGGCCGTGCAGCGGATGATCCAGGCCGGCGCGGTGCCGGTGACCTGGCAGCAGGTGCTGCTGGAGTACCAGCGTGATTGGGCGCACAAGGACACCTACGAGGCGGTCATGGGCCTGGTGCTGGAGCACAGCGGCGCCTACGGTATGGGCGTGGACTACGCCTACAGCATGGTGCACAAGGCGCCGCAACGTCAGCTGTAGGAGCCGGCTTGCCGGCGAAAAAGCCAGGACCTGATGTACCGGACGCCGTCGGTGTCCGGTGTTTATCTCTCGAACATAAGGACATTTGACATGAGCACCTTCATCACCCGCGACGGCACCGAACTCTATTACAAGGACTGGGGCAGCGGTCAGCCCGTGGTCTTCAGCCACGGCTGGCCCCTGAGCGCCGACAGCTGGGAATCGCAGATGCTGTTCCTGGCCGACCACGGCTACCGCGTCATCGCCCATGACCGACGCGGCCACGGTCGCTCCAGCCAGCCCTGGCACGGCAACGACATGGACACCTACGCCGATGACCTGGCGCAGTTGATCGAGCATCTGGATCTGCGTGAGGCGGTGCTCCTGGGGTTCTCCACCGGCGGTGGCGAAGTGGCGCGCTACATCGGCCGCCATGGAACCGAACGCGTGGCCAAGGCCGGGCTGATCTCGGCGGTGCCGCCGCTGATGCTCAAGACCGAAGCCAACCCCGGGGGCCTGCCGCTGGACGTGTTCGACGGCATTCGCGCTGGCGCCCTGGCCGATCGTTCGCAGCTGTACAAGGACATCGCCAGCGGCCCGTTCTTCGGCTTCAACCGTCCGGGGGCCAAGGTGTCCCAGGGCATGATCGACAGCTTCTGGCTGCAGGGCATGCAGGCCGGGCACAAGAATGCCTACGACTGCATCAAGGCCTTCTCCGAAACCGACTTCACGCAAGACTTGAAACGTTTCGATATTCCGACCCTGGTGGTGCATGGCGACGATGATCAGATCGTGCCCATCGACGCAGCGGGCCGGGCTTCGGCCAAGCTGATCGCCAACGCCCGACTGCTGGTCTATCCCGGTGCGCCCCACGGTCTGACCGACACCCACAAGGAGCGGCTCAACCACGATCTGCTGACGTTCATCCAGCAACCTTGAGCTTAACTGTGACGCGCGGGTGCAGCGCTGCTGCGCCCGGCGCGATCTCCTTTCGGACGCTGGAGCCCTCTGATGAATATCGAACTCACCGACGGTGTCGTGACCTTGCTGGTGCGCCACCGGATCAAGCAGGGCCAGGACCAGGCCTATGAAATCTGGCTGCGGCAGATCATCGCCAAGGCCCGCAGCTACCCGGGGCACCTGGGCATCGACGTGGTCCGTGGCCACAGCGGCGGCCTCGGGCTGTTCACCAGCGTGCTGCGCTTTGCCAGCACCGAGCAGTTGCAGAACTGGCTGGACTCCGCCGACCGCCGCGAGCTGGTGCAACAGGCCCAGCACCTGCTGGCCGACGGCGACCAGACCGAAATCAACGCCGACCGCGAATTCTGGTTCACCCCTCAGGACGGCGCTACGCCGACCCCGCCACCGCGCTGGAAACAGGCCTGCGTGACCTTCCTGGTGATTTTGCCGCTGAGCTTCCTGGTGCCGCAGTTGTGGAAGCCGGTGTTTGCTCAACTGCCCTGGCTTGGCGGCTATGTGCCGGCCACGGTGCTGATCACCCTGAGCATCGTGCTGCTGGTGGTCTACGTCTTCATGCCCCGGGTCACGCGCTTGTTCAGCCGCTGGCTGCAACCGCGCAGCGCGGCCTGATTCCCTCATTCCTTTGTTTGGAGCAATGCCATGCAAGCCAATGCAATTGCCGACCTGATTCTGTTCAATGGCCGCCTGCACACCGTGGACCGGGCCAAGCCCCAAGCCAGCGCGGTGGCGATCAAGGACGGACGCTTCATCGCCGTGGGCAACGACGCCGAGGCCATGGCCCTGCGTGGTGCGGCAACCCAGGTCATCGACCTGATGGGGCGCACGGTGATCCCCGGGCTCAACGACTCGCACCTGCACCTGATCCGCGGCGGACTCAACTACAACCTGGAACTGCGCTGGGAAGGCGTGCCATCCCTGGCCGATGCCCTGCGCCTGCTCAAGGAACAGGCCCTGCGCACCCCAGCGCCGCAGTGGGTGCGAGTGGTGGGCGGCTGGAACGAATTCCAGTTCGCCGAGAAGCGCATGCCGACCCTGGAGGAACTGAACCAGGCGGCGCCGGACACCCCGGTGTTCGTCCTGCACCTGTATGACCGGGCCTTGCTCAACCGCGCCGCGCTGCGGGTGGTGGGCTACGACCGCAACACGCCGAACCCGCCCGGTGGCGAGATTGTCCGCGACGGCAATGGCAACCCCACGGGCATGCTGATCGCCCGGCCCAACGCGATGATTCTGTATTCGACCCTGGCCAAGGGGCCCAAGCTGCCGCTGGAATACCAGGTCAACTCGACCCGCCAGTTCATGCGTGAGCTCAACCGTCTCGGGGTCACCAGCGCCATCGACGCCGGTGGCGGTTTCCAGAACTACCCGGACGACTACCAGGTGATCAACGAACTGGCGGCCAAGCAGCAATTGACCGTGCGCATCGCCTACAACCTGTTCACCCAGAAGCCCAAGGAAGAGCTGGCGGACTTCAAGCACTGGACCTCCAGTGTCCGCTACGGCCAGGGCGACGACTTCCTGCGGCACAACGGGGCAGGGGAGATGCTGGTGTTCTCCGCCGCCGACTTCGAGGACTTCCTCGAACCGCGTCCCGACTTGCCGCAGACCATGGAGCAGGAGCTGGAACCGGTGGTACGCCACCTGGTGGAGCAGCGCTGGCCATTCCGCCTGCACGCCACCTACGACGAATCCATCTCGCGGATGCTCGACGTCTTCGAAAAGGTTGATCGCGACATTCCCTTCAACGGCTTGCCGTGGTTCTTCGATCATGCGGAAACCATCAGCCCGAAAAACATCGAGCGGGTCAGGGCCCTGGGAGGTGGCATCGCGATCCAGGACCGCATGGCCTTCCAGGGCGAATACTTTGTCGAACGCTACGGCGCCAAGGCCGCCGAGATGACCCCGCCGATCCAGCGCATGCTCGCCGAAGGCATTCCGGTGGGTGCCGGCACCGACGCCACCCGGGTGTCCAGCTACAACCCCTGGACTTCGCTGTACTGGATGGTCAGCGGCCGCACGGTTGGCGGCCTGGAGCTGTATCCCCAGGGCTTGAGCCGCGACACCGCGCTGGAGCTCTACACCCATGGCAGCGCCTGGTTCTCCTCGGAACAGGGCAAGAAGGGCCAGATCAAGGTCGGGCAACTGGCGGACCTGGTGGCCCTGTCGGCGGACTACTTCAGCGTCGAGGAAGAGGCGATCAAGTGGATCGAATCCCTGCTGACCCTGGTGGACGGCAAGGTGGTTCACGCGGCCGGCGACTTCGAAAAACTGGCCCCGCCGAGCCTGCCGGTAACCCCGGACTGGTCACCGGTGGCCAAGGTGCCAGGGCACTGGAAACCCAACGCACCCTTGCAGAATCAGGTGCACCAGTGCAGCGGACCCTGCGCGGTGCATGCCCACGGACACCAGAAGGCGCGCATGTCGAATGTGCCGGTGAGTGACTTCCAGGGGTTCTGGGGGGCGTTTGGGTGTTCGTGTTTTGCGTTCTGAGCTGTAGGAGCCGGCTTGCCGGCGAAGTCGTCCTGAAGGTCAGTTTCGCTGGCAAGTTGGAATGAATAAAAAGGGCGCCCTTCAAGAGCGCCCTTTTTTATGTTGCAGCCACTAGTTATTTATTCATTAACGTATTGACCGCACTACTCAGCAAAACCGATCAATAACCCGAACTTCCGATTTGTCCCGCAGCGACTGCCATTCGGTTTTCAGGGTCTCCAGTACCCGGCCGATGAAGTCCTTGTCGGCAGCGGCTTTCTTACCGACGTAGCCCTGGCCGCGGCGGTACATCTTCAGGCGGGCCGCCAGCTCCCGGTTGTTCTGGTCGAACTCTGCTTCATGGCTATGGGGCGACAGGCAGTCGATGTGCACTTGGCCCGACTTGGCAATCCACAGGATGTGGCTGTCGTGGCTGTCTTTCTGTGCAGCGAACATACGTGCCAATTCATCAATAGTGGGTTGATTATTAAGATTCATTTGTAGCCCCCTTGACCATTTGTCGATCTATCTAAGTTGATTCGCTAATTCATCTTGCTACGTCGGTAAGTTGAACCCTGATACCGGAAACAGGGCGACAGAGGGTGTCTGTCGGATACAGATAAGGCCCAGAGCCTGATGCGTGTAGTTGCCTTGATTAACTGCTACGCAATAGCGTCACAACGAAGAGAAGCAGCGTAAACCTGGATGAAGCTGCCGACATTCCCACCATCGGCCACAAGCATCTTGAAGAGTTTTCGCCGGCTTCCAGTCCTTGTTCTGGACGATCAATGCCAGGTCAGTTTCATCAATCTGCCTTGTGGGCAGTACACATCCGGGTCACAGCTCGGCGGTCAGACGAGCTTGCTCATAACACCTTTGCCTCGTCCCCCGATCGGGGAGACGTCTGCATCATGCAAGGGCGAAAACTTCGCGTCAACGGTTTTGTAGTGAATATTTTCAAGCACTACATGTTGTCTGACAAAAGCGGCAAAGCCATCATCCAGACACCCCATCGCCGATCGGGGCAGGTAGAATCGGCGCCTTGAAACGGCTCTGAGGTTGCAGTGGTGGATGTACAACAAGGCTTCGTCCTGACCCGGCACTGGCGCGATACGCCGGCGGGCACGGAAGTCGAATTCTGGCTGGCCACCGACCAGGGCCCGCAGCGGATCCGCTTGCCGTTGCAGACTTCCGTGGCCTTTGTTCCGGCGGTGCAGCGTCCTCAGGCCGAACGCTTGCTGGCGGACGACCCGGACGTCGAGCTGCGCCCCCTGCAACTGCGGGACTTCCACCAACGCCCGGTACTGGGCCTGTACTGCCCGCAGCACAATCAGCTGATGCGCCTGGACAAGACCCTGCGCCGCGCCGGCGTCGAGGTGTTCGAGGCCGATATCCGCCCCCCCGAGCGCTACCTTATGGAGCGTTTCATCACCGCCCCGGTTTCTTTCGGCGGCCTGCCCGGGCCCGACGGCCTGTTGCTGGAAGCGCAGATGAAACCGGCGCCGGACTATCGGCCAACCCTCAAGCTGGTGTCCCTGGACATCGAAACCAGCGAGCGCGGCGAGCTCTATTCCATCGCCCTGGAAGGCTGCGGCCAGCGTCAGGTGTACATGCTCGGCAAGGCCCGGGAAGACGACAGCCCGGTGGATTTCGACCTGCAGTTCTGCGCCAGCCGCGAGCAGTTGCTGGAGCAACTCAACCACTGGCTGGCCGAGCACGACCCCGACGCGATCATCGGCTGGAACCTGGTGCAGTTCGACCTGCGGGTGCTCCACGAACATGCCCGGCGCCTGGCGGTGCCGCTGCGCCTGGGGCGGGGCGGCGAGGAAATGCAGTGGCGCGAGCATGGCAGTCGTACCCACTATTTCGCCTCGGCCGCCGGCCGCTTGATCATCGACGGCATCGAGGCTCTGCGGTCGGCGACCTGGAGCTTTCCCTCCTTCAGCCTGGAAAACGTCGCCCAGACCCTGCTGGGGGAGGGCAAGTCGATCGACAACCCCTACCAGCGCATGGATGAAATCAACCGCATGTTCGCCGAGGACAAGCCGGCCCTGGCCCGCTACAACCTCAAGGACTGCGAACTGGTGACGCGGATCTTCGCCAAGACCGAGCTGCTGACCTTCCTCCTGGAACGGGCCACGGTCACCGGCCTGCCCGCCGACCGCAGCGGCGGTTCGGTGGCGGCCTTCACCCACCTGTACATGCCGCTGATGCATCGCCAGGGCTTTGTCGCGCCCAATCTGGGCGAGCTGCCGCCCCAGGCCAGCCCCGGCGGCTTTGTCATGGATTCACGGCCCGGGCTCTACGAGTCGGTGCTGGTGCTGGACTACAAGAGCCTGTATCCGTCGATCATCCGTAGTTTCCTGATCGACCCGGTGGGGCTGGTGGAAGGCCTGCGCCAGCCGGACGAGGAGCATTCGGTGGCGGGCTTTCGCGGCGCGCGCTTCTCCCGTACCCGGCACTGCCTGCCCGCGATCGTGACCCGGGTCGCCGAGGGTCGCGAGGTGGCCAAGCGCGAGCACAATGCGCCACTGTCCCAGGCCTTGAAGATCATCATGAACGCCTTCTACGGGGTGCTCGGCTCCAGCGGCTGTCGCTTCTTCGACCCGCGCCTGGCCTCATCCATCACCCTGCGTGGCCACGAGATCATGGCCCGCACCCGGCAGTTGATCGAAGCCCAGGGCCATCAGGTGATCTATGGCGACACCGACTCCACCTTCGTCTGGCTCGGCAGCCTGCATGACGAGGCGCAGGCGGCGCTGATCGGCCATGCCCTGGTGGCCCACGTCAATCAGTGGTGGCGCGAGCATCTGCAGCAGGAGTACGGCCTGGAAAGCGCCTTGGAGCTGCAGTTCGAAACCCACTACAAACGCTTTCTGATGCCCACCATCCGCGGCGCCGAGGAGGGCAGCAAGAAGCGCTACGCCGGCCTGGTGCAGCGCGCCGATGGCAGCCAGGAGATGGTCTACAAGGGCCTGGAAACCGTGCGCACCGACTGGTCGCCCCTGGCCCGGGAATTTCAGCAGGAGCTGTACCGACGGATCTTCCACCGCCAGCCCTATCAGGGCTATGTGCGCGATTACGTGCAACGCACCCTGGCCGGGCAATTGGACGACCTGCTGATCTACCGCAAGCGCCTGCGCCGGCCGCTGGACGACTACGAGCGCAACGTGCCGCCCCATGTCCGCGCCGCGCGCCTGGCCGATGACTACAACCGCGCGCAGGGCCGGCCGTTGCAATACCAGAACGGCGGCTGGATCAGCTACGTGATCACCCTGGCCGGCCCCGAACCTCTGGAAAACCGCCGCGCCGCCATCGACTACGAGCACTACCTGACCCGGCAGCTGCAGCCGGTGGCGGACGCCATCCTGCCGTTCGTGCAGGACGATTTCAGCACCCTGGTGGGTGGCCAGATGGGGCTGTTCTGAGGCGCCTCAATCGACCACGAACAGCTTGGCCCCCACAGTACTGAACGAGCGGTGCGGTTCGGCGTTGTCCGCCACCTGGTAGCTCATGCCTGGGGTCAGCACGAAGCGCCGGCCGTCCTCCAGTTCAGTGTGCAACTCGCCTTCCAGGCACAGCAGGATGTGGCCCTTGGAGCACCAGTGGTCGGCCAGGTAGCCGGCGCTGTATTCCACCATGCGCACGCGAATCTCGCCGAACTGCCGGGTGCGCCAGAAGGCGCTGCCGGTTTCGCCGCGATGCTCGGTGGGTTCGATGCTGGACCAGTCGGTGGTGGCGAAGGGGAGTGCGTTGATGTGCATGCGCGGCTCTTGAGGTTGAGGGAGAAAGGACTGAGGGCGACTCAATCGTCCACGGCTTCGCATAGACCACTGGCGCCGTGCTTGTCGGTGTACTTCACGGTCACCGAATCGTCGTCTTCGACGTTGATGGCCAGGGTGATTTCCGCGGTCTTGACCTGGAAATGCCGGTCATCCACGGCGTTGCTCTTGACCACCTTGCCGTTGATGTAGATCGGCCCGCCCTGGTCGGCGCTGACCGCCAGATTGCCCGGGCAGGACACGTTGAACAGCGGAACGCCTTCGGCGTGGGCAGCGCCGCAAAAGATCATCAAAGTGCCCAGCAGCAGGATATTGCGCATCGCGGCCTCCTCATGGAACAGCGGCGGGGCAGGGCTTGGCGTGAGCGTTTTCTGCCTCCGATTGCTGCTTAGCCTATCCGCTGTCGCAGCGGCGCGCGAGTGGAATATTGACCCCGGGCCAGAGCGCTTTCGGACGATTGTCGGACAAAAAAAACCGTGGACTGCAAGTTGACGAATGTGTCAGGTTTTCCGCGCCTCAACGGGCGAGTGACAGGACGATCTCGCAGGCGGGGTCGTGTCTGTTCTATCGGAAAATTTTTGTCTTGAACAAGGACGTAGCAATGTCAAAGACACTCTCGCAAATCAACGCAAACGCGATCCTTCCCGACGCAGCGGCCAGCAGTGCCTACCTGCAGGTCCAGACCTTCAGCCACCTGTATGACCGCGGTGGCAGCGCACTGGTGAACGGCAAGCCATCCTTCACCGCCGATCAGGCGGCGGATTCGATCCTGCGCAAGGGGCTGTCCTGGCACGACCAGAATGGCGACGGCAAGATCGACCTGACCTACAGCTTCCTCACAGAAAAACCGGCCAACTACAACCCGGCCCTGGGCAGCTTCAGCGAGTTCAGCGCGCTGCAGAAAGCCCAGGCGCTGTTGTCCCTGCAGTCCTGGTCGGACGTGGCCAACGTCACCTTCAGCGAGGCTGCCAAGGGCGGCGATGGTCACATGACCTTCGGCAACTACAACGTCAGCACCGGCGGCGCGGCCTTTGCCTACCTGCCATCCGGCGGCAGCTATGACGGCCAGTCCTGGTACCTGATCAACGACCAGTACCGGGTCAATGAAACCCCGGGCAATGGCAACTACGGCCGCCAGACCCTGACCCACGAGATCGGCCACACCCTGGGCCTGTCCCATCCGGGCGTGTACAACGCCGGCAATGGCAACCCCACCTACAAGGATGTCACCTACGCCCAGGACACCCGCGGCTACAGCCTGATGAGCTACTGGAGCGAGGGCAACACCGGGCAGAACTTCAGCAAGGACGGCAGTGGCGCCTACGCTTCGGCACCCCTGCTCGACGATATCGTCGCGGTGCAGAAACTCTATGGCGCCAACCATGAAACCCGCGCCGACGACACGGTGTACGGCTTCAACTCCAACACCGGGCGAGATTTCTACAGTGCCCACTCCAATGCCGACAAACTGGTGTTCGCGGTGTGGGACGGTGGCGGCAACGACACCCTGGACTTCTCCGGTTTCACCCAGAACCAGAAGATCAACCTCAACGAGGGTGGTTTCTCCGACGTGGGCGGCCTGGTGGGCAACGTCTCCATCGCCCACGGCGTGACCGTGGAAAACGCCATCGGCGGCTCGGGCAATGACCTGCTGATCGGCAACGCCGTGGCCAACATCCTGGAAGGCGGTGCCGGCAACGACATCCTCTACGGCGGTGGTGGCGGCGATACGCTGTGGGGCGGGGCAGGGGCCGATACCTTCGTGTTCGGCGCGGCCTCGGATTCGACCTTCGACGCGCCGGACTGGATCATGGATTTCGTCAGTGGCGAGGACAAGATCGACCTCAGCGGCCTGTTTGCCTCCACCGGCGCCACTCTGAACTTCGTCAGCGGCTTCACTGGCCACGCCGGCGACGCGATCCTCACCTACTTCGCCGAAACCAACCAGACCAGCCTGATGATCGACCTCACCGGCCATGGCGCGGTGGACTTCGCCGTGGGCACCGTGGGCCAGGCGGCCGTTACCGACATCATCGCCTGATCGATCGGAAACAGTGGAGCGGCGCGCGATGCGCCGCTTCCATATCACTCTTCCCCTATCCCCCCTTGTTCTCCCCGGTCCCGGGCAGGTTTGACCGAGGCAGGGATGGGTTGGCCATGGCGTTGCCGGCGATAGCCGTTGATGTCGAGCTGTTGCGCAGAGCAACGGATAGCGTTCCGGCAGGGGCCGTATCCAGGGCTTTTGCGTTTTTCCTGCACTTTGATTATCTTCGCCGCATGAATCTCCTGACTCCGAACATAGAACCGTTTTTCAGAGCTGCCGGATGGGTCCCTGGCAGGGCCGTTGTGGTTGATAGTCACGTACCCCGCGCACATCCGGCATTTCGCATCCTGCAAGCATTTGGCGAATTGACCGTAGGGCATATCGGCACGGGGGAGGAGTGTGCCTCTAGTGACATCGAGTTTGGCTGTCCGGCGTGCCCCGATGAACAAGTAGATGACTGGCAAGAAGCGCTGCGCACCGACTTTGTTTGCTTGGGTGATGTACATCATGGTCATGGACAGCTCTGGCTGGACAGCCAAGGCCGTTTGTTCTTGAACGGATTGGTCGCGTCCATGATGCTTTTTGTTGGGCATGATTTTGCCCAAGGCATCGAGGCCCTGCTCAAAGGGTATCGATCACGCCCCATGCTGTTGCCATCGCAGGAGGACGTCATGGTGTGGGGAGAGCGTTTTCGAGCTGGCGATCCACTTGTTCTAACGCCCAGCTTTTTCCACGCCCGCGCGCTCTGATGTGGGTGCTGGGCATCGCGCCCAGCCGCCGCAGACCCGCGGCAAGACCCTGTGGAACCTGGACCGTTCCGTCCGACGGTATCGCCTGAAGCCGCGAAGGCGGCAGGCTGCAATCCATTCTGAGGGCTGTCGGTGGCGCGGCCCCGGGCGATCAGTCGCCACCCCCGCCGCCACAACCGCCCCCACCGCAACCGCCGCTGTCGCCTCCACCGCCATCGCCGCCGCCACTGTCACCATCGCCGCCGAAACGCGAGCTGTCGCCGTCGCTGCTGCCGCTGGAGGAGTCGCTGTCGAAGGAACTGCTGTACAGCTCGCTGCCGCAGTGCACCACGGCCGCCGTGCTGGCGTTGTCCGTCAGGCGCCGCAGGGACTGGCAGTCGGCAACGTAGTGAAAGCCCCGGGCGATCTTCAGCTTGGCATCCAGGGCGAACAGCAGCGGCAGGCGACTGGGTTGGGCGGGGTTGATGTTTTCTTCCAGGCAGGCCTGACGCCAGACCCGACGCAGGCCGTTATCGCTTTTCTGCTCGGCGTTCCGGCCCAGCACCGCGGCCGGAGTGTGGTGGAGGAACTGGCCGAAGGCCTGGTTGCAGAACTGCTGGTATTCCCGGGTATGCAGGATGAATTCATGCCACAGGTCGTCCACCACTTGGGACGGCATCGACACGTAGCGCTGGCCGCTCTTGAGGTAGGCCAGGAAGAACTGGCGCAAGCCCTGGGCCACCAGTTGGCAGTCCTTGAGGCTCAGGTGCGGGTGCTGGGTGCGCAGCGGTTCGAACAACCGCGGGGGCAAGGTGAAATTGCGGATGTGGGCTTCCCGGCGCAATGCACGGAGGGCGTTCTGACGGCGCCATAACACCAGGACCAAGGCCAGGGCCACCACTGCGGGAAGGATCAACAGCATGTTCGGTCTCCGCCGGAAAAAGTGCCGAGACAGTGGCGCAAAGCAGCGCTTTATTCAAGCCGGTCCCTCGTAGGAGCTGGCTTGCCAGCGAAGAGGCCCGCAAGCCAGGTGCCTGCCTTGCGGACGCCTTCGCCGGCAAGCCGGCTCCTACAAGCACAAGGCCTCGTCAGCCATGGTTGATGTCCACATCACGGGTTTCGCGCAGGCACAGCAACCCCACCACCAGGCTGACCCCGGTAATCAGCACCGGGTACCACAGGCCATAGAAGATATCGCCGGTGTACACCACCAAGGCAAAGGACACGGTCGGCAGGAAACCGCCGAACCAGCCATTGCCGATGTGATAGGGCAGGGACATCGAGGTGTAGCGGATGCGGGTCGGGAACAGCTCCACCATCAGCGCCGCCAACGGGCCGTAGCACATGGCGGCAATCAGGATCAGGGCCACGATCAGCAGCACCACCATGGGTTTGTTGACGTTCTGGGTGTCGGCCTGCTGCGGATAGCCGGCCAGGGTCACCGCGCCGCGCAGGGCGGCTTCATCGAAGCCGTCGATCTTCACCTCGCCGACGCTGACCTGCACCGGGCTGCCGGCGGGGGCGGCGACGCTGTTATAGGGCAGGCCCTGTTTCACCAGGAAGGTCTTGACCTTGTCGCAGGGGCTGTCGAAACGCGCCTTGCCCACCGGGTCGAACTGGAAGGTGCAGGTGGCCGGGTCGGCGCTGACGCTGATCGGCGCCTGGCGGCTGGCCTGGTCGATGGCCGGGTTGGCGTAGTGGGCCAGGGCCTTGAAGATCGGGAAGTACAGCAGCGTGGCCAGCAACAGGCCGAGCATCAGCACCGGCTTGCGGCCGACCTTGTCCGAGAGCCAGCCGAAGAAGATGAACATCGGCGCGCCGATCACCACGCTGATGATCAACAGGCTGTTGGCCAGAGCCGGGTCCATCTTGAGGAACTGGGTGAGGAAGAACAAAACGTAGAACTGCGCGGCATAGAAGGTCACCGCCTGCCCGGCGTTGATGCTGAACAGGGCGATCAGCACCACCTTGAGGTTCTCCCATTTGCCGAACGACTCGCGGATCGGCGCCTTGCTGGCACGGCCTTCCTCCTTCATTTTCAGGAAGGCCGGCGACTCGTGCAGGCTCATGCGGATCCAGGTGGAAATGCCCAGCAGGACGATGGACAGCAGGAATGGCAGGCGCCAGCCCCAGACCTCGAACTGATCGCCAGTGAAGTAACGGCAGGCCAGCACCACCAGCAGCGACAGCAGCAGGCCCAGGGTCGCGGTGGACTGGATCCAGCTGGTGTGCAAGCCACGCTTGCCCTGGGGCGCGTGCTCGGCGACATAGGTCGCGGCGCCGCCGTATTCACCGCCCAGGGCCAGCCCCTGGAGCATGCGCAGGGCCACCAGGATGATCGGCGCGGCGATGCCGATGCTGGCGTAGTTGGGCAGCAGGCCCACGGCGAAGGTGGCCATGCCCATGAGGATGATGGTGGCGAGGAAGGTGTACTTGCGCCCGATCATGTCCCCCAGGCGGCCGAACACCAGGGCGCCGAAGGGGCGCACCACGAAGCCGGCGGCGAAGGCCATCAAGGCGAAGATGAACGCCGTGGTGTCGTTGACCCCGGCGAAGAACTGCTTGCTGATCACCGCCGCCAGGGCGCCATAGAGAAAGAAGTCATACCACTCGAACACCGTGCCGAGGGACGAGGCGAAGATGACCTTCTGCCCGCCATGGGCGGTGGTGTCCTGCAGGGTCGGGTTCAGGGGCTGTACGTGTTCTGACATGGGGGGCTTCCTTACAGTGATTATTGTTGTTGTTCCACTGCCGACGCCGTGACCGGCGCCGTTGTTGCGGGCTTATCGCGCGCGCGTTAAGCCTTCGTTTCCCTGCCGACCGTAGGAGCTGGCTTGCCAGCGAACAGGCCCCTGAGTCAGGTGCCGGCCTTGCAGACGCCTTCGCCGGCAAGCCGGCTCCTACATCGGGTACACCTGTTCCTGCCATCCCGTAGGAGCTGGCTTGCCAGCGAAGAGCCCCTTTAGCCGGTCGCCGGCCTTGGGGTGCGCCTTCGCCGGCAAGCCGGCTCCTACATCGGGTGCATCTGTTCCTGCCGTTCCGTAGGAGCTGGCTTGCCAGCGAACAGGCCCTTGAGCCGAGCGCCGGCCTTGGGGCACCTTCACCGGCCAGCCGGTTCCCATCTCAGGGTCATGTCGAGGTGGCGGGTTCCTTGTGCTGGACGCTGTTCCTGGGGACGCCGGCAAGAATCAGTTCGGCAGCCTTCTCGGCGATCATCAGGGTCGGCGAGCAGGTATTGCCCGAGGTGATGCGCGGCATGATCGAGGCATCGGCAATGCGCAACCCGGGAATGCCGTGCACCCGCAGTTGCGCGTCCACCACGGCGTCGGCGTCGCTGCCCATGCGGCAGGTGCCCACCGGGTGGAAGATGGTGGTGCCGATCCGCGCCGCCGCTTCATGCAACTGCTCTTCACTTTGCAGTTGCGGCCCTGGCAGGTATTCCCGGGGGTTGAACGGCTGCAGGGCCGGCGCGCCGACGATGCGCCGGGTCAGGCGAATGGCGTCGGCGGCGACCCGCAGGTCTTCGGGGTGGCTCAGGTAGTTGGGCTGGATCAACGGCGCCGCGCCGGCTTCCACGGAGCGGATCTCGACCCGGCCGCGGCTCTGCGGGCGCAGGTCGCAGACCGAGGCGGTAAAGGCCGGGAAACTGTGCAAGGGCTCGCCGAAGCGCTCCAGGGACAGCGGCTGCACGTGGTATTCAAGGTTGGCCCGGGTCTGCTCCGGGCCCGAGCGGGCAAAGGCGCCAAGCTGGCTCGGGGCCATGGACAGCGGGCCGCTGCGGTCATACAGGTAGCGCAGGCCCATGCCCATCTTGCCCCACAGGCTGGAGGCGATCTGGTTCAGGGTGCGGGCGTTTTCCAGCTGGTAGATCAAGCGCAGTTGCAGGTGGTCCTGCAGGTTGCCGCCGACCCCGGGCAGGGCATGGCTGACGCCGATCCCCAAGCGTTGCAGAAGCTCGCTTGGGCCAATTCCGGAGCGCTGGAGAATGCTCGGCGAGCCAATGGAACCGGCGCACAGGATGATTTCCCGGCGCGCCTTGAAGTCCACCTGACGGCCTTGGCTGAAGGCCCGTACCGCCGTGGCGCGAGCGTTTTCGAGGATCAGCCGCTGTACCTCGACCCCGGTCAGCACCACCAGATTGGCGCGCTGGGCGATCGGCTTGAGAAAGGCCTTGGCGGCGTTCCAGCGTACCCCGGCCTTCTGGTTGACCTGGAAGTAGCCGCAGCCTTCGTTGTCGCCGCCGTTGAAGTCATCGATGCTGGCGATGCCGCTCTGCTCGGCGGCCGTGCGAAAGGCATCGAGGATCGGCCACGACAGGCGCTGGCGCTCGACCCGCCATTCGCCGGCGGCGCCGTGCAGCTGGCTGTCGCCGGCAAAGTGATTCTCGCTTTTCCTGAACAGCGGCAGCACATCCTGCCAGCTCCAGCCCGGGTTGCCTGCGGCGGCCCAATCGTCATAGTCGGCGGCCTGGCCGCGCATGTAGATCATGCCGTTGATCGACGAGCAGCCCCCCAGCACCTTGCCCCGCGGGTAGCTCAGGCTGCGGCCCTGCAGGCCCGGTTCGGCTTCGGTCTTGAAGCACCAGTCGGTGCGCGGATTGCCGATGCAGAACAGGTAGCCGACGGGAATGTGGATCCAGGGGTAGTTGTCGCGACCGCCGGCTTCCAGCAGCAGCACCCGATGCTGGGGGTTGGCCGACAGGCGATTGGCCAGCAGACAGCCGGCGGGACCGGCGCCGACCACGATGTAGTCGTAGGCGTCAAAGGCGGGAAGCATCCGTGACCTCTTCTTGTTCTGATTCTTGTTGCCTCATCCTAGTTGTTAGCTTTCGTTAAAAGAATGTTAGTTTTTGCCCACCCGCTGTGCGTTTTCTAACAATCGCCGACCTCGACATCGATAAGGATTTTCCATGTTCGACTGGAACGACCTGCGCTACTTTCTTGAACTGCAACGCAGCGGGCGCCTGCTTACCGCGGCGCGCCGGCTGAACACCACCCACGCCACCGTGGCCCGGCATATCGAGGCGGTAGAGCAGGCCCTGGGCACCGCGCTGTTCGTCCAGCAGGCCCAGGGCTACCAACTGACCCCGGCTGGCGAGGCGCTGCTCAAGCACGCCGAGGCCATGGAAAACGTCGCTTTGCTGGCCCAGGAGGAAATCACCCAGTCCAGCGCGCCCCTGGGCAAGATCCGCGTGGGGGTCACCGAAGGCCTGGGGGTGAAGTTTCTCGCCGGGCGCATGTCCGCGCTGTTCGAGCGTTACCCGGGGCTGGAAGTGGAACTGGTGGCGGTGCCGCGTTTTGTCAGCATTCTCAACCGCGAGGCGGAAATCAGCATTCACCTGGAGCGCCCCAGCGCCGACATGCTGGTGACCCGCAAGCTCACCGACTACCGCCTGGCGCTCTACGCCAGCCAAGGCTACCTGGACCGCGCGCCGTCCCTGCGCAGCCGCGAAGACCTGGGGCGCCACGCCTGGATCGGCTACGTCGACGACCTGCTGTTCAGCCAGGAGCTGATGTTCCTCAACCAGTTCTGCCGCAACCCGCAAGTGGTGTTCCACAGCACCAGCGTCATCGCCCAGCAGGAGGCGGCCCGTTCCGGCCTGGGGATCGCCGTGCTGCCGTGCTACATGGCCGCCGCCGACCCGCAACTGGTGCCGCTGTTGCCGGCCGAGAGCATCCAGCGCGCCTACTGGATCAGCACCCGCCGCGAGCTGCACAAGTCGGTGCGCTTGCGGGTGGTCTGGGACTACCTGATGGAGCTGTGCGCGGCCCAGCAACAGGTGTTGCTGGGGCCCCAACCCTAGCCGTGCTCAGAGAATCGGCCCGCAATGGGCCGAGCTGCGGATCGGCGCCCCGGGCTGCAGATCGACGAAACGCGAGCCATAGGACACCGGGTTCAGCGGGCCGCCGTCCAGGCCCATGCCGAGCCCGCCGGCGCTGCGGGTTTCGCCGTCCAGCAGCAGTGGATCGAGGCGCGCGCGCCAGTCCAGCAAGCGCAAGGTCACGGCCTGGCGCCGCTCCAGGTCGCCGGCCAGCAGCGGGCTGGAGCGGTGCCACAGGTACTTGCTGAACAGCAGGGCGTCGCCGGGTTCGAAGGCTTCTTCGATGCGCTGTTGTTCGAAGCTGTCGGTGAGTAGGCCGGGGGTGCAGTAGGTCTGGCGCAGGTGCGCGGAAAAATCCTCGATCGACTCGCCCCGGGCCAGCTTTTCCGCCAACAGGCGCGAGAACTGGAAGTTCGCCTGGGCCGAGAACCGCGACAGCGGCACCCAGGCCATGCCGCCACCCTGCCGCTCGGGGCGGATCGGCTGCAACGGCAGCCACAGGCTGAAGGCCGGGTCCTGGGGGCGGATGTAGCGAAAGTTCAGCGAGTCGTAATGCCAGGCAAAACCCGAGCGTCCCACCCCCAGCTCGAAGCTCTGGGCCTCGCTCATGATCAGCCGGCAGCCGCAGAGCGAGGTCAGCACTTGGGTAAATGCCGGTTGCCGATAGAGTCGCTCAAGGATGCCGACCTGGGTCACCCGGTGAGTCAGGCGACTGAAGCCGTCACCATGGGCCGAGGCGCCCGAGGGCGTTGCGCGCAGTTGACTGTCGGCCAGTTCGCGCAGTTGCAGGATGGCCGCGGGGGTCAACAGACTGCGCAACTTGATGAAGCCACGCTCCTTGAAGTGACGCAGATCGTCCTGGTCCAGGCGTATCGGGTTGACCAGGGCAGGGGTGATGTCGGGCAGGACCGGTGGCAGGTTCACAAGGGCATTCCATTACCAGGGGACAAGGCCCTTGAGTATGGACAGCACGCATTGGGCCGGCAGGCTGGATTCGACCTCGAACAACGCCTTTGCGACATCCGCCAGTGCTGACGGCGGCGGATGGTCGGCGCCACCACGGTGCTTGTCAACGAGCCGGCCCGGCGTCGATCCCATGGGCCAGGCAGCCCTGGCCGCGCACGATTCTCAGCTCTCTTTTGCGCCGCCATTGCTCTAGAATGCCGCCGCTCAGGACCATGCCCGGCCCTGTGCAAGGCACTTGTCCAGGCCTGCCTGAGCCCGCTGGACCGGCCCCCTCTTGAAGACCCCACGGGTAAAAGGAACGACCCTCGCGATGCAAAAAATCAAACTCGTTCTGGGCGCCGCACTGGCGCTGTTCCTGGCGTACCAGGCCTACGGCTTGTTCTACTACGGCACGCCGTATCAGGGCCGCGGCTACAGCCCCGACCAGGCCTTCTACTACCAGAAATACCGCTTGTTCAGCTGGCGCACCTGGATTCCCAGCATGACCATGCCCGGCGATGGCGACAGTTCGCGCTACAGCGTTGGCGGCTACCTGCGGGTGTTCAAGGCCGACGGCACGCTGGTGGGGCAGTCCTATGACGACTGCATCGCGGTGGTGGAGGTGTCCTGGTACGACAATGCGGTGGGCGGCTTCGGTTGCGGCGAGCACTTGATCGCGCTGTCCGCGAAGGCCACGCCGGACTGAGCGTTCAGTCCCGGCGCCCGCCCACGGGCTATTGCTCGCGGCGCGTCGTCCAGGCACTGCCCAGCTGCAGCGGTTGATCGCAGGGGATCGACAGGGTGGCGCGCAGGCCGCCCTGGGGCAGATTGTCGAGGCTGATCCGGCCGCCCAGGTGCCGGGCGATGACGCTGACGATGGTCAGCCCAAGGCCGGCGCCGTGGACGTTGCCGCGACTGTAGAAACGCTCGAACAAGCGCTCGCGCTGGCTTTCGTCGATGCCCGGGCCCTGGTCCTCGACGCTGAGTTCGAAATGCTCGCCGACCTGGGCCAGGCGCACATTGATTAGGCCATTGGCCGGTGAAAAGTTCACCGCGTTGCTGATCAGGTTGTTCAGGGCGATATCGATGGAGGCCGCTTCGGCACGGATCGGGTAGGCGCGTTCGTCGACGTCGAACGACAGTTCCAGGCCCTTGTTCAGCAGCCATGGGGTCAGTTGCACCAGGCTGTCGCGCACGGTGTGGGCCAGGTCGATGAGCTGTTCGCTGGGCACCTGCGCCTTGGGTTCCAGGCGGGCCATGGTCAGCAGCTGGTTGACCAGGCGCCCGGCGCGGTCGACGCCGAGGATCAGCGATTCCAGGGAGGCCCGGCGTTCTTCTTCGGTACCGGCTTGCAGCAGGTTCTGCGCGTGCACCCGCAACACCGCCAGGGGCGTGCGCAGCTCATGGGCGGCGTCGGCAATGAAGCGCCGTTCGCGGCCCAGCAGCTCCTGGATCTGCGTCAGCATGCGGTTGAGGGCCGCCTGCATGGGTTCCAGCTCCCTGGGCAGGGGGTCCAGGTGCAAGGGTTCCAGGGAGCCGCTGGGGCGCGCCCGCAGGATCGCGGCCATATTGGCCAGGGGGCGCAGGCCCCAGCCGATGGCCAGCCAGATGATCACGGCCAGCAACAGACTGCCCAGGACGTTGGGCCACAGGGTGTGGCGCATGATGCGGCTGACCAGGTCGCTGCGCACATCGACCCGCTCGCCGACCCAGATCCGCAGGCCCGAGTCCGGGTCGTCGAGGGTGAAGGTGCGCCACTGATGGTCGTTGGGGTCCAGAGCGGTGCCGAAGCCCGGGGCCAACGGTTGCAGGGCATAGGTGGGGGCGCTGGTGGTGCGCACCAGCAGGTTGCCTTTGCGGTTCCATACCTGGAAGGCGATCTTGCTTTCGTAAGGGTGGCCGTCGACCTGGGGCATGGCCTGGCTCAGGGCCAGGTTGAAGGCGTGATACAGCTGGGCCTGATCGATGCTGCTGTTGGGCATGCGCATGATGCCCAGCAGCAGCCGGGCATGTTGCGCCAGCTGGGCATCGTAGACTTCGTCGATCTCGTGGTTGCTGTCGTGCAGGTTGAAGCTGGTCAGAATCAGCAGGCCGGCGAACAGCAGACCGATGATCAGGGTCAGGGTGCGCCGGCGGATCGAGTTCATCGACGCTCCTCCACCAGGTAACCCACCCCACGAATGGTGCGGATCAGGTCGGCGGAGAACTTCTTGCGCAAATGGTGGATGTGCACTTCCAGGGTGTTGCTCTCGGCCTCTTCATTCCAGCCGTAGAGCAGTTGCACCAGGCGGTCGCGGGTCATCACCCGGCCCGGCGGCGAGAGCAGTTCGTAGAGCAGCTGGTATTCCTTGGGCGTCAGGGCTACCGGCTCGCCGTGGTAGTGCACCTGCTGGTTGCCCGGATCGAGGCTGATGCCTGCATGCTCGATCAACACCCGGGCACGGCCGGCGCTGCGGCGCAGCAGGGCCCGCAGCCGGGCCTTGAGCTCATCCAGGTCGAAGGGCTTGATCAGGTAGTCGTCGGCGCCGGCGTCGAGGCCGGCGATGCGATCCTCGGTGGCGTCCCGGGCGGTGAGGATCAGCACCGGCAGGGTCGAGCCGCTGTCGCGCAGGCGCTTGAGCACTTGCAGGCCGTCCAGGCGCGGCAGCCCCAGATCGAGCAGGGCCAGGTCGAAGGTTTCGCTGAGCAGCGCATGCAGCGCGCTGTTGCCGTCCCTGAGCCAGTCCACGGTGTAGCCTTCGCGGCTCAAGGCCTGGTGGATACCTTCGCCCAGGGGCTGGTCGTCCTCGATCAGTAGTAAGCGCACATCGACTCCTGTCCTGTTCCGGTCATCTGATTTTCTTGCCCACCTCGGCCAGCAAGGCGCGGATCTCTTCGCGCCGGCCCTGATCGGCCACTTCCCGACCGGGGCGCGGCGCTGCCTGCAGGGCCTTGAGCAAGGCGACCCGGGCTTCGCCGTAGCGGCCCTGGCGATACAGGTGGTCACCCCAGAAGTACAGACTATCCAGGCCCTCGGGGTTTTGCTGCAAGGCTTGCTGGAGCAGTTCCTCGGCCTTGTCGGCGTCGCCGAAACCGATGGGCCAGCCGGGAACGCGATCATACAGCGCAGCGAGGCTGGTGTAGGCGGAACCTTGCAGCGCCTTGGGGTCCAGGCCCAGGGCCAGCTCCAGGTCGGCCTTGGCCGCCTTGGCCTTGCTCAGGGCACCGAGCCCGCCCTGGGCGCCGGCCCAACTGCTAGTGACGATGCCCGACCAGATCCAGGCCTCCGCCAGCGCAGGACGCTCCTGAGTGAAGGCCCGGGTTTGCGTGGCCAGTTGTTCGAAGGCCGCGGCCCGCTGCTCGGCCGGCAGCTGGTACTGAATGTGCGCCCAGCCTTGCTGGATACCGTTGAGCCGCTGCTGGTCGGCGGCATCCAGGGCCCAGGCGGGCAGGCTCAGGCAGGCCAGCAACAATGCACTGATCAGGGCTTTCATGGTTCCTCGTGCTCCCGTTCGGATCGAATGCTCAGCCGCCGGATCAGCGGCAGGTGTTTGTGCAGGCCGCGGTCCACCAGATTTGGCAGCAGGCTGTTGAGGCGCACGAAAAACCGTTCCGGCCAGCCCAGGTACAGCTCGCGGTGGTCGCCGGCGATGGCGTGCAGCACCGCGTTGGCCACGGTCTGCGGATCGTCGACGTTGCTTTTCAAGGCAGCGTTCAAGGCCTGGGCCGCGGGGCTGTTCATGCGGGTGCGGGTGGCGCGCGGCGCCACATAGAGCACGTTGACCCGGGTATCGGCCAGCTCCCGGCGCAGGGCCTCGGAAAAACCGCGCAGGGCGAACTTGCTGGCGCAGTAGGCGGCGTAGCCGGGGTAGCCGATGGAGCCGTAGGTGGAGCCGACGTTGACCAGCATGGCGCTGGGCGCCTGTTGCAGCATCGGCAGCAGCAGACGGGTCAGGCACATCGGCGCGCCGATGTTGACCGCCAGCATGGCGTTGATCTCGGCATCATCGAGCTGTTCGAGCATGGCGAAGTGGTTGATTCCGGCGGCGTTGATCAACAGGTTGACGCCGCCGATGGCCTCGGCGGCCAGCAGCACCTTGCGCCGGTCGCTGAGGAAGGTCAGGTCCGCCGAGACCCAGCACAGTCGGTTGGGGTAGCGCGCCAGCAGCGGCGCCAGGGGTTCCTTGTGCCGGGCCACGGCCAGCACCTGGGCACCACTGGCGCACAGGGCTTCGGCGATGGCCAGACCGATGCCGCCACTGGCCCCGGTGAGCACCGCGCGGGTATCAGACAGACGCATGGGCGCGCTCCCCGACACGTGGCAGACCGCGGAACATCTCGCTGTACAGGTGATAGACCACCTTGGAGGCATGGATCACCGCGGCCTGGTCGGCGGGATCGTCGAGACGATCCATCAGGCGCCGGTAGGTCTGCATGTGCTCGATGTCCAGGGCACCGTGGGACGCCAGGTAGCTGAACGCGCTCTGTGGCAGTTGCAGGCTCTCCTGAATGCTACCGGCGGCCATGGTGGCCAGGGCGATGCTGGTGCCTTCCAGCACGTTGACCATGCCGAACAGGCCCACCGGGTTGCCGCGGGCGATCAGGTCGTAGAGAAAGCTCACCATCAATTCAATGGCCATGCAGGGCTGGCCGTCGCGCACCGCCAGGCGCTCGCCGCCGCAGGCAACGATGTCGTTGAGCACCCACTGCTCGTGGCCGTACTCATCCTCGATGTACTCGCACACCGCGCTGCGCAGCCATTCCAGGCGCTCCGGCAGGCGAGCGCCACAGGCCATCATCAGCGGCACGGTGTGGCGCACGTGGTAATAGGCCTGGGTCAGGAAGGCCCGGTAGCCCTCAAGGCTGACCTGGCCGGCCACGGCTTCGCGAATGATCGGCAGGTTGAACAGGTGCTCCCGCTCCTGTGCGGTGGCCGCTTGCAGTTGGTCGAAAAAACTCATGACGATGATTCCTCGGAATGAAGGTGGGGGCAGAGCAGGTCGCGGTAGTGTTCGACGATGGCCTCGCGGCGCGGCCGGCCATTGGCGGTCAGGAGGCCGTTGGCCGGAGTGAAGGGCTGCTGCAGGCGGGTCCAGTGATGGACCTGGGCGTAATCGGGCAAGGCCTCGTTGGCCTGGGCCACGGCGGCGGCCAGCTGGCTGTCGCTGCAATCCGCGCGGTGCGGCCAGAGCAGGGCGTGGTTGCGCGGCAGGGCCTCGCCATAGACGAAGGCCTGGGCAATGTGGCTGCGTTGGGTCAGCTCGGCTTCGACCCATTCGGGGTTGACGTTGCGCCCGTAGCTGGTGACGAACTGATGCTTCTTGCGGCCCTTGAGGTAGAGGTAGCCGTCGCTGTCGAACTCGCCGATATCGCCGCTGTGCCACCAGCCGTCGAGAGTGTCGGTTTGTCCCAGGTAGCCCAGCAGTTGTGAGCCTTCGATCAGCACCTCGCCATCGGCCGCCAGGTGCACCCGGACATGGGGCAAGGGCTGGCCGACGCTGCCCGGGCGATGTGCCCCGGGGCGGTTGAGGCACACCACCGAGGCGCATTCCGACAGCCCGTAGCCTTCGTAGACCGGCAGGCCCAGGCGCTGGGCCCGTTGCAGCAGCTCCAGGGACACCTTGGCCCCGCCGACCGCAGCGAAGCGCAGGCTGGCGGGGTTGAACTGGCGCTGCTCGGCGGCGTTCACCAGCAACAGCAGCAACTGAGGCACCAGGATCAGGCTCTCGGCCCGGCGCTCGGCCAGGCAGCCGAGCAGGGTCGGCACGTCGACGCCGCTGGCGCCCTGGATGCCCAGGGTCTTCTGGCTGGGCAGGCTGAGGGTGGCCCCGGCGTAGAGCGTGGCGTAGCAGCCCAGGTTTTCCAGAAGAATCCCCAGCGGCAGCAGCGCCAAGTGATGGCGCGGATTGCTGGAATGACTGGCCTGCTCCAGCTCCCGGGCCACCCGCAGCAGGCTCTCGGCGCCCAGGCACACGCCCTTGGGGGTGCCGGTGGTGCCAGAGGTGAAGGTCAGTTTCGCGGTGCCCGGGGGCATGCTCGACGGTCCGTCGAAACGCCGGCGCCAGAACTCGCCCTGGCGTTGGTAACCGGCGGCTTGCAGCGCCGCCTCCTGGCCGTCTTCGGCCACCAGCAGTTCGGCGCGGCTCTGTTCCAGGCAGTGCAGGCGCTGGGCGTCGGTGAAGAAGGGTGGCAGGGTCAGGCAGGCCAGGCCCTCGAACAGCGCGGCCAGGTCCCACAGCAGCAGTTCCGGGCCGTTGTCCAGGGCCAGCGCCACGACCTGCACCTGTTCATCGCGCAGGCGTTGCTGGCGGTAGATCACCTCGGCGTAGAGGGTGGCGTAGTCCAGGCGCAGGCGATCACCCCAGAGCGCGATATGGACGGTCTTTTGTTCGGCGTGTTGACGAAGCGCTTCCTTGAAACGCTGCACTTCAAGCGACATGGCTGCTCTCCTCGAACGACAGTGGCAGGCCCAGGCGGTTGAACATCCCCATGTTGCGCAAATGGATGAACCCCGCACGGATGTTGCCCACGTGTACGGCTGGCTGGCTCTGGTAGTAGCTGCCCCAGTGATGACGGTCTTCACCCAGGCGCGCGGGGTCGGCCGCGCACAGGGTCAAGGGGCGCAGGCCCAGGCGATGGAAGCTGTTGACCAGGCCGACGTTGCCGGTGAACGCCACCCATTCCAGGCCGTCCATGGCCAGCAGCCAGGTGATGGCGATGATCGACAATCGCGCGCTGCCGGTGTCGCTGGCCGCCAGGTTGCCCACCTCCACCACGCCCTGGCGTTCCACCGGGCCCTCCACCGGGCGTTGTGCGGCGAGGTCGATCAGGGTTTCGATCGGGGCATCCAGATAGCGCTCCAGAAACAGCGGGCCGCTGCTGGCCAGGCGCACCCCGGCGACGGCGCACAGCGCGCCCAGGTGATCGCTGAGGCCGAACAGCTGCGGCATGAAATGATGAATGTTGGCGCCGTGAACCTGGCGGAAGCGCTGGCTGACATAGGCTTCGAAAACCGCGCGCTGGGGCTCCCCGGACAAGCTGCGGGCCAGGGTCAGGGGCGTGGCGGCGTCGCAGCCGAAGCTGAGCGGCAGGTGGATGTTGCAGTCGAAGCCAGGCATGGATATAGAGCCTCCCGAAGCGTGTTGGGGAGGAGTATCGGCAGGCTTTCTTAACCCAATCTGAAGATGGCAAAGAGACATCCCAGCGCTCTTCAGGTTGCCTTAAGGCTGGCCCGGCAAGGTGGCGCACCCGGGCAGCAAAAGACGTTGCGCGGGCCCTGCGACGACCTGAATGACTCAGGCGTGCCGAATCACCGTGAGGACTGTGTATGACTGCTCAATCCGTACCATCGCGCTATGCGCGACTGTCGATCCTGATGCACTGGCTGATGCTGGCGCTGTTCGTCGGTGTCTATGCCTGTATCGAACTCAAGGGCCTGATGCCCCGGGGCAGCACGGCCCGAGGCCTGTTTCTCGGACTGCACAGCCTGTTCGGG